>JAOAHN010000031.1 GCA_026415215.1 Candidatus Hydrogenedentota bacterium
TTTTTATCCTCTGTAGTCTATTTCTGAAAACTTTTATGTAGAAAGATTTACAAATGAAAGTGTTGTATCAATCTTTTATTTCACCTGAGGCAAACATAGCTTGCGAAGAATATTTTTTTCGTAAACTTAGTCGAGAAATGTTAGATGAGGAAATACTGAGAATATGGGAGAGCCCTATTCACTTTGTAGCTATAGGAAATTCTCAAAAAGTTGAAGAGTCAGTTTACATAGAAAGTTGTGAAAGAAACAACATCAAGATAATAAGAAGGTGCAGTGCAGGGGGAGCGGTATTACAAGGACCCGGTTGCTTAAATTTTTCATTATATTACAACTTGGCTAAACATCCTGAAGTTCGAAATATTCAGAACTCGTACAGCTACATCCTTAGTAAAATTGTCAGTGTTATATTTGAACAATTTAATCTTCTTACAGAGATCAAGGGCATATATGACCTCGTCTACAAAAATAGGAAAGTAGGTGGGAACGCTCAAAGAAGAAATAGTCAAATTTTACTGCATCATGGAACACTTCTATGGGATGTAGACTATGAGTTAATGGAAAAAACATTAAAAATGCCTGTAGAACAACCTGAATACCGGATGAATAGAACCCATCGAGAATTTGTAGGAATACTTCCATTCACAAAGGAACAATTGGTTGAAATTATTGTTGAGGCATTTTGTAACGACTTTACTCCTTTTGAAATAACAGAAGAAGAAATTTCTGAGATAAATGATCTGGCTGAAGAAAAATATTCCAAACTGGATTGGAACTTCAGAAGGTAATTAGCATAGTGGTAGTGATGGGTTTGCGGTAAAAGAAAAATCGGACTGGTACCCATGAAACAATCTCGAATACCCTGCGGAAGCTATCATGGCTCCATTGTCTAAGCAATATTTGAGCGGCGGGAGAAAAATTTCTGCATCTAATTCCTCTACAGCTCGCTTTCTTAAAAGAGCATTTGCAGAGACCCCTCCTCCAATAACTAACTTCTTTAAGCCAGTTTTTTTAAGTGCTAATTTCGTTTTATTAATTAGGACCTCGATAGCACACCATTGAAAGCTTGCAGAAATATCTGCTAACCACTGTTCTGTCTTCTCAGACTGGGGAGTGTCTTTTATTTTATAGAGAACAGAAGTCTTTAATCCACTATAACTAAATTCCAAGTTCTCTCCCGATGACAAACCTAATGGAAATTTTATAGCATGTGGATTGCCTTTTTCTGCGGTCTTCTGTATAGAAGGTCCTCCGGGATAGGGTAATCCCAATAATCTTGCTACCTTATCAAAGCACTCCCCAACTGCGTCATCTCGAGTGTTGCCTATTATTTTATATTCATGAGGAGCTTTACATTCGATAAGCATTGTATGCCCCCCACTTACTACAAGGGCCAAAAATGGGAACTCTGGTGATTTTTCTAACAACATAGCTGAGAAAATATGACCTTCGATGTGATGAATGGGAATTATAGGAATTTTATTAGCCCACGCATAAGCTTTAGCAAAGTTTACGCCTACAAGTAAAGAACCCATTAAACCGGGACCTTGAGTTACTGCTACAGCATCTGGAATTGCATTACTTTCCTCTAATACTTTTCTTACAAGATAAGTTATGTGTATAAGATGCTGTCTCGAGGCTATTTCTGGCACTACCCCTCCAAATTGAGCATGTATGGGCACCTGAGTGGCAAAATAGTTATTAATAACATCTCTGCCATTCTTTACTATAGCCACGCCTGTTTCATCACAAGAGGTTTCTATACCTAAAACATACATGGTCTCTAATATTTCCCTCTTAAGTTAACTAACTTTATTCCTTCCCTTTCAAATTTTGGAATCTCTTCTTTCAGTACTTGTATAGTTAATTCTCTAAAATGACCTATGCCTATCGCAAATCCTCTCTTTTTAGCAATAGACTTAAGTTCATTCAATCTATTTTTTATCCCTGTAGAAGTATACTCATGGTCAAGAAATACATCCCTTTTATAAGCAGTAACTCCCTCTTTTATCATAATATCGTGGGCGATGCTTTTTGAAACTACCACACTATCCACAAAGAACATCTCCTTTTCTTTCAGAATTTTAGCTAAAAATCTCAAAGGTTCAGGTTTCAAAGTAAAGACGCTACCTGTATGATTATTAATACCTTTCCCATAAGGTATCAATTCACAAGCTTTAGAAATTCGGCTTCTTATTTCCTCTTCTGACATATTTGTTAATAGCTCAGTAGAATAGGTTGGTTTAGTTACTCCAGGTTTGTTTTGCATAGGGAGATGAATCATGACCTGGAAGCCTTTTTTATTAGCTATATCCGCAAATTGCTTTGCATAATACGCATCGGGAATTATTGAAAATATTACACTTGTAGGAAGGTCTAAAGCCGGCTCGTTTTCGGGATTTCTATACCCCCCATCATCAAGAATTATAACCACTCGTGCCAAGTTCCGGACTGATAGTTGTTCATAGTTCCACACATATCCCTCCGAAAAGTCAATTTGCTCAGGAAGCAGTGGATCACGGTTAGGAAATATAGAGAATAAAATGGAGAAGTTCTCAGATTGATTACTTTGTTCAGAAAATATATCTTGAGTATCTCTATTTATTTCAGGGTAGTATAAATAAAACTCTGGAACTTTTACCGAGAGTATCCCAGTATTTATCTTATTCCTGTCAAAAATGGTATTAGTTATAGAGATAGTCAAGACTTTTCGAAAATTATAAATTACTTCTATCTTGTTTGACTCGTATTTTATATTTAGGTTAGATATGGGATATTTTGAAAGAAGAAAATCTCTGTAATTAGAAGCCACATCTTCAAATCTTAATTCAGGACAAATTACTGTTATAGTTTTGTGAACCCAAGTAGTTTCAGAATCCGAATTAAACTCCGCCAAACTTTCAATAATTTCGGAATCAGGTAGATTTTTTTTAATGAAGGTCCTCGTATATTCGGTAATGTTTTTTAGCAATTGGATGTAGTCAAAATCTTCTTTTTTATCAACAGAATTCAGATAAATCCTCGCTATCTCCAGATTACTGTATGAGGCTGATATAAACGGAAGGGAGCCACTACTATCATCAAATTTCGGTGAAAGACCTATTCTAAAAATAGAGGCTCTTATGTTATTAATTAATTCATCAACCTCGAGGGAGTTCAGTAAATAAACAGTGTACTCTCGGTAGGTAAATATTTTTCCATCGGAATTAGCAACTTTAGGCTCACCCAATGGCTCATATTTTAAATGATGTTCTGTAAGAACTCTTTCGAGAGCGGTATGGAAATGCTCAGATGCTCCTCTAAAATCCACAACCCTGTTATTCAGGAACTGTACATAAAAAATTAATGCTAAAATTCCTGTTATAAATAGAGTCAATGCAAACATCCCCAAAAATATAAATGGTAGAAAAAACCATCTTTTATTTTGGGTAAGTTTCTTACTTTCTTGGTTAGGAATTGCTACAGCCATCTAATACAAATACCCAACTTTTTTATAAATCAATCCATTCTACATTTTCTATAGGAGAACCGAGTATTCTTTGTCCTACTTCTACAAACTTTTCAGGGTTATCCGTCACATAATACCTAACAGATTGATTAATTGTGTCAATATTTTCTCTTATCAAATTCTTGCTTTTCAAGACATTGTAAACTTCCTCCGCAGTTTCCTTAGAACTATCAACGATTTCTATTGAAGTAGTTAATTTTGAAATAGTAGGGATGAGTAAAGGATAATGGGTGCATCCCAATAGAAGAACATCTATTTTATTAAGTATTAGAGAGTGTAAGTATTCCTGAGCAATCAAGTAAGGGACTTGACCTTCGACCCACCCTTCTTCTACCAATGGGACGAAAAGAGGGCATGAACGCGAGAATACCTCGACATCTGGATTTAATATCTTTATGTGAGTTTGATATGAGCCACTTCTGATAGTACCCTCTGTTCCTATAATACCAATCCTATTATTCTTGGTTTTTCTTACAGCTGACCTCGCGCCCGGTTCTACCACTCCTATTATAGGTAACTCTATTTCACTCTTTAATACAGGAATAGCATAAGATGAAGCTGTATGGCATGCAATCACCAAAATTTTGACATCTTTCGAAAGAAGAAATTTTACACAAGAACGAGCATACTTTATTACGGTTTCTTTTGATCTTGTACCATAAGGAACTCTTGCAGTGTCCCCCAGATAGTAGAAGCTCTCATTTGGAAGCTTTTTGAGCAAATCCTTCAGAACAGTGAGCCCTCCAACTCCCGAGTCAAAAACCCCTATAGGCAAGTCTTTTAGTGGAGAAGTAACCATAGAACTCTCGTCTTAAGAATCATTAGTACATGTCGATGAATAATCTGCAGAAAAAGGAGAAACAATATTTATATGTTCAAAAAAATCTACAGATGGCTCAGAGCCTTCTATGAGAATTTTTAAACTCGAAACTTTAATATCTTTGTAGATTTCGCTCTGCAAAAGTGTATTTGTGAGAGAATAAACCCATAACATTTCTGTTGTAGCCGTCTTAGGTATGGGCAATGCTTTAAAAACAATAGCAGGTAAGTCAATTACTAACTCTCCACTTTCCAGAAGATAAATGCCCCTGATATCTGTTTCTTTTGGCAGTGGCGATAAGAGTAATTCATTTTCATGATTTCTCATAGCAGATAATACATTTCGGCAGGTAGCTTCAACGCTCTCACCATATTCCACATCAATATCTAATCTCTCAAGGCACATTAAATTTAAATTTATGAAATAGGCTTTTATCTTCGTAGTTTTTAAGGTAGTAACCTCTTGAGAGGGTAGGTTCTTTTGGTTAGGCATAGGGATACTCAAAGTCTCTGAGAGAAGCTGGGAAGGTTTTTCTGCAATATTTAAAACTTGTAAAAACAATATAACCAAGATTCCCAAAGTAAGAATGGGCCAAATTATCGAAAATATGTTCTTGAATAAACTCATTATTACTTACACTTTTCCGTTAAGAACTGTCTTAATGAACTCACTATTAGTTCTAAATAGGGTTTATAATTTACAGTATCTTCGAGTATGTATTTATCACTCGTGGGAATACTTTTGGGAAAAAATTCTATTAAAACCTCAGATATTCCAAGCATTGAAGAGAAGATTAAAGGAGATAAGTATACCTTAGGAACAGGATAACTTTCTAACCTTTGGGTATTTTCTACAAGCCTATCTATAAACTCAACAATTAATTGATCTTTTTCCAAGTCTCCAGTTCTGGAATAAAAAATGTTAGCCGATGCTGTATCAGATGTTGGATACCCTATATGAATGGATAATATTATGTCAGGTTTTTCCTGGTTAATATATCTTTTTATGTGCTCTATCTTAGACTCGGTGTTACTACTTGCGAGTTTTACATTAACCTCCAAAGATTTTATCTCTTCTAAAAATTCTCTCGATAACTTTTCATTTATATCTCTTTCTTTACACTTTTCGGAAAGGTTTATGCCATCACCTAAAAAACTATGCCCAGGAATAATTAAGATATTTCTCCAACAATTACTTTTCTTTAGATCATTTGATGATGTATCTTTGGAATTTCTTGTTTCATTCTTTTTAGATACAGACGGGGGAACAAAGATTTCAGCAAACTCCCCAATTTGTGAAGCCGATGCGAGAGACAATTCCCTTGAGTAAACTTGGTACCCCAACGAATCTTTTAATATCCGGACCAAATCAGTAAACTCTATCCATATAGCATTTTGATCTACTTTTAGAGGATATGAGAGCTGTAATAATTTAGTAATATTATCTCGTGTAGTAGTAAGATATGTGGAATTTAAATTCATCTCAACTCGAGTATTTTCTTTTGTGAAACTTATTACATTTTCAGACACTGATAAAGATAAACCGAAACCTGATAATACATTGGAAAGGTTCAAATAAGGTTTCCCGTCATATTCTTTCGATTCAACAGCGATGTTAAAATTGGCAGTGGGTGTAGTAATAGTAATTTCTAAAGATAAAAGGTCATGTTGAGACAGAAAACAATATAAAAAGACAGAGATATATAAAACTGCTACTCTTTTATCCACATACGAAGCACTCATTTCAAATACAAAGTACTACTAATTCACTTTTTGCTTTTTTCAAGATTAATAATTCTTTGATTTACAATAGGGCTTTCTTCAAAAGATTTAAATTTTGGAGTCGTGGGAGGCAAAGTCTTTATCAATATTAGAATAAGGGCAAAAAAAATAACAATAATTACTATTACGCCGACCAAAAGTTGCTTAAAATTCTTTCTTTGTTGCTTACTCATATTTCTTTTCTTTTCCTCTCTAACTCCTCATGCACATTGAGAGATTCGCCAATCTTAGGAGGCTTTTTAGCTTCCAATTTTATTTGTGATTGTGCTTTTAGTACTTCAACATTAAGTTTCTCAAGGCAAGCTTGACACAACTTCTTTGTTATGCTTATAGCAGGAGCACCACACATACCACATCTGACTTCTTTCGAACTTTCAAGAATATTTACTAATAGCCCCATATCAATCATCCTAAGTACGACACTTATATCAACATTTGCCTTTTCTGCAAGTTCTTCCGCTGAAAGATTAGGAATCTCTTGAGCAACCTTTCTTACTTTCTCTATATCCTCATCCTCCGCCTTCTGGCAAGAGGAACACACAGGTGAACTTTTTTTACTGAACATTTTTCCGCATCTCGCACATGAAGCTAACGGCATAGCTAATCTCCTTTAGAAATCTCCCACAATTTAATGCTATCCAAGACAATTTCCGCATTACCTATTATACTCGATTTTACAATGTATCCATCACTATTTACACACAAAGCAACTACAAGTGATTTTATGGGAAACTGCTTTTCATTCCTCAAAGCCAGGGATGGTTTTAAGTATTCTATCGAAAACCAAACTTTTTCTTTAACTCTTGGGTCGTGAAAATCAGCTTCTTTTTCCCAAGCAATAGGTAAAACCTTTGCATCTTTAGTAAAGAGATACTTATCTTCAACGCCGTTTTTCTTAAGACAATTGAAATTTACATCTCTATTACTAATTTCATTGATTATAGACCTCTTGACTTCCTCAAGTTTTTCATAAGATTTAGTTTCTTCCCAGACCGTTCTTAACCTCTCTCTTATCCATAAAGTCTGTTCTACAACTTTCTCCCAGTCATCATTTTGGTATGCTTTTATATATATAATCGTAGGATGGTCATTAGGAAAGTCAAAATTTCCCTTGCTCATAGGTACAGTTTTTTCCAATTTCTTTTGACTTGCAAATCTCATTTGTTCGGGAATACTTCTTATTGGTGTTAAAAACATTTTTACGAAAATGCCCATAAATAATCCCAAAACAGCTCCAAGAATAAGGGCCGATAGAAACCTATCTCTCGATGAAGTATTAGAAGTAAGAACTCTATTCCTCAAGATTTTTCTTCCCCAAATGTTAATTTTTATCCTTCGGTTTTTTGCTTATCATGTTCTTTTGAAGGCAAGGATATTTTATATTTTTCCAATATCCGTCTCATTTCAAAGTTAAGCTGATTACTGTTTTCTAATCTTTCACTCAAAATGTGTATAGCGTTCAATAATAATCTTATAGCTACCCTTTTTTCCATGATATCGTTAATTTGGCTTTCGCTCAAGCATAACAACCTACTCTCTTCCAAGGCAGTGGCGGTAGCAGTCCTTGGCTTTTTGTTTAGCACTGCCATTTCTCCAAAAGTATCTCCTATATGGCATTTTGCTATGAGTTGGTCTTTTTTATATATTCCTATCTTACCACTGAGAACTACAAATAAATTACTTCCCATCATTCCTTCATGAAAGATTGTTTCACCTTTTCTAAAAAAAACAACCTTCCCTCTTTTAATTATATCTTCAACCTCTTCCGGCATAAGTCCATTAAATAGAGTTATTTTCTCGGCATAACGAGCATATTTAGCATAATCAGTCATTTAGTAAATCTCCTTCATTGTTCTCAAATGTTTTTCCATCCTGATAAAATTATATAATAAAAAACTTTCAAAAGGTGAAGAATATGACCTTCAAAATATCAAGGAGAAGTTTCATTTGCGGTATTTCCGGAGCATCCTTAATCCCTACTTCATTAATTGCTCAGAACAATGATAATTTTCCTACTGAAATACCTGAAAGTGAAGAGACGCTGGAGGACTTAGAGTTAAAAATTACTCCTTACAAAACTGATAGGGACATGCCTATAGGGAAAATAGGAAATGTAGAGATAAGTAGGTTGATCGCAGGGGGTAATATTATTAGCGGAATTGCCCATAGTAGAGACTTAATTTATGTGTCCAAACTTATGAGGAATTACTTTACTACTCAAAAAATAATAGAAACTCTGAAACTTTACGAAGCTAATGGAATAAATACCGCCATCATGAGAGTAGACGATAGAACCATAGACATTTTAACTCGGTATTGGAGAGACTATAAAGGTAAAATTCAGTGGATAGCACAAGCGAAACCAAAAAGGTCAAATCTTTATGAGGATATAGATATTGCAATAGATAATAACGCTGTAGGTGCATACATCCAAGGACAGGTATGCGATGAATTTGTCAAACAAAAGGACACCAAACTTCTCGGAAGACTTGTAGAATACATCAGAAAAAAAGGTGTAATATCAGGTATTGGAGCACACTCTATAGAAGTAATCATTTCGTGTGAGAAGGAAAAGATATATCCTGACTTCTATATGAAGACATTTCACCCTCTTACATATTGGTCTGCAAAACACCCTGAATATTATGACAATAAATGGGATTTTGATCCTGAAAAAACTAAAGAGGTTATGAAAAATATAAGAATCCCATGGATTGCTTTCAAAGTATTAGCTGGAGGTGCTCTACACCCTAAAAAGGGTTTCGACTATGCATTTAAGCACGGTGCAGATTTTATATGTGCAGGTATTTTCGATTTTCAAGTAGAAGAAGATGCAAAAATTGCTATTCATACCGCACTAAAAAATAAAGAAAGAGACAGAACCTGGTATGGTTAGAATAAAAGCCTTAGAAAATTTGCTAAATTAGGGATTTACCCTCGAAATCATCTGGTATTTGGATGCCTAAAAATGAAAGCGTAGTAGGGGCTATATCTTTAATATCTGGTTGTGTGTTGATATTTATATTTGAAATAAACATTCCCGGTATAAGCTCATAGGCAGTGCCAACATGGTCTCCACTCCATTTATCTCTGTTATCTTCTACTATATCCTTTGGAGCCGAGCCTTTTGCGGATGCTTTAGTTGTTTGATAACCCTCACAATACCCTACAATTAAATCAGGAGCTGAGCTTAAGGAGATTCCAGAATAATTTTTCTTGGTGTATACATTCTTCACTATAGGCTTGCCTGTGGTAGGATCTTTAACAGATAGTAATTTGTTCCTTATTTCATCTACCAATCTATTATATTCTGCCCTATTAACTATACCCTCACCTTCTCTGCCCTCAAGGTTTAAGTATATAGAACCTAAACCTAATGCGTATGCCTTAGTTTTCATCCAATCGTAACCTTGAAGGTATGGTTGGTCATTGTAAGCTGTGGTAGAGTCTTTTTGTCCTTCAACAACTAAGTACCCTTCCCGAATTAACCAAGTAGTAAGATTGAAACCTCTGTTATAAGAAGTAAATCCGTGGTCTGACATTAGAATAAGTAAATCATCTTGGGAAATACAGTTTATAACATTACCCACTATCCTATCCATTATCTTGTATGTTTCTTCGAGAACTTCGCCATACAACCTTGCTTTATCTTCCTCAAACATAGGATGTGTAGGATCCCGAAATCTCCAGAATAAATGAGCAACTCTGTCCGTAGCCATCCACATACCTATCATCAAATCAAAGTCCCCTTTTGCAATCTCGTCTAACACCAGTTTTTCATGCCACGACATAGTTTTCTTTACATCTTCGATAAAAAAATCTTCCGTTATCACATCTTGGCGTAAAGCATGAGTATCATAGTTCCATCCGATAGTTTTATACAGCCCATATCTTTTTGCAAGCTCTGTAGAATATGAAGAGGGAGAAGTTATAGGTATAATGGGGTGTTCAGGATGATATTGAAATGGAGTCATATAAATATATGTATGCTCTCCCACTTCCCTTGCCCAAAATCTGCTGATAGCATAGATTGTGTAATCAGTGTTAGGAACTTTGAATACCCACTCAATCCACTGGGACCACTCCCCTTCTTTTAAGATTATCTCTCTATCATCAGGCAACTTAATAACAATTTGACCATTGGATTCTTTACTCTTAATAAATACAAGACTTAACTTTATATAAGATTTCTTTTCATAGGGATTCTTAGATACAGAAAACTCTACTTTTGCTTCGTTTCCCTGGAAATTTAACTTTATCTTTGTACCTCCCGAGATATCTTTATTAAGTTCTTCAGTAGTAAATCTATCTGAAAAGGCATAAAAAAAACTTTCTGTTCCTCTGATATCCGGAACACCTAACCCACTCAACATTAAGCCATTTTTCAATTCATCAGGAGGAAAACAATAAGGCATATTTATCACTTTGCACCTTGCCCCATACTCATCGGCAACTTTCCAAAAACTTTCCCCCTTTCTATAATTCTCAAAATAAGGAGCCTTTTTAAGATTTCCGTTACTGTCAAACTCCGGAGGATGCACCATCCCAAGTGAAACACCGGGAAGGTAGGTCGCAGGATCTCTTTTAATGAAATCGTAGATTCCGTGGGCTCCAGGGTTTTTAGAGGTCGCAAAACTTGACCAAGCAGTAGGTGATTGAGGCGGGATTGTAGTATTAAGGGAGGTGAACACTCCTCTGGCTATCAGATTAGCTATGGATGGTAATTTCTTTTCGGATAACATCTTTTTTACAATTGTAGGTTCTACCCCGTCAAAACCAAGTATTACAACTCTACCTCTCCGGTTTTTACCTTTTGAGACAAAAAAATTTTTGTAAATGGGGTACAAAGACAATCCACCTAATAGAAATTCCCTCCGAGCAAACTTCATAATTATCTCCCATTTTTATTCTTATTCGCCAAATAGAGCTTTCTTAGCATTTCGTAAGCATCATTTAGTGCTTTCATAGCGTCTTCATCTCCTCCTTTGTCTGGGTGATGTATTTTTGCTTTTTCTCTATAGGCTTTTTCTATTTCTTCCCAAGAAGCACTTGGTGAAACACCCAATAGCTTAAAACATACCTCTAAATCTGAATATTTCTTTCCGAGAGTATCTGAAAGGTTTTTTCTATTTTGAGCGGTAGGTGAAGTTCTTAACTCCTTTAACATTTGAACTACTATGGGAAGTAAACCAGTAAAATACAACACTACAATTATTAGAACGAACATCAAGAATTCTTGAAGACTTGGAAACATATCAAAATCTAATCTCAGATGCCTAATTTATTCCAAATTTTGTACAGATATCCATTATATTCCAAACTTACGAAAATATACCCACATCCTAATCCACACAGATGAGTCAATACAGAATAATTAGATTCGCCGAGTGAATATAGGAGATTAAGGATTACTACCATGAGCACAATTCCTTTAGCATTTATTGGAATAGGAAATGGGAACAAAAAAAACTCTCTTTCTGGATTCAAATATGCAAATGCCATTAAAACACTCATTACACTACCACTGGCTCCTATAACCGGGTTATGGTGACCAGTTAGTACATAGGGAAATAGATTAGACAGTACCGCAAGTGCGCCACAAAATAAATAGAAGACATAAAATCTCTTTCTCCCAAAATAAAGCTCCACATCTGGACCGAAAACAAATAACCAAAGCATATTGAAAAACAAATGGCTCAGTCCCGAATGGAGGAACTGATAAGTAATTGGTTCCCAGATCATACCTTTAAGAAAGTTTGGGATATAGAAACCTAAAACAAGACCCATTAATGTGTTTGCTGGCAAAAAAGGCTGGAAATGTGCAATGTTCATTACACCTAAAATTGCGGTAATGAAAACTCCAGCGCATAACTGTAATATAAAAATAGTAAAATTCAAAAGTATAAGAAACCTAACTCCCTGAGTAATGGAAAAATTAAATAGACTTGACTCTCTATGATAAAAATGAGAATAGTAATATCTCATTACTCTCTATCCTTTTTAAAAAAGCTTGGAACTTTGTATAGAGGATTTTGGCCGGTCCTTCCTCTAAAATTTTTTCTCGGCGAGAGCCACTTGTTATTCATATTATTTTGTTCAGAAATACTACTCTTTGTGCTTTCCTCTCCTTTAATCTCTTTCTCTATTTCCCCAGATTCAATTTTTTGTAGTATATTTTTAACAACTTCACTATCGGGTCTTATTTTCTGTGCTTCAATGAGGCATTTCTTTGCCTCTTTGAGTTTTCCAATAGCCAACCAAGCTCGAGCCTCATTCACCCATGTGTAAAAGACCTCATCTTCTGTTCTTGCAACCTTTCGAGCATTTTGCCATGCTATTATACAGTTTTTTCCGTCAAAAGGTAGGTTAAACTGAAAAGCCACAAAAAAATTCAAAGCGTAGTCTTTAACTATTTCAAAATCATCCGAGGCGAGCTCAGCAGAACGCCTTGAAAACTCCATCCCATCTCCATATATTTTTTCAAATGCCCATCCTGTAAATGCTCGTATTTGGTTCCTATATAAGAAATATATTTGAGCAGAATTATAAAGAATATTGGGGTCATCTTTACCAAATTCTAATGCTTTTTGGAGATGATGCCAACCTTTTTCATAATCACCATAATGGAAATAATGTAGAGCAAGATTATTATTTATACTGGGGTGCTCAGAAGATAGTAAGTAACCCCTTTCCCAAATCTTCACTGCATTCAAAATGTCTTTTTTGTAATCATATAGAAAAGCACCGTACTCATCATACACTTCAATTTCTTTTGGGAACAACTCTAAAGCCAAGTTATATTTCTTATCTATGCAAGATAGAATCATTTCGACATAATCTAAATTTCTTGTTTTCTTTAGAATGTTCAATATGTTCTCAAGTTTGCTAATATCATTAAGAAGCTTATCCAAAGATTCTACTTCCTTCAGTCTTTTTTCGTCGCATATCTCAAAAACATATTGAGGAATTTTCAATGAGACTTTGGACTCAAGAGAATCGGTATTTACCGTGACATCTGAAAAGACAGGACAAGAGCACATGATAATCATAACAATCCAGCCAAGATTAAGGAGCAAAAACAGGCTATAAATTTTTATCATATCCACGAATAAACACCCAACTTGTGATTAGAAATTACTCTGATTTCTTAATATGAGGCATTATGTATTAATTCTCTCTACTACTACTATACCGGATGGTGTCACTCGATATTTTTTTGCATCTTCCTCGAGATCATAGCCTATTACAGTATTGTCCGGTAAATAAACATTTTTCTCGATAATAGCGCGTCTAATCCTTGAGTGTCTCCCTATATTACATCCGTCAAATAAAATAGATTCTTCTACATAAGCGTAGCTATTAATTCGGACATCGATTGATAGGACCGAATGTCTCACCATTCCCCCACTTATTATGCATCCTGGACTAACAATGGAGTCTAATGCCACACCTAATCTATGACCAAAATCTGCAAATACAAATTTTGCAGGGGGACGAGAAGGAAGAACTGTTCTTATAGGCCACTCTCTATCATAGAGGTTAAACAGTGGGGTGACTTCTACTAAATCCATATTCGCTTCCCAGTAGCTGTCTATAGTACCTACATCACGCCAATAAGGTATTTCCTTCTTATTCTCATCCTGAAATGGATAGGCATATACGCGGTTAGTCTCTATTAACCTCGGGATTACATTTTTCCCAAAATCATGTTGAGAATTGGGTTTTTCAGCGTCTTCAGTCACTGCCTTAGTTAGAAGGTTTCTATTAAAAACATAAATACCCATAGATACCAGGCACTTTTCGGGATTATCAGGAAGAGGTCGTGGATTTTCTGGCTTTTCCTCAAATCCAATTATTCGATTATTCTTATCTACTTCCATCACGCCAAAGCGAGAGGCTTCACTTCGAGGCACTTCTAAAGCAGAAATTGTAAGCTCTGCTTCGTGGTCAAGATGATATTTAATCATTTTCTGGTAATCCATCTTATAAATATGGTCTCCCGCAAGGACGAGAACAATTTTGGGGTCTTCTTGATCAATTGAGTATAGATTTTGGTAGATAGCATCTGCAGTTCCCAAATACCAACTATCATTTATTCTCATCTGAGGTGGAATTATATCGATAAATTCACCTAATTCTCGGTGGACTATGTTCCATGCATTTCGGATATGTCTGGATAACGAATTCGACTTGTACTGGACTAACACTTGTATTCTACGACAATTCGAATTTATACAGTTTGAGAGGGTAAAGTCCACAATGCGGTATATACCCCCGAAAGGAACTGCAGGTTTTGCCCTATTACGGGTAAGCGGGTGAAGTCTTTCCCCTGCCCCGCCTGCAAGAAGCACTGCAAGAACATCTTTCATGTTTACTTCCATACATATATTCCTCAAAGTGTTGAGTCCTTTAATAGAACTAATAGTAGTTTATTGAAAAATTACTTTTGCACCAATTCTCCATCTTCTCGAGTTCTTTTACTATTATACTTCCTTTTCTTTTTTCAATAAAGCCCCTTATTTCCAATTCCCTCAAACATGCACTGATAGTTTCTCTCCTTACTCCTAATAAGTTTGCAAGCTCTTGATGGGTGATTTTAAAAGTCCCTTCTGAAGTCTTTAATTTTCTCATTTCATTTGATATATGTTGCACGAGTCTAACCATTATTGGGTAACTAATCATCTTTAGCATAGAACTCTCATAATAAAGCGTTCTCAAGAATAATTTTTTGGAAAAGCTGAAAGTAATTTCAGGATTTTCCAGTAATAATTCATAAAACTTTTTTGTTGGTATTATCCAAACCTCTGAAGCAATAATACTTTCAGCAAAACTGTCCCTTGTAGAAATACCGAATACTCCTTCCTCTCCAAAAAAATCGCCTTCTACCGCATGCCTGAATGTAAATCTTTTTTGCTCCCCTAATACCTTAGTAATTCTAACCCTACCCCTATGAACTAAAAATAAGTTTTTCGTAGGCTCATAAGGAAAGTATATCACCTGATTTTTGGAGTATTTTCTTAGAACTAAATAATCTACCCATTTATCAAGTACCCTTTCAGGAAAGCGAGATAAAAAAATGTCTTCTTTAATAATATTTAAAATCAGATTTTTTTCTTTAACCCACATTAAATCTACTAACTACTCCTAGCTTTTTCATAATTTTCTTCTACGAATTTCCAATTAATAAGATTTTTCAATACCTGCTCTACATACTTTGCCCTATCATTTCGATAGTCAATATAGTAAGCGTGTTCCCATACATCAATGGTCAATAAGGCGACTTGATTATGTCTCATTGGGAGGTCTGCATTGGAGCCCTGGACAATCTTTAGATTCCCATTATCGTATACTAACCATGCCCAACCAGAACCAAACAAGGTCACTGCACTGTTCTTGAACTGGTCTAAAAAAGCCTCAAATGACACAAAAGTTTTTTCAATTTCTTTGGAAAATGCTGGAGATGGAGGAGTGAAATTAGGAGTAAGGCAATTCCAATAAAATGTATGGTTCCATACTTGAGCAGAGTTATTAAAAAGACCTCCTTCAGATTCTATTATTACTTCCTCGAGATTTTTACCCTTTAGTGGAGAATTCTCAATTAGCTTGTTAAGATTATTAACATATGCTTGATGATGCTTCCCATAATGATAAGAGATAGTCTCGGCACTTATGTAGGGCTCTAAAGCATTTTGCTCATACGGGAGTGGCGGTAAGGTATATAGCATCTTTAACCTCCTTATTTAAATTTTTGTAAGAAAAGCTATTTTTGTAGAATAATGTAAATATGTTTATTGTAAAATAGAATATCCATAAAGGACAACTTCAAAAAATTTTATGAAGGGTAAGGAGTAAGTAAATGCCAGTATACAGTTATGTGGCAAGAGATAATAAAGGAGGAAAACATCGGGGCACCATCACAGCTGATAGCAAACAACATGCAATGCAACAACTTCAAATAAAGGGACTCTATCCCGATAAACTCGTGGAGGAAGAGCGGACTTTCTTAGGCTTTTCCATAGGTGGGGTTAAATCTACAAGAGTAAAACCAGCAGATTTATTGGTCTTTACGAGACAGTTATCTACAATAATCAGTGCGGGACTTCCCCTACTACAGGGGTTAGAAATTCTTGCGGAACAAACTGAAGATCCAAATTTTGCAAAAGTAATAAACAGCATAGGAGATTATGTAGAAGCAGGTGAAACATTTTCCGACGCATTAAAAAGATATCCAAAAGCATTTCCTGAACTTTATGTAAGTATGGTTAGGGCGGGAGAAGCAAGTGGCGACTTAGATGGGGTCTTACTTCAACTTGCAGAGTACCTTGAAGCATCTGAGGAATTAAAACGAAGAATCAAATCAGCTATGACCTATCCAGTAGTAGCATTTAGCATGATAATTCTAATAGCTACAGGATTAGTTATATTTGTGGTCCCTCAGTTTGCAGAAATATTTGCAAGCTTTAATAGAGAACTTCCGGGTCCTACTCAGTTCCTGATTAACTTAAGTAATATATTAAGAACTCCCTACGCATGGGCAATTATAGTGGGCTCAATCATAGGTATAGTCGCTTTCCTAAAAGTTTATGGTTCCACAGATCTCGGGAGGTATAATATAGACCAGGTAAAGTTAAGACTCCCAGTATTCGGAGATTTAATAAGAAAGGTTTCAATAAGTAGGTTTACAAGAACTCTTGCTACACTCATTAGAAGTGGAGTTCCCATACTCCAAGCTCTCGAAATAGTTGAAAAAACCTCTGGCAACTCGGTTTTTGGAAAAGCTATACGCCAGTCCTCCGATAGCGTTCGCAGTGGTGAGCCTCTATCGGAACCACTTGGTAGATCTGGCGTATTTCCACCTATGGTCACAAGAATGATAGCAGTAGGAGAAAAAACGGGTGAATTGGAAAATATGCTGAAGAAAATTTCGGATTTTTATGATTCCGAAGTGAAAGCAAAAGTAGATGCATTGACAAGTCTTATAGAACCGATTTTGATAGGTATAATGGGTATAGTGGTGGGGTCGATTATTATTGCATTGTTTCTACCTATATTCCAACTCTCCACACTTGTTCAAGTGTGAGCAGGAGCATTGTCAACAATAATTAAATATACAATGTTCTAATTACAAAGATAGTAAGACAAAAATCTCAAACTATTAATTTAAAAATTTAATAAACTCCGAGAGTAATTCGGACGGTCGCGTCAGGTAATACCTGACGAGGAAAGTCCGGACTCCACAGGGCAAGGTGCTTCGTAACACGAAGGCGGGGCGACCCGACGGAAAGTGGCACAGAAAACACACAGCCTAAGCGGTTATAGTTTGTAACCGCCGGCAATGGTGAAAAGGTGCGGTAAGAGCGCACCAGCGTCGTGGTGACACGACGGCTTGCTAAACCCCACCTGGAGCAATCCCAAATAGGGGGACGCTTGAGCGTGGCCCGCGCAATGTCCCCGGGTAGGGAGCTAAAGATACAGGGTGACCTGTATCTTAGAGTAATGACCGTCTCGAAGGCTCTTTAGCCTTTAGACAAAATCCGGCTTATAGAATTACTCTCGGAGTTGCTTTATTTTTTTATGTTATTTTTGTTAATCTATACTACTTCTTAAGTTTACTTCATATATTTTTTTATGCAAACCCTAACATTCAAGGAGCCTTGCTATGAATAAACATCATTACACGATAAATTTAGAACCTTCAAAAATGCCGGATGCATGGTATAACATAAATCCAGATATGCCCTCACCTCTCCCACCTCCGTTAAACCCTCAAACTCTTCAACCTATAAATCCATCTGATTTAGAAGCGATTTTTCCGAAAGGGTTGATAGAACAAGAGGTATCTCAAGACAGATATATCTCTATACCTGGTGAAATAATGGATATTTATCAACTATGGAGACCTACTCCTCTGAGAAGGGCGTATAGATTGGAAAAAGCATTAGATACTCCCGCAAAAATATATTACAAGAACGAGAGTGTCAGCCCCTCAGGCAGTCACAAACTAAACACAGCTGTAGCCCAAGCATACTATAACAAGAAAGAAGGGATACTTGGTTTGACAACTGAAACCGGAGCAGGACAATGGGGCACAGCTCTATCGATAGCTTGCAGTATGTTTAACCTTGAATGCACTGTGTATATGGTCAAGATCAGCTTCAATCAAAAACCTTACCGTAGAATTCTAATGCAAAGTTATGGTGCGAAGGTTATACCCAGCCCGAGCGATACAACCGACTTCGGTAGAGAAATACTAAAAAAAGACCCTAACAACACAGGAAGTTTAGGTATAGCAATTTCAGAGGCAATAGAAGTTGCAGCAAAGAGTGGAGGAGTTAAAAAGTATACATTAGGAAGCGTCTTAAATCATGTACTCTTGCATCAAACCATCATTGGAGAAGAAGCAAAACTACAAATGGAACTTATAGACGAATATCCGGATATTGTAATAGGTTGTGTAGGTGGAGGTTCAAATTTCGCAGGGTTAGCATTTCCATTCGTTCACGATGTGCTTAAAAAAGAAAAGAAAATCAAATTCATCGCGGTAGAGCCCGCCGCATGTCCAACGATGACGAGAGGAATTTACGCATACGATTATGGAGATACAGCAGGTATGACCCCTCTACTGAAACAATATACTCTCGGTCATAACTTTATGCCCCCTGGAATACATGCGGGTGGACTAAGATACCATGGTGTCGCAGGCCAGGTAGCACACTTAATTAGACACGGAGTAATCACACCTACCGCGGTATTACAAAACCCAGTATTCCAGGCGAATTTACTATTTGCAAAATGCGAAGGGATAATACCTGCTCCAGAAAGTGGACACGCAGTAAGAGTGGCTATTGACGAAGCCTTAAAATGCAAAGAAAGTGGTGAAGCAAAAACCATCTTATTCAACTTAAGCGGGCATGGACACTTCGATATGAGTGCCTATGATGAGTATATTAACAGTAAACTCCCGGACTATGAACTTGAAGATGAAATCCTCAAAAAAGGATTCGAAGGCATACCAAAAGTAAACTTGTAAAAATTCATTTATATGAACATCACATCGAAAGTCTCTACTTGACTTGTTTAAATATTATTACTATTTGAGAAAGATATACCTAAACAAGAATGCTACTGCTATAAAAAGCATCCAGGGATTTATATCTTTGTATCTTCTTAGTAAAATTTTTACAACTACGAAAGAGATACAGCCCGCACTAATACCTTCTGTTATTCCATATCCGAAAGCCATGAATAGGATAGTGAGGAATGCCGGAATCCCTTCACTCATATCTTCCCATACGATTCTCTTTATTGAGCTCATCATCAGAAA
>JAOAHN010000065.1 GCA_026415215.1 Candidatus Hydrogenedentota bacterium
ACTATGAAAGTTTCTGTAGAAATTTTTAATAGGGCAACATCAATAGAAGTGGAAACATGGCAAGCAGAAATATTCTAAAAATGAAGGGATATAAACTATGCCACCGAAAAGAATCAAAGCAGTAGTAAAACTTCAAGTTCCTGCGGGACAGGCTACACCTGCTCCCCCTGTAGGTCCGGCATTAGGTCAACATGGTGTTAATATCATGGACTTTGTTAGACAATTCAACGACCGGACTAAAGATCAGCAAGGGATGGTTATTCCAGTAGTTATTACAATATACGAAGATAGGTCTTTTGTATTCATAACGAAGTCACCACCTGCATCTGTTTTGTTAAAGAAGGCGGCACAACTTGCAAAAGGATCTGGTGAGCCTAATCGAAACAAAGTAGGTAAGGTTACTGAAGCTCAAATTGAAGAGATAGCTAAAATTAAGCTTCCGGATTTGAATACTACATCTCTTGAGTCAGCGAAAAGCATGATTCGAGGAACTGCAAGGAGTATGGGTATACTTGTAGAAGGGTGATTTTTAGCTTAAGATGTGGTAGGAACTTTAGGTTGTTATATGTAAGTTTAACTCTAAGCATGTGGGAGGACAAGAAATTGTCCGTCGACCACAGGAGGGTTGTTAAATGGCAAAAAAAAGTAAGCGGATGCGGGCTCTCTACGAGAAGGTAGACCGCACAAAGTATTATTCTTTATCCGAGGCATCTAAAATAGTAAAAGAATGTGCTACGGCTAAGTTTGATGAGACTATTGAATTAGCTTTCCTACTGGGTGTTGATCCTCGACACGCTGAACAGATGGTAAGAGGAGCAGTTACTCTACCTCATGGCACGGGTAAGAAGATAAGGGTAATAGCATTTTGCAAGAATGAAGACCAGATAAAATCAGCAAAAGAAGCAGGGGCTATAGAAGCTGGTGCAGAAGAGTTAATAGAAAAAATTCAAAAAGGTTGGTTAGACTTTGATGCTGCGGTGGCTACACCTGACATGATGGGACAAGTAGGGAAACTCGGTAAAATATTAGGTCCCCGTGGGTTGATGCCAAGTCCGAAAGCTGGTACAGTGACTCCTAATGTTGGAGCTGCGGTTGCCGAGATTATGAAAGGAAAAATTGAGTTCCGAGTAGATAAGAATGCCAATATACATGTGCCGATTGGAAAGGCTAGTTTTACACCTCAACAGATAGAAGAAAATGCTGCGGCAGTAATATCAGCAATTTTGAAAGCAAGACCTGCTTCTCTCAAGGGTGCATATCTCAAATCTTGTGCTATGTCCTCTACTATGGGTCCGGGTGTTAAATTAGACCCTGCTGCACTCACTGCAAAATATAAACCAGGTTCTTCATTGTAGTCTATCTAAAAATTTAATCTTCAAGCCTGTAGAGAAAGGGTTTAGAAATGGAAGAGGGGATGTTGTTTACCTCTGAATCTGTTACTGATGGACATCCGGATAAGGTCGCGGATATTATATCCGATACTATCTTGGATTCGATGCTTGAACAAGACCCGTATAGTAGAGTTGCCTGCGAAACTTTAGTTAAGACTAATTTATGTGTAGTAGCAGGAGAGATAACCTCTAAGGCTAAAGTAGACTTTACTTCTCTTATACGCCAGACCATTATAGATATAGGATACGGTCCAGGCTATGTAGGTTTCAATGGTGAGACCTGTTCTATTCTGGTTGCCCTTGAGAAACAGTCTCCTGATATAGCGAGGGGAGTGGATGCTACGGAGGGCCATGAACAGGGTGCGGGGGATCAAGGGATGATGTTCGGTTATGCAGTGAGGGAGACACCCGAACTAATGCCTCTACCTATATCTCTTGCTCATAAACTTGGTTTACAATTGAAGAAGATTCGCAAGGAGAAAGTAATTTCCTGGCTTATGCCGGATGGTAAGTCCCAGGTAACTGTGGAGTACAGAGATGGAAAACCCTACAGAGTGGATACAGTAGTAGTTTCTAACCAACACTTGCCTCTTTATGGAGGGATGGACCCTACGCCTCAGGATCTTGAAAGGGAGCACAAAGAGATTGAGGAAGCGATTGTGGAACTTGTAATAAAGCCTGTAATTCCCCAAGAGTTAATTAAGGGCAAAATTAAATATTTTGTAAATCCTACAGGTAGGTTCGTGACGGGTGGGCCTGTAGGAGACTGTGGTTTGACTGGTAGAAAGATTATAGTAGATACTTATGGTGGAATGGGAAGGCATGGTGGAGGCGCTTTTAGTGGGAAGGACCCCACAAAAGTAGACAGAAGCGCCGCATACATGGCAAGATATATAGCCAAAAATGTAGTAGCAGGGGGCTTAGCAGATAAATGTGAGGTTCAATTGGCTTATGCTATTGGTGTGGCACAACCAGTTTCCCTTAATGTTACAACATTTGGAACTGGAAAAATTGAAGATGGTAAGTTAGCCAAGATATTAAAGGAAGTGTTTGATTGTCGACCTGCTGCTATAATAGAATTCCTTGATTTGAGGAAGCCAATATATAAGAAAACTGCATGCTATGGGCATTTTGGCAGAGAAGACCAGGGTTTCCGGTGGGAGGATACTGATTCTGTCCCCGTGTTAAGGGAAAAGGTTGGAGTATAAAAAAGTAGTTGGGGACTTATAGTTATCGTGGGTATTAAAACTGACATTGTATTTAATAGGAGAAAAAGGAGTTGGGGTTTGGGCCTTTTTTCCCTATTATGGAGGTGTACAGAGCTAATCAGTGTGTTTATTTTGGGATAGTTGTATTAACATTGTTAAAATATTTTACCGCTTAATATGGAGCGCAAAGTATGACTGGCTCCGGTTATGAGGAGAGAGAAGAGTTCTCTGACCTTTTTGGACCTGTGAGTTCACCTTTGGGAGATGAACTAAGAGTTAAAAAGAGCAATGGACACACGGAGCCGTTCAACCTAAAGAAACTCACATCCTCCATAAAGAATGCTTTTCTGTTCGCTGGGGAAGAGAGTTCCGATTCGGCGTATAGCTTAGCTGTTGCCATAAAAAATTATTTGAGAAGTGTTTATGGTGCAGGGTCTATAGTTAAAAGTGAGGAGTTATTTAAGACAACTATACATGTTCTTGATGATATGGGATATAGTAAGGTGTCCCGCGTTTATAAGGAGTATGAGCGGTTAAAAAAACTAAAGAATTTTGTGGAAGAAAGAATTACGGAGGAACTAAATAAAAACGCTGGAAATGAAGCAATTCTTATAGAATATGATGACTTGATTTTGCATGGTGCAAATAGACTTTTTGAAATATTTAGTGAAGTTTGTGAAGATTCGAATTTGGTTTTGGATATAGCTAAGAGGGGGAAAATCCTAAAAAAGGTGGAAGATTATCTAAAGCTTTTAGTTAATCCAAAGATTGTGCCCTCTGCAAGTTTTATCAGAGAACTTTGTGTAATGGTTTTGATTGCTGAGGGTTATGAGTTGACCAATAAAGAGAAATTTATTTCTCTGGATTTGGAGAAGATTTTGGAGATTCTTGCGAGTGCGAACCAAGATGTCCCACTTACCCCGAAGAGTTCCGCTTTTGCCATTGGAGATGAAGTAAAAAAACAGCTCAGTAAGGACTATGTTTTTTCAAAGAAAGTTATTGAGGCAGGTGAAAAAGGAAAAATCAGCTTGTTGCATAGTCCTTGTTTTGATAAATTAGATTCAGTTTCTATTCCCATGTATAGCGTATGGGAACTTATAAAGGGAGAGGAAAAATACATTTTAAGCCCAGATGACTTTTTAGAATGTTCCCTCAAAATTTCTACGGAGATTTGTGATTTTTTTTCAAGCTCCGTGGAATGGTGGGGTATGAACCTCATATTAGCCCCATTGCTGAAGGGATTTGAGGGTAGTGAATACAAAGATTGGCTCTTAAGGATTAACAAAATTCTATGTAATAATTACCATTTTTCTCGGAATAGTTTCCACTACACGATTGATTGGGACTTACCAGAGGGTGTATCCCAACTCTCGGCAAGAGGCGTAAAAGGTAATAATCTTGGCACTATTTATCCCAATTATTTAACAGATGCTCGGGAACATTTCTTTAACTTCTTGTCAATTTTTGCCTTCCCTAACAAAGATATAAACACCACCTCGCATCTAATTTGGAGGTTTGACTCGGAAAGTTCAGAGGTTCCTTCTCTGGCTGTGTGGTCGGTAGTAGCATCTGTGTTAGAAAATGGAAAGTTCCCAATAAATTTTAGATTTATCCCATTTTCTACATTAAAAATTATTCCTCAGGTAAGTTTGTATAAAATTACCATCGACCTCGTAAACTTATACCTGGTCAGTGAAAACGAACAAGATTTCCTCTCTGATTTTTTTGACACCGTATTAATAGTAACGCAGGCGTTTGAAGAATATTTATGTTTTCTTCATAAGTGCAAAAAGATTTTTGGCTTGACAATTTGGGAAAAACTTCTATCACGCGTGTATGGAAAAAATGCTACAAACTTATCTTTTGAATCTTTTCCAGTTACAGTTTCTCTTGCTGGGCTCCGAGAGTGTGTTCATCTTATGAGTAAAGAGAAAAAAATGGATGAAATTGAATTCCTTAGGAGTGTTAATAATACTTTGGGAAAGTTAAAGCAAATAATATATAGCGTTAATAAGTTAAAGGGTCTTAATATAAAAATAAAGATGGAAAACGATTCTATTCTTCTAAGGAGTATGTTTAAGAAGACAAGTTTTATTTATCCTAATTTGTTAGATTATATGGAGAATTTTTCTTCTAAATTAGGATACGAGAGTAAAATCTTACAATTTGGAACTTTTGAAGTGGAGAAGTTAGTTCATATATTTAGAATGTTTTTACCTTTAACCCGACACTTTCATTACCCTCTGCAAATTGAGCTTTCAAATGATAGCTCCATTGATGGCAGATTACTCTCGGAAGTAATGAACTGCATTTTCTACGAGACGAAAAAGTTTTCGATGGGTAATAGGGGTGAGGGTGTATCTTTTGAAATAGGTTTAGTACCTTAAATTAGGTGGAGTAATATCTAAGTATTCTAATGATGGATATTCTAATGATGGAGCGATTTTTAAAAGGGTAGAAAAGGATTCCTTTTATGGTTATTCCCATTCTATTGTGGCTGGAGGTTTAGTGGTTATGTCGTATAAGACTCTATTTACACCGTGAACTTCATTGCAGATTCTACTCGCCACCTTTTGGAGAAATTCGTGAGGAAATTTGAACCAATCTGCAGTCATTGCATCCTCAGAAACTACTGCTCTTAGTGTGCATACTTCTTTGTAGGTTCTTTCATCCCCTTGTACACCTACACTTTTTACTGGGAGCAAACATACTAATGCTTGCCATATTTTGTCGTATAGGTTTGCCTTTTTAATTTCTTCTATGAAAATTGCATCAGCCTCGCGGAGTGTATTTAGTCTTTCTTCTGTAATTTCTCCTATACACCGAACTCCTAATCCTGGACCTGGAAATGGGTGACGCTTAATAATTTCGTCTGGGAGACCTAATTGTCTTCCGACTTCCCTTACTTCATCCTTGAACAGTTCTCTGAGTGGCTCTAAAAGTTTTAAGTTCATTTTTTCTGGTAAACCACCTACATTATGGTGGCTTTTTATTGTTGAGGAGGGACCGCCTGTCGCCGATACAGATTCTATAACATCTGGGTATAGGGTGCCCTGAGCAAGAAAAGAGAAGTTGCCTAACCTTTTTGCCTCCTCTTCGAATATCTCTATGAAAAGGTTGCCTATAGTCTTTCTTTTTTCTTCAGGATCGGTTACCCCTTTCAAGGCGGATAGAAATCGTGTCTTAGCGTCAACTATGTGTAAGTTTATATGAAAATGGTTTCTGAAGACTTTTTCTACCATTTCTGGTTCGCCTTTGCGAAGTAAACCGTTGTCTACAAAGACGCAATGTAAATTGTCACCTATGGCTTTGTAAATGAGAACTGCGGTTACACTTGAATCTACTCCTCCGCTCAGAGCACACAGCACCTTTTCATTTCCTACAATCTCTTTAATTTTCTTTATCGAATTAGTAATAAAATTTTCCATAGTCCAGGGGGTATTAACATTGCAAATCTTGTGCAGAAAATTGGAGATAATCTTTGTTCCTTCAGGGGTATGGACTACCTCAGGATGAAATTGCACACCGTAAAACTTCTTTTCATCGTTGCCAATTATTGCATAAGAGCAGTTTTCAGTGTTTCCTAAGGCTGAGAATCCCGAAGGGAGTTTGGATACTTGGTCCCCATGGCTCATCCATACTTGGGTAGGGGAGGGTATGTTTTTTAACAAATCTGTGTTCCCCTGATGATTGAGAAAAGCAATGCCATATTCTTTGTATCGTGCAGGTTCTACCTTACCTCCAAGCATATGAGCAAAGATTTGGGTGCCGTAACATATCCCGAGTATTGGAACACCTAATTCAAATAAATCTCTGGATGGTAGTGGTGCGCCAGGCTGGTGCACGCTCGCCGGCCCGCCACTAAAGATAATCCCTGCTAAATTTAGTTTTTTTATCTTTTCTGTGGGTGTATTGTAGGGTAGGATTATGCTGTATACTCCGCATTCACGAACTCTGCGTGCAATGAGCTTGCTATATTGAGCACCGAAATCCAAAACGAGTATAACAGGCCCGTTATATTCCATTTCCTTTACCTTGGTATTTGATAATTGGGAGCGTCTTCGGTGATAGTTACATCATGTGGATGGCTCTCTTTTAATCCTGCGGAGGTAATCTTTATGAGTTTAGTGTTCTCTTTGAAAGATTTTATGTCCTTACACCCACAGTAACCCATTGCTGCTCTGAGTCCGCCGACAAGTTGAAATATTACATCGGCAAGTGCTCCTCGGTAAGGTACACGCCCTTCTATTCCTTCAGGGACTAATTTTGAGGGCTCTATTTCAAATTGCATATATCTTGATTTGCTACCTTTCTGCATAGCTTTGATAGAACCCATCCCCCTAACTAATTTGTATGTCCTACCCTCGTATAAGATTCTCTCCCCAGGGCTTTCTTCAGTCCCAGCAAAGAGGCTACCTATCATTACCGAATCTGCTCCTGCAGCTATAGCCTTGGCAATGTCTCCGGAGTATTTAATCCCTCCATCAGCGATAAGGGGTATTCCTCTTTCTTTGCATACATCTGAGACATTCATGATGGCAGTAATTTGTGGAACTCCTACGCCTGTGACTACTCTTGTCGTGCATATAGCTCCTGGGCCTACACCCACTTTAACTGCATCTGCTCCAGCATCAATCAATGCTTTTGCACCTTCACTCGTTACAACATTTCCCGCAATCACGGGAACTTTAGGATGTCGTTTTTTAAGTGAAGAAACCATCTCTATAACAAGTGCGGAGTGCCCATGTGCGGAGTCTACTACCAGAACATCTACACTTGCTTCCACTAAAGCATCTGCTCGAATAAGTTCATCCTCCCCTACTCCTACCGCTGCACCTACTCTTAGTCGTCCCATATCGTCTACGCACCTGTTTGGAAAATCCCGAGCTTTTATTATGTCCTTCACTGTTAATAGCCCCAGCAGTCGTCCCATATCGTCTACAATAGGCAGTTTTTCTATCCGATGCTTATGCAGTATTTTCTTTGCTTCTTCAAGGGTAGTTCCGGGTGGAACTGTGATGATTTTTTCTTTTGGTGTCATTACTTCTTTGATTCTTTTTGTATAATCTTCCTCAAATCGGAGATCTCGGTTGGTTAGAATACCCACTAAGATCCCTTTATCATCAGTTATGGGAACACCAGAGATTCTGTATTTCGACATTAAATTTTCTGCATCTGCAAGGGTATGTTCAGGTGAGAGGGTGAATGGATGAGTTATAACCCCTGCTTGAGAGCGTTTTACCTTATCTACTTCTGTGGCTTGTTCTTCTGGTGTAAGATTTTTATGGATAATTCCGATTCCGCCTTCTCTTGCGATAGCGATGGCAAGTCTCGCTTCAGTGACTGTGTCCATCGCAGCACTTAGTATGGGAATTTTTAGTATGATGTCACCTGCAAGCCGAGTCGATACATCTGTGTCTCGCGGGAGAACCTGGGAATAATTAGGAACTAATAATACATCATCGAAAGACAACCCTTCCGGTATATTACTCTCTAATGACATTTTACTAAAAGCCCTTTAGTTTTGGTGTAGATAACTATGAAACCCCAGAAGGTGCTCCCGGGTGTAAAATTATAAGGCAATGAATGCATAATTTTAAAATCGGAAATATCGAAATTCAAGCGAATTAGAAAATACTGCTGAGTTTGTGTAATATAATACACCATCTTCTCTAAATCTTACTAATGAATTACCTCTACTATGAAGCAGTTCGATAGAGAAATAGTATCGGGAAATATTTTTAATTCTCTTTGGAAATTAACTTGGCCTCTTGTGCTTTTGAATCTCGTAAATGGTCTTCACGGTTTTATAGACCAGATTTTGGTGGGGCATTTTGTAAAAGTGCCAAACAACGCTGGAAATGCGGCTATTGGGGTTTCTTGGCAGGTGTTCATGGTAGTGGTAGTTTTTATTGCGTCACTATCCCATGGGATGAATGTTCTTATAGCCCGTTACTCAGGAAGACAAGACAGAGGCATGGTGAGTCTCATATTTTTTCAGTCATTGGGAGGCGCTATAATTTTCTTAGTTTTCATAGTTGCACCCATAGGCTATTTTTTGGCACCCGCATTACTAAACTTTATCGGAGTTGAAAGGGATGTATATGAACTTGCCTTGCCTTACTTAAGACTTCTTTTTGTTTTCAATTGGACTTTGTTCCTCTTGATTTTAGTGTCGGGTGCGATACAGGCATCTGGTTTCCCGAAAATTGCATTAGCATTAAATGTTGTGAGCTCACTCTTGAATGTGTTGATAAGTTTCGTATTAATAACAGGTATTGGCATTTTCCCCTCGTTAGGAGTAATGGGTGCAGGTATAGGAACTGTGATGGCTCCTGCTGTTGCACTACTATGGGCCTGGATTTTGATAGTTAAGGGGTATACTGTTTTTGATTGGAAGACATTTTATAAAGTTCTCCCGCAAAGCGAAGTTCTGAAGGTAATTTTAAGAGTAGGAGTGCCGACTGGTATCCAAGGAGTAGTACTTAATCTTGGGGGCGTGCTCCTTATAAAGTTTTTGAGTACCCTCCCCAATAGTACAGCGGTATTATCTGCTTATACTATTTGCTATAATCAGCTATTCTCTTTTGTGACCTGGACTTCGTTTGGACTTCGTTCCGCATGCGGTACTGTTATGGGGCAAAACATAGGTGCGGGTAATCCTGAGAGAGGAAGGAGAGTAGTTAGGGTAGGTGCATATCTCGGTTCAGTTTGGGGTGCTTCTATTGGATTTTTCTTTATTTTTTTCCCAGGATACCTTTTGAACTTATTTGATGTCCAATCTAATGAGCTCGTATTTGAATATGGGCGAAATCTCTTGCAGTTTCTTGCATTTTCCGCAATTTTTCTGTCCGCTACTCTTGCTATGACGGGAGGGATACAAGGAGCAGGGGCGACACAAATCCCCATGATTATAGCAATGATTACTCAGTTAGGTATTCTTCTCGGCAGTTGTACTTTACTGTATTATTTAGGAAGTCTTACTGCCTACAGAGTTTGGGGTGTAATTTTGCTATCTCATATTGTAAGGTATTTTTTAACATTGGGAGTATTTCGTTCGGACAGATGGATGCATACAAGGGTAGAGGTGTCAATGGATATTGACCTCGCTTAAAGCATAATCGGTTAAAGTTAATTATTTACCATCTTGTTAAATTTTCTTGAAATTAGATTTTACTTTTTAGTATGTTAATTCATCTTTAGTATATTAAATTATCAATTTTTAGCATTATTGAACTTAAGAAAGGATAAGTTTATGAGGCACAAATTAGCTTTTCTTTTACTGATTTCTTTTTTAGTGTCCTTTGCAGTTTTTGCTGAGCTTCAAAATGTTGAAGTCGGAGGTAGTATTCGTCTCAGGTGGAACTATATTAGTAATAACTTTACTGACTTTGCTGGACCTGCACCTGTGCCTGCAACTCGTTGGGGAGCTTTATCGGTTCTTGGCAGACCCATTGGGAATCTATTGGGTCCAGGTGTATCAAGCATTTTTGATTGGGATAATGAGGGGAGTGACCTTTCATTTGTTGAGCAGAGGACTCGACTTCATATAAACGCAGATTTTACGGACCAGGTGAGGGCGTATTTAGAACTTGACTCTTATGATGTTTGGGGTGAAGATTTTCGTTCGGTAGATTATGTTACTGGTGTGGATACGCGGGCGAAGTCAACGGAAGATGTTGAGGTATATCAAGCCTATGTGGAGGCTAATGAAATGTGGGGCACTCCTCTAAAGTTGAGAGTAGGTAGACAGGAGCTTGCATTTGGAAGTCAGTTCTTGGTCGGACCTCGTGATTTTGCTTTCTTCTGGACTGGATTATCTTTTGATGCAGTGAGGTTGACATACGATGCCGAGACATTTACTGTGGATGCTTGGGCAAGTAAACTTTATGAGTCTATGTCAGATTTCTTTGAAGACGATCTAAATTTCTATGGTGTGTATGCTACCTGTAAAGCAGTAGAAAATGTTGTTTTCGACATTTATTGGATGTTGCTCGAAGATGACAGACCTATACCGAATGATTTAGCGGTTATTCCAGATGGAGATTTCTTAAGTAGCTTGCTCGGTGTAGGAAATTATGATAAAACAATGCTACACACTGTAGGGTTTCGCTCCGCAGGTAAATTTGATGCATTTGATTATGATGTAGAAGTAGCATATCAATTCGGAGAGGCGGACCACATTGGTAAATTGTTTAGAGTTGGTTTGATAGGAGATGATGATGCCGATTTTGATAATTGGGGTGGAAAGTTGGATGTTGGCTATACGCTTGATTTTTGGCGTCAACCACGAGTCTTTGCAAGCTTCAGGTATTTCGGGGGAGAGGATAATAGAGCGGTTTCATTGTGGGAATGGCTTAATCCCTTCTACAAACCAGAGGCAAGTGTGAGTTTCAATCGGTTATTCTCAAATGAGATTTCCTCAGGATTCTTAGATTTATGGAATGATTTATCTAATGCTTGGTGGGCAAGGGTAGGTGCGAATGGAGCCCTCACAGATTCACTCAGAGCAATTTTGTTTGTATCATATTATGAGGCGGTGGAGACATTTGAGAGACCCGTTTGGCCCTATATCTTCCCGTGGTGGACAAAAAGTAGTGATGATTACCTCGGCACAGATTTGGCTCTGTTCTTCGAGTATCAATACTCTCCTGATTTAGTTATAGAATTTGGTTGGTCTCATTTGTTTGTGGGTGATGGTTTAACTGAAGGGAACTTCGTCAGATGGAATGGAATGCTTTATACTGGTGGCTCTGACGATGATGGTGTAGACTATGTATACGCGGGTTGTAAGTTGAATTTCTAAATTTTAACTGGAGCTATTTAGAAATATATAAGCATGGGAGTATCGAATTGATACTCCCAATTTTTATTTTGTATCTGGATTTAATAAAATTTTACTTCAAGTGGGTTAGTTCTCAAGTCTTTTATTAACCTAAAAGTAGATGAGGATGATGCAGATGAGGAGTATTTGTATATTTGCAGGCTCAAGCGATTTTGCAATAGACACATACAAAGAAGAGGTCGAAAAGTTGGCAGAGTACTTAGTCTCGAAGGGTGTAGATATTGTGTATGGGGCAGGAAGAGTAGGTTTAATGGGTGTTTTGTCTCGGAAAGTCCATTCACTCGGTGGAAAATTGATTGGAGTAGTCCCAGGGTATTTTAATACTTGGAGATTAGTTTTTGATGCCTGTAATGAACTGATAGTAACCCGTGACCTTCAGGAGAGAAAATCTGTAATGGCAGGGAGGGCTGATGGTTTTTTAGTCTTACCAGGTGGTATTGGGACTCTCGATGAATTTGCGGAAGTCTTAGCGTGGAAGCAAGCGCACCAGCATCAAAAACCAATTTTCCTTATGAACCTTTACTCATTTTATGACCCGCTAATTTCTCTTTTTGAGAACATGCTTAAGAAGAACTTTGTTTTATCATCTCATATGAGTTTATTCAAAGTGTTTAATTCTACAGATGAGTTTATAGTATTTTCAGAGAGAGAAATTTTTGCAAAAGACCAGGTCTCGAGATGAGTATGTGATGAAGAATAAAATTGATACCTCTGTTATTCTTACGATAGTGATATATTTGCTTTTCTTTTTCTCGGGAGCCACAGCTCTGGTTTATCAGATAGTTTGGACACGGAAGTGTATTCTTCTTTTAGGTAGCACTGCATACGCAATAAGTTCTGTATTAGGGATATTCTTTTTAGGGATTGGGATAGGCAGTATACTTGGGGGAAGATTAGCGAGTATTAGTAGAAATCCCTTGAGAATATATGGCATCTTAGAAGTTTTTATAGGTCTGTGGGCTTTGTTTATTTCTGAATGGCTTTCCTCTCCTTTCATAGTTATGAAGATATTCAAACTTGTACCATCCTCCGATTTCCTTATATATGCAATCCGAGTAAGTTTTGCTATATTCTGGTTCTTGTTTCCCTCAATATGTATGGGTATGACTTATCCTCTCCTTGCAAGATATGACTATATAACTGGGAAATTTGTCAATGCTCATCTTTCTCTCCTCTATATGGCTAATACTATAGGGGCTACAGTAGGCGCTTTTATAGCGGGATTTGTTGCTATCCCGTATTGGGGTTACAATAATGTGCTGTTAGTCGCAGTGATGATAAATGTGCTTGTGGGTGTTTTAGCATGGATGGTTAGTGTAGTAATTAAAGGGGTGTATTATAGTGAGAATGAAGATTCGAACTTTGTGAAGGTTAGCTCGGCAACCGAAGGTAAGAGCATCGAGCCAATTGCGTATCTGGGTGTTTTTCTATCGGGTTTTTGTTCAGTAGCTTTAGAGGTGTTATGGACCCGTATTTTGATAATGATTTTTTTAGGCACAACTTATGCATATTCATCTGTTCTCGTATCTGTTCTTGCAGGTATAAGTTTGGGCTCGCTTCTCCTTTCTTTAGTTATGAAAAGATTAAAATTTAGTTTGTCAGGTCTTGGTTTTGGATATTTTGCTTGTGGTTTGTTCATTTTGCTGACAACAGTGTATATTTCCTATTTACCCACAGTGGTTCAAATATACGGTTTGGAAACATCTACGGACTGGTCTCGAGCCATTTTGGGAAAATTCTTTCTAATCTTTCTTGTTTTGGTAGTTCCTATGTTAGCATTTGGTTTTACCTTCCCGTATGCGCTCTCCATAATAAGGAGTGTTAGTTCCGTTCCGTATTACTCTATAGGGAAAGCCTACGGATTAAACACGGTAGGAAGTATCCTTGGATCAGTATTTGGAGGATTTATTATACTGCCACTTATGGGGTGCGAATTTGGTATAAAGCTGTTGGGCTTAACTCTTGCCCTGTTTGGGATAGTAATTTCGTTATTTGGGAACAAAGGAAAACGAGTGGCTTTTTTAGGCAGTGCATCTGTCTTAGGTTTATGTTTATCTATTTTACCTTCCTCAGTTATGAAAGAAATTAATAAGTTCTATCTTCCAACTTCTCACAAACTGATGTATTTTTCTGAAGGTGTAGAGGGCACCGTGGCTGTGAGTGCACCACCAGTTCTTTCTTCAGAAGATGAAAGGGTCCTATGGATTAATAGAGTCCAAGCGACTACAGCCGTTGAGAAAGGTGTCCATATGAACAGGTTTCAAGGAATACTTCCTTGGTTGTTTGACAGAAATCCCCGAAGTGCACTTTTTATGTGTTTTGGATCTGGTATCACCTGTGGCACACTTGCAGTAAGTGGCTTTGAAAAGGTTGATGCAGTTGAAATTTCACCAGAGGTTATAGAAGCAAGTAAATGTTTTTCTGATAAAAACCTTGATGTATTGAGTAGACCTAATGTTAAAGTTCATATAGATGATGCTCGAAACTTTTTAATCCGTTCCAAAGAGAAATATGATTTCATTACATTAGAGCCTATGCCCTTGGCACTTGCTGGGGTCTCTGTTTTTTACAGTGAGGATTTTTATAATTTTTGTATGAATGCGATGAATAGTGAAGGTATGATGTCTCAATGGGTGCCCTTCCACAGTACGGACCCTTTCATTGTTAAGTCCGTTGTTGCAACCTTTTTAAGGGTCTTCCCTGAAGCCAAAGCTTTCTTTGTTAATTCAGACCTTTTCATTGTTGGTTCTAAGAAATCATTAGTTTTGGATCCACAGGGTTTAAAGGAGAAATTAAGGGTTAATAAGGAACTTGAGCAAGCCTTGTATGAAGCGAGGTTTCGAGATGTTGAGGAAATATTTGCTACTTTCGTTATGGATAGGGAGGCTCTTATAAAATTTTCAAAGGGTGGGAGAATAATTACTGACAGAACACCGTGGGTGGAGTTTTCTTCTCCAAAATATATCTACTATCGTGGATCGGTTCCTGCGAATATTCGCAATTTAATAGAGTGTTATACTTTTATAGAGAGGGTGCTAAAGATAGATAATGCTGATTCTGCAATCCTAACCTCAGTTATCCAAAGGCATAAGTCTCACTATTCTGATCTGGAAGGTATTATTAGATACTATGAGGGATTTATAATAAGTGATGACATTCGGAAGCCTTTCTTGAATTCCTTAAGTATAGATCCGAAAAATAGACAAGCAAAGTATTACTTGCGAGTTATATCAAAGACACAAATAGAAAAATACCTTATATGGGAAGAGGAAGAAAAGGTAAAGCAAATTTTGGCGGAAGTGACTCCTTATTTGAAGGATGATGAAGAGTGGAATGAATGGTTAAGTTCAAAAAATATTCCAATGTCTCTACCAGAGAATAAAGGGGGGATATGAAACTTAAAAGATGAGTCTAACTTTCATGGGGAAAAGAATGTGAATTAATATTTTCTTCGTCCTCTTCCTCAGCCCCCGGTATTATTAAATTTTTACTTGTTAGAATTTTATAAAAACAGTATATGTTCAGGATTATAATTATTGCCCATACTATGAACATATATATATATGAATACCAAGTCATCATAGTGGATACTCCTTTTAACTATACTTGGTTGATGTTTTCGTTTTCCTCATCCTCAAAGAATTTAGGATGAGTTTGCCAAGCATACCAAACGCCCCAAATTAAGAATAAAGTTACGCTTAATATCATTATTCTTGCTAACCATAAGTATGGCACATCCTCAGGAGCTACATATTTCATTGAAATTTTTTCCAGGAGTCCATCGTAACAATACCACAATACTAAACCTACAGAGAAAACGGGTGTTACATATTTCATTATATAGTAATAAATCCTTGGAACTCGTAACTCGGCTCCTTGGTGTAGTTCTTTCCACCCTTTGTCTACTCCGAAAATCCAGGAGAATATAACCGTCTCAATCGCTACGAAGAGGACTAAGCCAAAGGTTCCCATCCAGTAGTCGAGTTCGTCTAAGACTTTGTGATGGTTAAATAAAATAACTGGTTGCATAAATACGAAAGCAAAAAATGACACCAATAGAACACCAACACGCCTATCTATTTGGAGCTCATCTTCTAAAAATACTAACAGTGGTGTAAACATAGCCATACTTGAGGTAAGCCCAGCAAGGAAGAGTAATATAAACCACATAACCCCGAATATTTCTCCGTAGGGAATTTGCTCAAAAATTAGAGGAAGAGCATAAAAGCCTATTGCAAATGTTCCATCAGTGGCGACTATCTCTCTTGTCTTTTCTACGCCGAAGAAAACTACAGCTGCGGGGATTACTATAGAGCCACCAAGTATTACCTCGACGAACTCATTTGTCATACAAGCGGTGAGTCCATTGAGAGTAAGGTCGTGTTTCTTTTTTAAGTAGCTTGCATAGGTGTGAACCATTCCTAATCCTACACTGAGGGTGAAGAAGATTTGGCCCGTAGCAGAAATCCAAACATGTGGTCGTGTTAGTGTTTTTAAGTCGTTTAGGGTTAGACGCCATATTTGTGCTAATCCATGACTGACGGTTTGGTCCTCGCCCCTTGGAGGGAGGGTAAGCACCCTCACTGTGAGTATTATACCGAGTACTATTAGGATTGGCATACAGTATTTAGCCACAATTTCAATACCTTTAGATATGCCCCTACTCAATACAAATATGTTCATTGCGAAGGCTATTAAAAAAAATGTGTAGGAGATACTGCTAAAACTTATCAAATTGGCGTTTGTAGTGCCGACATAAGAGCCAAATGCTAATTTCATTTCTTCGTAGGCATGCTTTCCCCTGAGCATCCCTGTGGCCATTTGCCAAGCATATCCAAGAGCCCAAGACTCGATGTAAATGTAGTAGATTCCCACCATTGCAGGCAATAGAATTCCAAATATACCGAGGTACTTAGATACTGGATGTTTCCATAAGCGATAAAACATTCCTGGAGTAGTGCCATGCTTAAATGCGCCTCCTCTCCTTCCTATACTCCATTCTATCCACGCAAGGGGTATTCCTATAAGAATCAAGGCTATAAAGTATGGAATCATGAAAGCACCGCCGTAAGGAACAGCCTGTCCAGGAAAGCGAAGAAAGTTGCCAAGCCCCACCGCATTTCCCGCCATTGCCATGACTAAACCGAAACGACTACCCCAGCCTAATTCTTTAGGAGGTTCTCTTCGCATATAAATCCCACCTTAACCTTACAAAGTTAATAAATTAAGTGAAAAATTATACAATATTACAATATTGTCTATAAAAATTTGATTTTGGAGGGGTAGAATGGTTGAGAAACCTTATAAGTTAGGAATTTTTATATTTAGAAGGGATTTAAGATTGCATGACAACTCCGCATTGTTGTTAGCTGGAAAATTATGTCATAAAGTTCTACCGTGCTTTATATTTGATCCAAGACAAATTGAGAATAATCCGTATAGGGGGGAATTTGCAGTTCAATTTATGTTAGAGAGTATAGAGGATTTAAGTAGCGAAATAGAGAAAGTGGGAGGAAAACTATTTTTGTTCTACGGCTATCCTCATGAGGTGATAACGCAGTTGATTAATAAGCTCAATGCGGATTCAGTATTCATAAACAACGATTATACACCCTTTTCTAAAGAAAGGGATGAGCAAATCAAGATTAGTGCAAAAGAGAGAGGAGTACCTTTATACTCCAGAGATGATGTGTTACTTACCTCCCCAGATGCAATTCTAAAGGAAGATGGCTCTCCAATTATAGTGTTCAGCAGGTTTTATAAAAGGGCAATAGAAAATGTACCAGTTCCTGAACCAGTTAGACTAAAAGATGTTAATTGGTTTAAAGAGCAAATAGGTTCGGAGGTTTTCCAGAGTCTCTTTGGTAAGGTTCTCAAAAGCTATAATAACTCTGTGCCGGTAAAAGGAGGGAGGAAGTCAGGTTTAGATATTTTGAGGCGGGCTTATGGTCTATATAATTATGGGGAGAGCCATGATATGCTTGACGAGGATGGGACGACCATGCTCTCTCCCTATCTTAAATTTGGATGTCTATCAGTAAGAGAAGTTTACTGGGGGCTTAAATTGAATCACCCGGATCCAACTCCTATAATACGCCAACTATATTGGCGAGATTTTTTTACACTGATAGCAAACCATTATCCTGAAGTATTCGGTAGGGAATTCAATAGGTTATATAGGGGGATATGGTGGAGTGAGGATGTGGATTTATTCCGTAAATGGAGTGAGGGGTTAACAGGTTTTCCTATCGTTGATGCAGGAATTCGTGAGTTAGTTCAGACTGGATGGATGCACAATAGAGCACGATTGATAACTGCTTCTTTTTTTACTAAAGACTTGCACTTGAATTGGAGATTGGGTGAGAAATTTTTTGCTAATTACCTTGTTGATTATGACCCATCGGTAAATAACGGTAATTGGCAGTGGTGTGCGGGAACAGGGTGCGATGCTCAACCTTATTTTCGTATTTTTAATCCATGGCTTCAGGCAAGAAAATTTGACCCTCGTGCTAAATACATAAAAAAGTGGGTTCCTGAGTTAAGAGACCTGTCAACCGATGAGATTCATAACTGGGACAAAGTATCAGAAATGGGATTGCACAAGAGGAATTATCCTGCTCCCTTTGTGAATCATTATGAGGAGTCAGAAAAAACAAAACTTATCTTTAAAGAGTATGTGAAAAGAAAGGAGGGCTAATCTTAATTTCCCAGGTATCCTAAAGATTCGAGCTGAGACTTTATGTCGGTGGTGAGCTCTGTAGTATTGACACCTGTATACTCAATATTAGTAATATAGTTCTTCATCTCATTCAACAAGTATTTAACTATCTCTTCGTTGGTTTTACTTATATTAACCATTTCTTTACTGTCTTCTTCGAGATTATACAATTCAATTTCACCCGTAATTATGTTTTCAATAAGTTTCCAGGGGAACTTTATAATACCTCTTAATTGAATATTAAGTTCTCTCCAGGGTCCCCAAGTTACCATGTAGGAAGAAATATCTTCGCTCTCTCCAATTGTTAGCATATCTCGTTCTTCGAATTGAGGGGGAGTGGGAATGTTAGATAGTCTTAGTATAGTGTTTGCTAACCCTGCTGTGGAAACCGGCTTAGTAATATTTTTGGGTGGGGCATTCCATCCGTGTATGATTACTGGAACCCTGACCTGCTCCTCATATAGTGTTGTGCCGTGCCCTACGCAATTGTGCTCCCAAAACTCCTCTCCGTGGTCTGAAAGTATAATGAAGATAGTTTTGGGGTAGTTTCGCTTAATGAACTCTACTATTTTTTGTACTTCTGTATCAACATACAAAACTTCGCCGAGATATAGCCTGTGCAATTCTTGTTTTCCCGCGTTAGAGTATTCAAAGTTGGGAGGTTCCGCTTTGGTTTTAGTTCTATATTTAATTAGGTCTGTTAAATACTCCATATACTTATGGGGCTTGGTCCATTCTCTCTCTTCTTCTGATAAAATTTGTTCATTTGCTACCTTTTCTAAGATTTCCATAGGAGGAGAATAAGGGGCATGGGGATCTAAATAATGTAAGTACAAGAAAAAAGGGGACTTAGCATTACTTAATATTTCTTTGGCCTTTTGGGTAACCGTGGAGGCTACCGCACCGAGTAAGAAATGGTAGTTTTCTGGATTAAATCCTTGTGCGAACCCCAGTTGTGGTACAAGGTTACCATTTGTTTGTACAGCGTAGGTTTCATATCCATACTGAGATAAATATTCAGGAAGTGTCAAGTACTTCTCAGGAAGAACATCGCTTGTGGGTTTATTCGGATCTTCATTTATTGTGCTATACCTTACCTGATGCTTTTCAGGGGAGATTCCTGTAAAAAGTGTTGCCATTGTTGGTTTAGTCCAACTACAAGGAGTAACAGCATCGGAGAAATATATCGAATTTTCTGCCAAAGATGACAGAAAAGGGGTAATTGGATGAGGTTTCAATGATGGGTCTACACAATCTGCTCGAAGGGTATCTATGAGTATAAAAACTATATTAGGATAAGGGGGTATTATTTTTTTTATGTAATGACCTGCCCAGATAAAAGTGAATCCAACTATTATCAGTACGCATACTAATATTTTCTGGGTTTTATTCATTATGTTTTTGGGTAATCGTATTACTTACTCTGTTTCAATCTGGAGATCATAAACAAAAGTATGCTCTCCCTGGAGGGGACATTGAACTATCCATTTACCTTCAGGGGACATTATCCCAGAAGGGGAATTTATTACTCCATGAATAGATGCGGCGTTCACGGTTACTATATAACACCTACTTTCTTTTGCTCTAAGTCTCAGATTAATATCATAATAAGGCAAATAAGTTTGGTCAATGCCTGTGTTTGCGAGATGGAATATCAGTTGCGCGCCTCTCTTACCGAGTTGGTAAGATAAGCGAGGATCTGGGTAGGGCCCAAATCCAGGTGCTACCCATAGGTCGTTACCTATCAGGCATCCAAATACAACCCCTTTATACTTGAACAACCTTAGTTCTTCTCCTGGTCTACACCATTTTCGATCTTCTTCAGTTGGGACGAGTTTTTCTTGGGTTCCGAGTAATTTGCCCTCATCGGTATATATACGACACTGAATATATGTATGTCCGTCTTTTCTAACTCCAGTTCCAATTATTGCACATACATAATTTTTTTTGCAGGCGGAGGCGATTTGTTTCCAAGCTTCTGTAGTTCTGGTATCGCTAAAATTGTTGTTGTATCCTGTAAGGCTCATTTCAGGGAAAACTATTATGTCACAGTTGCCTGCTTCTATATGCTCGAGTATCTTTGGAAGGTTTTCCTTTTTGCTCTCGCCAACTTTCATCTGCACACCTTTTATTCTCAGCGTTTTCATAATACTTACCTCGTTGTGATGTGAGATTAAATAAATATTTATTTCGTGTGTAAAGATTATTACAAAAACAGAGTTATCATTTGAAATTGTGGGTATGGGGTATTTGGGCTTACCTATGGTATATCTGTTGTAGCCATATACTAAATCAATCCATATTTTTGCAATAATATCATTTACTGTTATTAAAAGATGGAGTAATCTTTTAAAAATAGCATTTTTTTGTTATTTTGTTAACAAATATTTGTTAAATCGTGTTATAATTTATATCACAGTAAAAAAGTTTAAGAAGAGTGGGAAGAGGACATAATTTGTGGGATAGGTCTTAAACGGAATGCAACCTAATGAAGAAAAAAAAGATTTAAGAAGTTTTAATCCGACATCAGTTACTCCTGAGTCAACTAAAAATTTGGACCGAGAGATTCTGGAGTGGTCAAAATATTACAGCGAAATCTTTTCTCGGATTACTCAAATGGTAGATAGAATCAGGGATAAACTTCCCCGCTTCAAAATCTCCCTCCAAAACAGACGGAGACTCAACGCTTTTATGAAGAAACTCCAGAGCTCAGTTCAGCGGGCGATTACGGTTGAGGAAAAGACGCGATTAATTTATTTAGCGCAGGAGCAGATAAGAGAAATTAGGTCAGCTCTTGCCCATTGTTATACAGCAACTGTAGCATTTGAGGATGCTTTAGAAAGAACGCTGAGGTTATTGGAAGGTTTGCCTGAAGACACGGTTGAAGTCGAAACTCATGAGGGTAAGAGTAAGGAAATAGAAGTGGGTTCTCAACAAACACCTGAGGATTCATTTTTTAAGGAATTTTATCGTAAGGTTCCTGGGCTTGTTACAAATGAGGAAATACTTCGAAAGCAGTGGGATAGAAAAGAAGGGGAAGAACCCGAATTAGAAAGAGAAGAAGAATACGCTGAGAAACTTAGATTTGGGGAGATTTTGATAAAAGAAGGTGTGGTTACAAGAGAACAGCTTCAAAAAGCTTTGCTATATCAAAGACAAATGAGCAGTCGTCGTGAACCTCTTGGCTCAATCCTTGTTAGATTAGGTTATACAGACGATGTCTCGATTGCAAGAGCCCTTGCGAAACAGAGTGGATACACATTTATCTCAAATCTTACTGATTATCCAATTCATTCTTCAGCGGTTAAGCTGGTTCCGGAACGGTTGGCAAGAACCCATGAGTGTATGCCTCTTGAGGTGCGGGGAAATACTCTGAGAATAGCTATTGCGAATCCATATAACCTTTTGGCTTTAGAGGATTTAAAGCTTGTTACAAACTGTAACTTAGAAATAGTGGTTGCTCCGAAGGGACAAATAATGTCAATGATAAGGAGGAGTTATAAGCCAACTATTTAGAAAAGTTCCCACTGATTCTTGACTCTATGATGTATCTGCTTTTTCCGCTGAGGATTCTATAATCTTCAAGGTGAAAATCTGAGACCGATTCGAGATTTATTTCTATGTTGTTCTTCTTGCAAAAATCATCTAATATCTCTGAATATTCTTCCCTGTATCTTTTTATGATTGCGGGATGTGCTTGCAGTATAAATTTCTTTTCACGAGCGGTAACGGAGATCTCTTTCAATCTTCTGGATATTTCCATCATAACTGTAGTTACGGAACGGATGTAACCCTTGCCTTCACAATAAGGACACGACTGGGATAGGGTTTTTACCACATTTTGCTTTACTCTTTGGCGAGTCATTTCTATCATTCCCAGCTGAGTTATTTCGGATATAGTAATTTTGGCTCTATCGTTTTTAAGGGATTCTAAGAAATGGTTTAAAAGTTTTTTTCTGTTTTGTTCTTGGGTCATGTCAATAAAATCGATTACTATAATTCCGCTTAGGTCTCTCAACCTAACTTGGCGGGCAATTTCTTCTGCTGCTTCTAAGTTTGTTTGGAGAATAGTTTCCTCTAATTCTTTCTTACCGGTGAAACTTCCAGTATTTACATCGATTGCCACAAGAGCCTCTGTTAGGTCGATTGTTATATATCCGCCGGATTTCAGTGGAACATTTCTATGGAAAAGCTTTTCTATCTCTTTTTCTATATTCATCTTAGAGAATATAGGGGTTTTAAGCTTGTATAATTTGACTCGAGTTTTCAAGTGAGGATCGAGTATATCAAGGAATTTCAAAATTTTTTCATAGTAGTATGCATCATCTATTGTAAGTCTATTAATTTCTTTGGTAAATCGATCTCTAACTACTCTTAAGATAGGACTTAAATCTTCTCTAATTAATCCCGGCCCCTTTAATGAATGAAACTTGTTCTGAATTTGTTCCCATAGCCTTAAAAGATAGTCCACATCATTTTTTAAGTCTTCTAAGGGTTTGTTGTTGGACGCTGTTCTTAATACAATTCCCATATCTTTTGGTTTTATCTGCTGAATAATTTTTTTTAATCTCTCACGCTCCTTTTCAGAGTCTATTTTTCTTGAGATTCCCGTAGCATTGATAGTGGGAAATAAGACAACATATCGCCCAGGTAAGGTAATAAATGTAGTTAGTCTTGCTCCTTTATTGCCTATTTGGTCCTTTACTACTTGAACAAGCAAATATTGGTTTTCACGGATTAAATCTTGGATTTTTGGAGGGCCTTGAAAGCCTTTTTTATAGATTGGTTTCGGAACCATTTCTTCATCAATTGTAAAATCTTCAAACTCTTTTGATATATCGGATACATATAAAAATCCGTTTTTGCCTGTTCCTATGTTTATGAAAGCAGCTTGAATTCCTGCGACTATATCTTCTACCCTCCCTTTGTAGATATTTCCTACGAGTGAAGGAGCTTCAGCTCTTTCTATGATAAGTTCAGCCAATTTATTGTTCTCTAATAAAGCTATTCGCGTTTCTAATTTTTCTACATTAATTACAAGCTCTTTCATTGTCACTCAACCTTGAACAAAAAGGCTTTTTGCTTTGGCACACTGAATATTAAGCCGATAGCTACCATACAAGTTAGATAAAATGATCTCCCATAACTTAGGAAAGGTAAAGGTAATCCTGTAACTGGTAGCAGTCCCATAGTAATCCCTATGTTTACAGATATGTGGAAGAAGAATATAGCAGTTACTCCTACAATTAATAGTTTTCCTTCATATTCAGTAGCTTTATAAGCGAGAGTAAGCATTCTTATTAGCAATAAAAGATACAATATTAGCAGGCCTAAAGATTTGTAAAAGCCATTTTCTTCTGCAAAGTGAGAAAATATAAAATCTGTATGATATTCTGGAAGATAGTTTAATCTTGATTGGGTACCTTTTCTGAAACCTTTTCCATATATACCACCACTTCCAATAGTGATTTTACTTTGATAGGTTTGCCATCCGCTTCCCTTAATGTCTGCATCTGGATTAAAGAATGAGTATATTCTCATAAGCTGATGGGGTTTTAAGGGGAGGTAAGGTGGATGCTCCCCCGCTCTGATTTTCTCTGGTGTAAGGCTACTTATTTCTAAGTAGAGAAATACTATGACTATAAACCCTGCTAATATGGTAGCAACCCAGTGCCAAATTTTACACCCACCTATGAGAAGCATAAATATTACGATGGGTATAAGGCTGACTGCAGTACCAAGATTTGGCTGAAGTAATATTAGAATTGCTGGAATAGCAGTGATTACGAAAGCCATTGCGTACCACCAAAATTTACGAATCCTTTCTTCTACCATTTTGAAATACCAGGTTAGTGTGAGAACTAATAAAATTTTATTTATTTCTGATGGTTGGAATCTAAGAGCTCCGAGTTCATACCACCTTTCACTCCCTTTTACTTGTATTCCTAACCCGAAAATCCCTACTAATATGATGATAGAGATTATGTAAAATACTGGGGAGATTGACACGAATATTTTGTAGTCAATTATGGTAAGGAGGAAAACAATTGGGAGTGTTATGAAAAATATTGTGAGGTGTTTGTAAAAGTAAGATATAGAATGTTCTTCACTTGCACTAAACATATTTAACCAGCCAATTACAACCAGTGCTATAGCTAATATAGAGAGAAGCGGATCAATATTTTTTACCTTTCTGAAATCTAATAGTTTGAAGTTATCTTCCCCAGTAATTGAGGCAAAGGTAGATATTTTGTTATTAATTGGGGCGGGTGAATTCATCTCTGGGTAAACTCCTCCGAATTCCTTCCTTTTGCTATAAGGGAATCTTGTGTTTTTTGGCGATCGCGGGAGTAGAAGAAGGATATGATTTCTTTCGCTAAGGGAGCAGCTGCAGATGACCCATGTGCCCCGTGTTCTATGATGATGCAGATGGCTATTGGGGGCTTTTTGTCAATTACTCCTGCGATGAACCACGCATGATCTCTAAGCTCTTTCGGCATGTCCTCTACGGATTTGTATTTTTTTTGAACTTCAAGTGAGACTACTTGGGCTGTTCCTGTCTTACCGATTACCGTTATTCCTTCTACCCTGGCTTGTTTGCCTGTTCCCGCGGGTTTGTTTCCAATAGGTTCTACACAGAGTTGCATGCCCTGGATTACAGTTTTCAGGGTTTTTTCTGAAAAAATTCTTTCAGTAGAAATTGGTGGAGTGTAAGATGCATTGACATGAGGATACACTCTGTATCCCCCATTAATTATTGTTGCCATTAGAACCGCATTTTGTAGAGGTGTAGTTGAGCAACTCCCTTGACCTATACTTAGGTTTACTGTATCTCCCGGATACCATCTTTGTTCCCAGATTGGTTTATCCGCATTTACTTTAGATTTCCATTCTTTGTTCGGTATAAGTCCAGGCACTTCAATAGGTAAATCTATGCCTGTATAACATCCTAAACCTATTTTTTTAGCGTATTCTGAGATATTGTCTATTCCTAATTTTAGCCCTACATTATAAAAGAAGACATCACATGAGTATGCAATTGCATCGACTACATTTACGGAGCCATGCCCATGTTTCTGCCAACATAGCCATTCACGGCCTTTCCCGTCAATTTTAAAAGAGCCTGGGCAGTAAAATGTTGTAGTAGGTGTTATTACCCCTTTCTCAAGCGCAGTTGCAGCAAGGAATATTTTTAAAACAGAGCCGGGTGGATAATGCTCACTTATTGCACGATTAGCCATTTTATTAGGTTTGCTTTTTAGAGTTTCCAACCTTTCTAAGTCCTTACCTTTAGTTACAAATATATTTGGGTCGTATCTCGGGCTACTTGCCATTGCAAGCACTGCCCCTGTTTCCGCTTCTAATACTACTATGGCTCCACTTTCTGTAGAGAGTAGGTTCTCACAGAAGCTCTGGAGTGCAATGTCGAGGGTTAGAATTACATCATTCCCAGGTTTTGGTTCCTCCTTGTAAAGTTCCTCTTCTAAAAGGAAGTGTCCTCGAGTATCTCTTCTCGCAAGAACGAAATTCCCGTATTTATCTGTTCTGAGTTGAGGTAGCCCCGCGGCATATTTTGTGATCATCATCCAACCTGGAGTACCTCTGAGCAAGTTTTCATAATATTTTTCTACCCCGGCTCTGCCTATTAAATCTCCGATATAGTAATCATTGTTAATTTCTAATTCTTCTTTGCTAATCTCGTTTATGTAACCAATTATTTGGCCTGCAGTAGAACCATAGGGGTATCTTCGTTGAGGTTGGGTAATTGTATATATCCCTGGTAATCTAAAAATGTTTTCTTCCAATTTTATCCAGTCTGAGCGAGGGATGTCTCTCTTGATTATTATTTGAGTAAATGGTTCATTTCTGAATTTTTCCACTTGTTGGGAGAGCCAATCAGGGTTTATATTCAAAATTATATTAAGTGTTTTTGCTACTTCATTTAATTTTTCTTTAGGACAATCTCCCGGAACGAAAATTACATCAGTGGAAGTTCTATTATCTGCTAATATTATCCCTTCTCTGGTTAAAATTTTGCCTCTTTCCGCTTTTAATATTTGTGGCCAAACTTTATTGTTTTCTGCCTTTTCTTTGTAGATTTCGCCTTGCTTGACTTGAAGTTCCCACAGTCGTGAGATCAGAGCTAATATAACTACTGTTATGAATAAGCCAAGAACTACGATTCTTTTATTAATTTCATTTTGAAGTTCTTTATTTTCCATAAATTTACTCTGATATTTGATAATTAAATATTGTGTCAGAGAAGTTGAGAATACTGCTAATAACCCAGAAGGCTATTGGAGTCAAAATAGCGGTATAGAATGATTGTGGAATAGTATCTGCTATTAATGTATAGAAAAAGTTGGTAAATGGATCTTGTAAATAAGATACAGTATTAAAGATGACTCCGTAAAGTAAGGAAGCGAAGAAGATTAATGTAGCTTTTACCGCTGGATGTAATGATATTAATCTGGCAGAAATTTTTCCAAAAGCGAACGCTGGTACTACAAAACAGAGTATGTGGAAACCTAAGGTAGTATTGCTCGCAACATCGAGGTAAAGTCCTGCTAATATACTCGCCACCATAGCTCGTTCTTCTCCATAAGTGAGGGCTATATAAATGATTCCAATAAGAGGTAAGTTAGGCGAAGCGTTTCCTATTTTTAGAATTTCGGGCCAACTTATCTGGAGCCCGACTAATAAAAATGTTGTGAAAATCCAAATAATGTGATAGATAATCATGGTGGTTTACGGAGCTAAGAGTTCCTGAATGGGTAGCTGTTTGCTGGTTTCTGTATTAGCTTCATCTATATTTTGGACATATACAGAATCCAATGGGTCTATTTTTGTCTCCAATACATACACCACATCTAAATTATAAGGGTCTACTATGGGGATTATATCTGCGGTTTTCCACATAGTTCCGGTTTCGTGAATGGCTTGGATTTTCCCGATAGGTATTCCAGCGGGAAATAAACTCTCGGGGCTTGTAACTATTAAGTCGCCTATTTTAACCGTTTCATATATATCGATGTAGTTCATAGTGCAGACTTTTCTAAAATCACCTGCAGGGAAAATTACTCCATCGTATGCGCGGAGTCGGGTTCTCTCAATCATAGCCCCGATTCTACAATTTTTATTGTGAAGCGTCGCTACAACGGAAGTATAGGGGGAGGTTTCGATTATAATCCCAACTACTCCTTCGGGTGCTATAACACCTTGAGATACTGTGACGCCATCTTTTGTTCCTTTATCTATCCTGAGAGTTCCGCGATAAATTTCCACTACATTAGCAGGAATAAGTTTTGATTGTGGAAATTTTTCTTTTTTAATATCATTTATGTTGAGGTAATTCTTTATTTTCTGAATACTCTCATTCTTCTCAATAAGTGCCAAACGAAGTTTCGTTAGTTCTTCTTTTAGTGATTGGTTTTCTCTTTGCAACTTTTCAGCGTGAAATATTGCTGTTATAGTGGTGTCTAAGCTTTTATTGATATAGTCTTTTGCAAAATATATAGGGACGGTAATAAAACTAAAAAACTCTTTTATAAATTTTTGAATAGGTTGAGTGGATGTTTCTGTGATTAGAGAAATTAAACAAAGAGAACATATAACGATGAAGATTATGGTAGAGCGGAAGTATGGATAACGAACTGAAGAGGTGGCTCTCATCTTGTTTTATCACCGCTTTATTATATCTTTTCTTCGGGAAAATCTCTCAGTTCCTCAAGAAATTTTCCTCCGCCGAGGACTACCGCCGATAATGGATCATCTGCAATAGATACATGGAGACCAGTCTCTTTTGAGAGGAGTTGGTCTAATCCTCTCAACAGGGCTCCACCTCCAGCTAATACTACGCCTCTGTCTACGATGTCAGCAGAGAGTTCGGGAGGAGTCCTCTCTAATGTAAATCTGACTGCTTCAACTATTTGGCTTACAGGTTCTCGCAGAGATTCCCTTATTTCTTCAGATGTTATAGTAACTATCCTTGGAAGACCTACAACTTGGTCTCTACCTTTTACCTGTAGTTCAAGTTCCTGCTTAAGAGGAAATGCCGATCCTATGGCTATTTTTATTTCTTCTGCTGTTCTTTCTCCAATCATCATGTTATATGTTCGTTTCATATGATTTATGATTGCTTGGTCCATTTCATCTCCGGCAACTCTTACTGATTTAGAAAATACGATACCTCCTAACGATATTACCGCTACTTCCGTAGTTCCACCACCGATATCTACAATCATACTTCCTTGGGGCTCATGAACTGGAAGTCCCGCTCCTATTGCTGCAGCCATGGGTTCTTCAATTATGTATACTTTTTTAGCACCTGCCTGAATAGCGCTTTCTGTCACTGCCCTTCTCTCTACTGCGGTTATACCCGAAGGGACTCCAACTGCTACTCTGGGCCATATTAATCTTTTACGGTTATGGACTTTTTGAATGAAATATCTTAACATCTGTTGAGTAGTTTCGAAATCTGCGATAACCCCGTCTTTCATAGGTCTTATGGCTACAATGTTCCCAGGGGTTCTACCTATCATATTTTTTGCTTCGTTACCTACTGCCCTGACTGTGCCCGTGTCTTTATTTATGGCTACTACTGAAGGTTCACTTAGAACTATTCCTTGTCCCTTAACATATACGAGAGTATTTGCTGTGCCTAAATCTATCGCCATATCGTGGGAAAACAACCACGGAATTTTTCTCAAGACCTGAAACACTATTAGCTCCTTATCTTTGCATTTAGATCGGTTAAAGTATTTGAGACAACAAGATTAGCTGTTAGGTTTTAAATTATACCAAATTCAAGTTTATTATTTTATATAAGAAGTTTTTCAAAATGTCTCGAAGGTTTTCGGAGAGCCCCTCCTTTTTAAAGTTAAGTGTATCTATATGGACTACAGGAATTGTGAGAATATGTGAATTTGTTGTATCATAATAAAATTGATTATTTATTGAGAAATAGAGGTCAGTAGAAGATGAATACCTTTCTTAAACAAATATCTCTTTGGATAGTATTTTTGATCATCATGGTGTTAGTTCTGTCTAACTTTTCAAAGGTAAGGGGTCCTCAAAGAGAACTTCTTGAGCCGGATTTTGTTGAGCAATTGGACCGGGAAAACATAAAGTCGGTGGTAATAAAAGAAGTGGGAAATAATCTTAAGCAAGTAGTGGCAGAGCTGAGAACGGAAGTGGATGGACAAAAGAGGATACAGTTTAATACTGACAATTTTAAGGAGGAATGGAAGAAGAAACTCGAAGAGCAAAAGGTGACCTATAAATATGAGACGGATAATCAGTTTTGGCAGGGACTTTTACTAAATGTATTGCCACTGATAATAATAATGGGACTATTTTGGTTTTTTATGTTTAGGCAGGTCCAGGGAGGGAGTAGCAAAGCTCTTTCATTTGGCAAGAGTAGAGCAAGGCTTGTTAACCAAAGCGATAAGGTTGTGACATTTGAGGATGTAGCGGGAGTAGATGAAGCTAAAGAAGAATTGCAGGAAATAGTGGAGTATCTAAAGGATCCAAGGAAATTCTCAAGGTTAGGAGGTAAGATACCGAGAGGGGTTTTATTGGTAGGTCCTCCTGGGTCTGGAAAAACCTTGTTGGCAAGGGCAGTAGCCGGAGAGGCTAATGTTCCCTTTTTCAGTATAAGTGGCTCGGATTTTGTTGAGATGTTTGTAGGTGTGGGAGCGAGCAGAGTTAGAGACTTGTTCCAGCAGGGATATAAGAATGCGCCTTGTATTATTTTTATAGATGAAATTGATGCAGTGGGTAGACAAAGAGGAGCAGGGTTAGGAGGAGGACATGACGAAAGAGAACAGACTTTGAATCAACTCCTTGTTGAAATGGACGGCTTTAATAGTAATGAAGGTGTTATCTTGATGGCAGCTACTAATAGGCCCGATGTATTAGATAAAGCTTTGTTGAGACCGGGTAGGTTTGACCGCCAGATAGTAGTAGGTTTGCCTGATGTAAGAGGACGAAGACAGATACTTGAGGTCCATATAAGGAAACAGAAGGTTCCCTTAGATGATGATGTTGATTTAGATATACTTGCGAAAAGTACACCAGGATTCTCGGGGGCTGATCTCGCTAATATGGTTAATGAAGCAGCTTTACTTGCGGCGAGACGGAACAAAGAGAAAGTTAGTATGATAGATTTTGAAGATGCAAAAGACCGGGTTCTTATGGGTCCCGCTCGAAAGAGTCTTGCTTTAAGTCCGAAGGAGAAATTACAGACAGCATATCACGAGGCGGGGCACGCTTTGGTGGCGAGATTGTTACCGGATGCAGATCCGATTCACAAAGCAACTATTATTCCCCGAGGTCCGTCTTTAGGTGTTACCAGCTTTCTTCCTGAAGAGGATAGACATAACCTTACGCAGAAATGGTGTCTTGCTACAATTAGGGTTACGATGGGTGGGAGAGCGGCAGAAGAAATAGTTTTCAATGAGTTTACAAGCGGTTGTGCTAATGATTTATTACAAGCGACTAAGCTAGCACATTCAATGGTATGTGAGTGGGGTATGAGCTCACTCGGACCTATAGCCTTTGGTAGAAACGACGAGGTATTCTTGGGAAGGGATTTCGTGAGGATGCGTGAGTTTAGCGAGGAAACAGCCGCGGCAGTAGATAGAGAAGTGCATAAGATACTCGAAGAGGCATATAGGGATGCAAAGACCTTATTAGAAAGGCACAAAAACGTGCTTGATGAGTTAGCCAAAAAACTGCACGATAAAGAAGTTCTTGAATCGGATGAGGTTGATGAAGTTATATGTACAGTTGGAGGTGAACACTTACTACCGGAGAAATGGAGAGAGAGGAGGATAAAAAAGAAATTAGAGAGTGAAAAGAAAGAAAAACCATCTGAAGAATTGGTGCCAAACACTCCGCCTTTTCAACCTCCAATACCTGATTTGGCATAGGAAGACTGTATATATATTGTGTATGGGTGTCTTTACGGGATGGGAGTTAGGGGAATATGCGTAATAGAACTTTAGTAATGGGTGTGTTAAATGTCACACCAGATTCTTTTTTCGATGGGGGACTTTATCTCTCTCCGGATAAGGCTTATTTGCGTGCTATGCAAATGATTGAAGAGGGTTGTGATGTAATAGACATAGGCGGTGAATCTTCCAGACCTGGGGCTGTTCCAATTGGTGCAGATGAGGAGAAAAGGAGAATTCTACCCGTGTTGGAAGCTTTACAAGGGATTTCTATATCACTCTCTGTAGATACTTACAGAGCAGAAACTGCTCGTATAGCGTTAAAATACGGTGTTTCTATGGTAAATGACATCTCTGCCTTTAGATTAGATCCTGATCTTGTAGAAGTAGTAGCTGAGGCGGGTTGTCAATATGTTTTGATGCATATGCAGGGAACTCCCCAAACAATGCAAATAAACCCTCGATATGAGGATGTGGTCTCAGATATATGCTACTTTTTCGAAGAAAGGTTAAAATTTGCTACCGAGCACGGAGTAAAAGAGGAAAAAGTGTGGTTAGACCCTGGGTTTGGTTTTGGTAAGACTGTAGAGCAGAATCTTACTCTACTAAGGAGAATTAAGGAGTTTTTCCAATTTGGTAGACCTGTTTTGGTAGGGACATCGAATAAGTCTACTATTGGAGCGGTATTGAATCTTCCAGTGGAAGAAAGACTTGAGGGCACATCAGCTACGGTAGCTTGGGCAGTTTTCCAAGGTGTTCACGGTGTTAGAGTTCACAATGTAAAGGAGATGGTTAGAGTTGTTAGAATGAGTGAGGCTATAATGTATGGAGTGAAAGGATAAAGATTATGGGTGATAGGCTTTTTGGAACAGACGGCGTTAGAGGTGTTGCAAATGAGTATCCGATGACAGTTGAAATGGCTCTAAAGATAGGAAGGGCAACAGGTACTATTTTTCAGCGTGAAAATCGGCAACATACAGTGTTGATTGGAAAGGATACTCGAAGATCTTGTTATATGTTTGAGAATGCACTTACTGCTGGATTATGCTCGGTGGGTGTAAGAGTTTTGCTTACTGGTCCTTTACCTACCCCGGGGGTCTCATATATTATGCGTAGTCTTAGATGTGATGGCGCAATTATGATTAGTGCTTCCCACAATCCTTATTATGATAATGGTATAAAGATTTTTGGTCCGGATGGATACAAAATTCCAGATGAGGTTGAGGATGAAATAGAGAGGTTAATAAAAACGGGAGAAGTTGATCAACTTAGGCCTAAGGGAGAGAAAATAGGGACTGCTAAAAGGATAGATGATGCGGTGGGGAGATATATCGAGTTTGTAAAGGCGACATTTCCAAAGGGTATGAGGTTGGATGGATTAAAGATTGTAGTAGATTGTGCTAATGGAGCAATGTATAAAGTGGGTCCGGATACGCTTTCAGAGTTAGGAGCTACCGTTATTCCTATAGCGAATGAGCCCAATGGAATTAATATTAATGATAAGTGTGGCTCAGTTTATCCTGAGGAAATGCGTGCTCAAGTAATTAGGGAAAAGGCGGATGTTGGAATTGCTTTCGATGGGGACGGAGATAGAATCGTTATGGCGGATAATCAAGGTAGATTACTCGATGGTAATGCTATTCTCGCAATACTTGGATACGACTTTATAAAACGAAAGGTCTTGGGAAATAATACTGTAGTTACAACTGTGATGGCGAATGCAGGATTAGAAAGAGCACTTGTTCCGTTTGGGGGCAGGGTTGTTAGAACTAAGGTAGGAGATAGAATGGTGGCGGAATCGCTTAAACGAGAGAGTTCTAACCTCGGTGGAGAGCCCTCAGGTCATATAGTCTTGCTTGATTACAATGTTACAGGTGACGCAATGATTGCTGCTCTACAGGTGCTTGCCATCATGGTTCGGGTAGACCAACCTCTATCAGAGTTGGCAAGCATTTACCAGCCTTTGCCTGAATATCATGAAAAGGTGCAGATTAATGAGGGAAAGATGCCTTCTGAAGAAGAATTGGATAAGATAGCGAGAAAGTGTGAAACAGAGCTCAATGGTGAAGGGAGGGTAGTCATTAGATATTCTGGAACAGAGCCAGTCATAAGAATAATGGTTCAACATCGGGAATTGAAGAAGGCAGAGGCTTATTGTAAAGAATTGGTAGAACGAGTTATATCGTTGATAAATTCTTAAGGAGAGGTAAAATGATAGAACTTGGAGTGAATATTGACCATGTTGCTACTTTGAGGGAGGCGAGGAAAGGCAAAGTGCCCGATGTAATAACAGCAGCAAAAGTTTGTGAGATTGCAGGGGCACATCAGATTACTGTTCATCTTCGCCAGGATAGAAGACATATACAGGACAAAGATGTTGAGAGGCTAAAAGAAGTTTTGCTTGTCAGATTAAATCTTGAAATGGCTGCGGTTCCCGAGATAATAGAAATTGCTCATAGGATTGTGCCGTACGCAGTGTGTCTTGTCCCGGAGAACAGGCAAGAAATAACTACAGAAGGGGGACTAAATGTAAAAGAACAGAGAGATTGGCTAAAGAAGGTGGTGGATGGAATGCATGAATTGGGCATAAAGGTGAGTATGTTTGTTGACCCAGAGATAGAACAGATTGAGGCGAGTGCGGAAGTAGGTGCAGATAGTGTAGAGCTTCATACTGGGGCGTATGCTAATGCAGAGGGTAAGCAGATAGATAGGGAGCTAAAGCGTTTGTATGACGCTGGAGCGGTTGCTGTAAAATTGGGACTCAATCTACATGCGGGACATGGATTGACTGTCAGAAATTTGGAACCAGTAGCAAAAATTCCTCATTTGAAAGAGGTAAATATTGGTCACGACATAATTGCGAGGGCGGTTTTTATTGGTCTTGAGTCTGCTGTGAAAGAGATTCTTGCAATACTCGATAGAGTTAGTCATTCATAGTGGAGATATTCCCCAAGATAGGTATCTTTATGGGTGGATTAAGGAGAGAGTTTTTATTATGAGTAGTGTCAGTGGTAAAAGGATTACAATGTTGAGCGTGTTACATGAGCCTTATGATAAGAGGATGTATCATAAGTTAGCCAAAAGTTTGGTCTCGGCGGGTTATAGAGTAACATATATCTGCCCTGTGTCTGATAATGTATCTCCTAAGAGAGATTTCGGAGTAGAGTTCATAGTCTATGGATATAGAAAGGGTTGGATTCATAGGTTGAGGTCGATATTTAGGATAGTTAGATTAGGATGGAATCTTAACTCGGATCTATACATTGCTCCAGAGCCTGAGTCCTGGCTCTCTGCATTAGTATTAAAGATTTTCAGAAGGGGTAAAGTAGTTTTTGATATGCATGAACACAATCCCAATAAGATGGCTCAGTTTTTTCCGAGTTTTTTACACAAAACTGTGGAATGGATAACTACGAAAGTTATGAGATTAATGGCTCGTTTTACTGATTTAATAATACTTACGAGAAGTAGTTTTGACGATATATGGAAAGGGCTTTCTACTCCAAGAATCACTGTTATTAATACAAATCACTTGCAACCTGTGTGTAAGGATATTCCCGAGGAACTTATAAAAGAATATGGGGTTAGGAATACAATAATTCATGAGGGGGTTTTTGGAACAATTCGTGGATCATACCAACTTCTTGAAGCGGTAGCTATAGCAGTTAAAAAAGTGCCCGACCTTTGTTGTATAATACTTGGTGAGTATGTTTATGGGAGTGAAGAAGAATATAGAAAATCTATTAGGGAGCGAGGTTTACAGAACAATATTCATCTTTTGGGAGTAGTGCCTTTTGAGGAAGTTCCTAAATATATACGAGTTTCAAAAATAGGATTGATTGTGTTTCAACCAGGTTATCTAAACCATACGCTTGCTATGCCGCATAAACTTTTTGATTATATGCGAGAGGAAATTCCGGTGATAGTACCTGATTTTGCAATTGAGGTTTCAAGAATTGTAAAAGAATCTAAATGCGGGTTGTGCGTAGATGTTTCAGATCCTCAGGCAATAGCAGATGCAATAGTATACCTGCTTACGCACCCTGAAGAGTCCGAGGAGATGGGGAAAAATGGCAGGAAAGCGATAGAAACTCGATACAATTGGCAGAGAGAAGAAGGAGTTCTTCTCGAAGGTATAAAAAGGGCTTTATATGAGTCGTTAGATAGGAATTAAGGCACAAATGGGATATAGGTTTGATATTCATATTCATACCAGAGAATACTCACCGTGTAGCTTGCTTTACCCAGATGAAATGGTAGAAAGTGCCTTGGCTTCTAACTTGCATGGAATAGTTATTACAGAGCATCACTACCAGTGGGAAGAGGCCGAAATTAAGCAGTTTAAGGAAAAGGTGAATTGTAATGGTCTCATGATTTTTTCTGGAGCGGAGATAACTACGGATGCAGGTGATTTAATCGTGTTAGGTATGCCGAGGGAAGTCATATCTAAATGGAAACAATTTGTGCCGATAGAGAAGGTATTAGAGGATATAGAAAAGTATTCGGGCTTTTGTATTGCTGCACATCCTACAAGAAGTTATCATCATTTCGATAATAGGTTGGAAATATTATCTATACCAGCCATTGAGGTTTCCAGCGTAAATATGAATGTTTACGAGCAAGAAAGGGCTATAGACTGGGCCCGTAAGTTAGGTAGAATTCAGGTATGTGCGAGTGATGCTCATCAGGTTCATCAAGTAGGGAAGTACTGGTTAGATTTCGAATGTCCTATTAATACAGAGTCAGACTTGATTAAAGCTCTAAAATCTGGTAAGTTTAAAATGGGTTCTCGGTAGTTGGAAAATGTTCGGAGTATGGAACCATTAGAAGAAAAAAATATTGGGATGGAAAAGAAACAAAAAAGCGAAGCATCGAGTTTTTATCAAGAAGTATTTTCCTTTATAAAAATTCTCTTTGTAGTTCTCTTATTTTTATGGGTGATGCATACTTTCGTTATAGAGGGTTACGAAGTTTGGGGACCGTCTATGATGACTACTTTAAGTGAGGGGGATAGGATAATAGTCTTCAAACTGCCTTGTGTTTTGAAAAATTTCCCCTATCTGCCTGAAAGTTGGAAAATTCACGAAGGAGATATAGTAGTATTTCAGGGCAAGGATAGGAATGAAAGAAGATATGTGAAAAGAGTAGTCGCTATGTTACCTTCCTCTGGTAAAGTAGTAAATGCTTCTGGAATAAAAAACCATGAGTATCCGATTAAAAAAGTTGAGTATTCTAATAGTAAGGTATATGTAAATAATAGAGTTATTGAAGAAAATTATTTGAATCCTCATCTCAGCTCCTCTAATGAAGAGGATGTTGTATATTTACATCCTGGAGAGTATTATGTGCTTGGTGATAACAGAAAAAATAGCAAAGACAGCAGGATTTTTGGTCCGATCTTAGAAGAGCAGATTATAGGTAAGGCTATTTTCAGATTTTGGCCTCTCAGTAAGATAGGAAGATTGTGAGTTTCGATATTATCATATCTGATGTTCACCTCAAGGCGAGTCCCAAGGAAAATAGTAGGAGAGAGAGTTTTGAATCTTTTCTTAGAGGATTTTTAGAAAATAACCCTCGCAGGATTATTTGTTTAGGTGACATATTTGAATTCTGGTTTGAATATAAATATGTGATGTTTTCACCTTATTTTGGAGTCCTTTCTGCTTTTTATGAGTTGAAGAAAAAAAACACTGAATTGATATTTATCGGGGGTAACCATGATTACTGGGCAGGGGAAACTCTTAAAGAGATTGGTTTCAAAATAATGAATTCAGGGGATGTTTTAGATTTTGACCATATAAAAGCTTTGCTAATACATGGCGACGGATTAAACAAGAGAGATTATGGTTATAGGCTTTTCAAGAGAATTTCGAGGAATAGGTTTTTGGTTAGATTGTTTAAGATGGTTCATCCTGACTTCGCCATGAGCATAGCTTCAATAATGAGTAGAGGTAGTAAGGGGATACAAAAAAGCAGAAGAGATGGGCAGTTAAGAGATGCAAGTGCGATTAGGGATTTTGCTAGGAAAGTGTTTGAAACTGGCGAGATAGACGCAGTGATTGCAGGACATTGTCATATTCCCGAGTGTATTTCATTTGAAATAAAAGGGAAGAGATGTTGGTATGTTAATTCTGGAGATTGGGTATATAACAACACATATGTGGTTTGGGACGGGAGAGAGTTTATATTGAAAAAAATCACTGACGCATAGGAATTTAATACGAGTTTATTTTCCTGTTTTTCTGCGAAAGCCTACACTTTTGGGGTTAGGTTTAAACTCGGTCGGGGTAGTTTGTGTGGGCATGATTTGAATCTCTACATTTTTATCTTTTTCCATCTTTTTTTCTTTAGGGGAAGAGTCGAGAGAGGAGGGAGCAGTTGGTGCTGGTGGTATGTTTTGTGTCTGGGCTTGGGGTGCTTTGCGGAGCTCCTGAATAGTTTTTAGCATTTCCTCTATACATAATGCTACTTCTTCTCTTTTTTTCAGGAGGAGCTCAGAGTTACGGGTGAAGTTTACAAGGTTGGGAACTATCTGCTTAAAATCGTAAATTGAATCTGCCTTTTTTACAATGTCAGAGTTTGGAATTTTCTGTTTGAGTTCCTTCAATAGTTTACTAAATATTGTCAGGTAGTCATAATCATCAATACCATCTCGTATGATTTCCCAGCGTATCGAATTAACGGGACCGTCTTCTCCAGGATATATTAGATAACCGTCTCCATTCGTGGGGATGACATCGAGAGGACATATAGTAGGGTTTCTTTCTTTAGTGTAATTTACACACCAGTAGTGCATTCCCTTTATTCCTAACATCCACATCTGCCAAAATAGAATTCTATGTTCGATGCCTGCAAAGTCGATGAAGAAATTTGCATAAGGGCGTGGAGGTGAGTGATCAACACACCACCATACTTCTTTGCCTTTTTGGATTTGCTCGAGTAATATTTGATTATACGGCGTGTCGATTATCGGGCTATGGATGCACCATATATCAACTTTTTCTGGTAGAACAGGATAAATACCTCTTGTGGTCAACATAAGGGGAATATTAGGCGCGATTTCTTTCCATTTACTTGTAAGGGATAGGATTGAGTCAACATCTGTTTCTTTGGGATATTCCCATATTTGTGAGAAGGTATATTGAGTAAGGTTGTGTTGAAGCAAGAAGTTGTGTAACTTTGTAAGTTTGTCAGGTTGCTCTATTATTTTTGATGGGACAGAGAATAGATTTACGCCTACCTTTTGTAATTTCTGAATTTTTGGTAGTAAATTTTCAAGTTCCTTTTCATACTCTGGTGTTTGTGGCAAAGGGAACTGACATAGCTCTCTAAGAGTTACACGATGTTCTATTGCATTTATGAGATATGCGGTTGCTATTCGATTTGTGTCAGGATCTTTCCCAGTAAGGTAGCGGGCTCCTCTTATTGCAGTTTCCCAGGAGAAGCCGAAATCTGTTTTTAGATAGGGAGTTTTAGGTATAGCGAACTCTAATACTTTTACTTTTGTTTCGAGCTCTATTGGGTCGGACAAGTTGGTGGTAATTTCCATTTGACAGGTATATTCACCCGGAGGAATGTCCTCCGGTGCGTGAGCGGTTACCCAAAAAGCACCTGTGGATTTTGGAGGGATTTTTATTCTATTTGTGGGATACAGAGAATCAGGCCAATAACCTGTGGGTCCCTCGTAGTAGGATGGTATTTTAACTCGGTGAAATTTAACCTCGTAGGTGGAGATTGATTCAGAAGGGAAAAGAATGCCATTGGAGGAGCCTTTAATTCTTAATATGGTGAGTTGTGCGTGGAGCATCTCATCGGAGTTGTTTCTTAGTGCTACTTGAAAGGACTCTCTTTCTCCTCTCGCCAATACGAGTCCACTAAAACTCTCAGCATTGTTAAAGACAGGTTCGGGGTTATCCTCTGGATAAATTTTAAATATAGAATTCTCTAACCATCCTTTGATTAGTTTATTGTTTATAAAAAGAGCCTTATTTAGACTTCTTCCTTTTTTATCGAGGGAATATGGAGCATCGGTCCATGGGGGAAAGGTATCTTCGTTATTAACAGTAGAGTAAGAATTTCCTACTATAAATTGAGTATCTATACCTCCGTGGGGGGAGCCAGTCTCTTTACCTAAGTAGAAAGTCTTGTTTTCTTGTTCAATCTTTGCAAGAAAATCATACCTGCCTTCTTTTGGGGCTTTCCAGTCATAGGTGCATCTAATTAAGATGTTGGGTTCGAAACTGAACTTCTTGGTGGGGAGTCGCCAAACTGTTCCGTCGTCTCCCAAGACTCGAGCTTTAATATACATATTATTTAGAGAACGGTTAGGCGATAGTAAGAGTGTCATTTTTCCGTCTGTGTTGTTGTATTCGAGTTGAGCGGAGATTTCTTCTGAAGCGAAGTCCAAGTGGCTTAATCCTCTCATTATCGAGAGCTTATATATGGTATTCCATTCGTCGCCTGGTTTTAGAACCATAGGAGTAAACCAAGTTTGTACTCCTTGCTTATTTTCCTGTGGTTCCCAGACCGCAAGGAATGAATGGATTTGCTCCGCATGAAATATTAAACACACATTAGTGAGAAGTTCTGGATCGGTATAACTTGCCCAGTTTCTTGATGCTAAGTAGTGCCCACTTTGAGTTACTCTTATAATGCCATCGGTGGTGGGTATTTCTAACCTGTCTGATTCGGTCCATTTACCTCCTGGATTGATGGAGTTTGCGACCCACGGTGCAATCCACTGAGATTCAGAACCTTTGTTCATCACTTTTAATCTTACAGTTATGCCAGCTTCTTGTGGATATACGAGTATAGTTCGTGTTACTGATAGCCCTTGGATGTTTGGTCCCTCACAGTCGTAGGTGTATCTCAATTCCTTAATGTTGTCGTTTCGGGGAATAAGTTCCCATTTTTCGTTAATTTTTCTGTTTGGGACATAAAAACTGCCAACACCAAAACCCTCTTGAAACATACCCAAAGGACCAGAGATATTATCGGGAGGGGATATTAAACCTAATTCTGTGATGACACCTTCATTTTCAGGGTTTATTTTTAGCCAAATAAAATTATTTTTTATTTCTACAGGATTTGTTATTAGTTCAGGATAGACTTTTTCTCCGAGGATTAAAGTGGAGAATACAAAAATAAATGGCAGTAATATTCTTTTTATACGGACTATAGCCAATTTACACTCCTTGTTGTGTGTGAGTCTTTAGTAAAAGGGTTATTAGAATCGCTTAGAATAAAAAGCACTATAGTATAAATAAAGTTTGATGAAAAAATCTCTTGAGTTAAGTTTAAAATCTGTTAGATATTAAATTATCATATATTTAACTTTTCTGTATGAGCCAAAATGTAAGTAGTAGGTGTGAAAATCATGAAGGCACTGCGGTTGTATGCTCCGGGTGATATTCGTTTTGAAGAAGTTCCAACACCATTTCCTAAACAGGATGAAATGTTGATAAGAGTTTTGGCTTGTGGTGTGTGTGGGTCTGATATTCCTCGAGTATTCGATAATTGGGCTCACAGATACCCTCTAATCCCTGGACACGAATTTTCCGGGGAAGTCGTTGAAGTTGGGGGAGATACTGGTAAAGATTGGATAGGCAAAAGAGTAGTTATATATCCACTTATTCCTTGTGGGAAATGTTCCGCTTGTTATTCAGGACTTCCTACACAGTGTATAAACTATGATTACTTAGGTTCGAGAAGAGATGGAGGATTTGCGGAATATGTTGCAGTTCCCAGGGATAATGTCATACCAGTTCCAGAAGGTATTTCGGGCGAGGTTTCTGCCCTTACGGAACCTTCTGCGGTGGCGTTGAGAGCAGTGAGGAAATCAAGTATTAACGCAGGTGATACTGTCCTAATAGTTGGAGTGGGAACGATAGGATTGTTGATAGGTTTTTGGGCTCAGTTGGCAGGTGCCAGTGTTATGATGATGGATGTAGTAATTGAGAAGCTGAGGTTTGCAAAAAAATTAGGCTTTCAATATTTAGTAGATGCAAATCAACCAGATGTAGTAGATTGGGTGCGGAAAAGAAGTGATATGGGTGTAGATGTGGTGTTTGAAACATCGGGACATTACTCTGGATTAGAGAAGGCTATTATGAGTGCGAGAGTAAATGGGAAAATCGTTTTAGTAGGGAATCCTATAGGAGACAAAATAAGTATAGAGTCTAAAGTATATGGAGAGATATTAAGAAGGGAGTTGAGTATCATAGGAATTTGGAATTCAAATAGATTGGAATATCCTAAAAATGAATGGTCCGTGGTGCTTCAGGAATTTAGGAGGGAAAGGGTTCCCTTTGAAAAATTGATAACCCATAAAGTATCTCTTTCAGGTATGAAAGATTTACTTTTTGATATTTACCGGAAAAAAGTGTTTCCCATAAAGGCAATGTATATCAATAATGAGGAGTAGGTCGAATGTTAGCACTTGTATTAGAAGACATAGGAAGGCTTGTTTTGAAGGAGGTAGAAGTTCCCAAGGTAGTGCCGGGTTCTATACTTGTAAAAGTGCATGCATGTGCAATATGTGGTTCAGATGTTAGGATTGCAAATCATGGAAATCCCCGAGTAAAAGTACCTGCTATACTTGGGCATGAATCAGCAGGTGAAGTAGTATCAGTAGGAGAAGGCGTAACAAAGTTTAAGGTTGGGGATAGGGTTGCAATAGGTTCTGATGTGCCTTGCGGAAGCTGTGTTTATTGCGAAGCGGGAATAGGAAATGTGTGTGAGACCAACTATGCAATGGGGTATCAGTTCCCTGGTAGTTTTGCGGAATATGTGTTATTAAACCCGTTAGTAGTAGAGTTTGGGCCAGTGCATTTGATACCGCCTAATCTTTCCTACGAAGAATCTGCTCTTGCAGAGCCTTTGGCTTGTTGCCTTAATGCTTTGGAACTCACCGGGGTAAATTTAGGAGAAACTGTGATTGTAATTGGGGGAGGTCCGATCGGCTGTATGATTATGGAGGTAGCAAAAAGAATGGGTGCTGGAAAAGTGATTGCTGTGTTGAGGTCAAGAAAAAGGCTGGAGATCGTTGGAAGCGTTGCTGATGTAGTAATTATTTCAAGTGAAGAGGATGTCAGAGAGAGGGTGAAGTCGGAGACATACGGGTTGGGATCTGATGTAGTTATAACCGCTTGCTCTTCTCCTGATGCTCAAGCAGATGCTTTACATCTTGCGAGGGGTAGGGGAAGGGTTAACTTCTTTGGAGGTTTACCGCCTAATTCTGAAAAGCCAAAGTTGGATTCAAATCTGATACATTACAGGGAATTGTTAGTTACAGGAGCGCATGGTTCAGTTCCTCGACATCATAGACAGGCTCTTTCGTTGATAGAACAGGGGCTTATAGATGTAAGAAAATATATATCATCTATATACTCCTTAACCGATGGTGTTAAAGCTTTTCAGAAAGCCTCAGAAAGGTCCGAGATGCGAATAATTGTTAAGCCTAATTAATACCCTTTGTGAGTTGTAAGTTTTTGATTTGTTATTTATGTTATATTAAGTATTAATCTGCAGTATGAGGTAGGAATTGATTATGAAAAAGGCTGACCCTATATGGGCGAGGATTCGTGAAGAGGCTCAAGAGGGTATACAGAATGAGCCTCTCTTGGCAAGTTTTCTTAATTCCACTATATTATCTCACAAGACATTAGAGGATGCTTTGAGCTACCATCTTTCAAGCAAACTTGAGAGTCTTACATTACCTGCATTAGGTTTAAGGGAGCTTATTGATGAGGCATTTGCTAATGAAAAGGGGATAGGAGATGCTATTAGGGCTGACCTTGTAGCTGTGCACGATCGTGACCCCGCTTGTAGAATGTTTTGCCAGCCCTTGCTTTATTTCAAAGGATTTCAGGCTCTTCAGGCTTATAGGGTTGCTCACTATTATTGGAATAGGGGCAGGTATCACCTTGCGCTTTTCTTGCAGAGTAGAATTTCTGAAGTTTTTGGTATAGATATACATCCTGCTGCGAGGATAGGTAAGGGCATATTAATTGACCATGGCACCGGAGTTGTTATTGGGGAAACAGCTATTGTGGGGAATAATGTCTCGATGTTACACGAGGTTACCCTCGGTGGAACAGGTAAGGAGAGAGGCGATAGACACCCCAAAGTTGCTGATGGGGTATTAATTGCAGCAGGTGCAAAGATATTGGGCAATGTTAAGATAGGGCAGGGGGCTAAGGTTGCTGCAGGTGCGGTTGTGTTGCGTGATGTTCCTCCACATACTACGGTGGCAGGTGTTCCTGCTAAGCCCGTAGGACCTACTGCAGAAGAAGTCCCCGCTTTGGTTATGGATCAGTATTTCTCGGATGGTGAAGGCCTTTGATTTGTAACTTTAATTTACCCTCAACTTTTTCAGCTTCTGACATTATATATTTAACTGAGGGAATGGAATGTTCCTCCCGAAAATGAATTTTCTTACTAATATTTTTTATTTGTTATGAGGTTTTGCAGAAGTTAGTTTTTTGTAAAAATGTGAAGTGATCGAGTTGCAAATATTTTGATACTCCGTTTGGTAAACTGTTCTTTTGTTTTTGTAAGGATATTGTGTTCTATTTTTTAACCGTCTCCACCTATTATAAATCCACACCGGTCACGATTAGCGTTGGAGAAGATTTTCTATATTTTCTTAATGGAACTAATCAGGAAAAGCTCTGTAATCATTTAGCGTTTTTTAGTTTACCTTCTCCACTTTCTTTCATTTAGATGTTGCAGGTAAAGGCTTATTAATCACGACTGAGATATTGTTAACCGCATTTCATTAGCTAATGTTATTCTGGTTATTCTGGATGGGGAGAGTAAATAGTTCGCGGTTCTCTTATTTTTCAGGATTCAAATTTGAAGTGCTGATTTTTACATCTTTGAACCAAGGGATTTTTTGGGATTCAAAGGGGACAAAGTCAAGACTATCTGTAGGGTCTGTCCCATAGTGAATTTCTACCCAATCGCTTACTCCGTCTCCATCGGTATCTCTACTCGTTGGGTTAGTGGCATAACCGTGTGTGCTCATTAACTCATCGTAGTCTGTCAAGCCGTCATAGTCAGAATCTACCTTATTGGGGTCGGATGGAAATCCGAAAATCCCGTTGATTTCATCGTAGTCTGATATACCATCTCCGTCAGTATCAGTGTCATTATCTTGAATAACTAACTCAAAGGATAGGTTATTTTCGGCTAATCTCAAACATTGGGGTGACTCAAGGGTTAGTTTTATTTTTTTCTCTGGTTCAGTATGAGTGTTATCAATTATTTGTATAGTTACATAACTTTGGGTTGAGTTGGGAGTGAAGTTCACCGTGGTTGAACTGAGGGTATAATCTATACCACTGGAGGCATTTTCAGTTTCTACTTTGAGTGTCACTTCTCCGCTATTACTCCTTGCAGGGCTACTGAGTGTCAGCATAACATTTTTTGTATAATTCTGCTCTTCAATTACGAAGGAGGTTTCTGCAAATTTAACGGCTGGTGGTTCCAAAAAATCTTTCGCAAGTCGATATGTAACATCGAATCTTCCGAAGTAGTCTGGCTCTGTTGGGGTATTACAAGATGCTCCACCGCCCCATAGTTGTCCTATGATTTGTTTAGTATTCGTGAGTAGTAATGGGCTACCAGAGGAACCAGGTTCAGTTGTTCCTTGGTCCCAAGTTACTTCGTGATAATAGAGAGAGTAGGGGTTGTCATTGTTAGTTTTTCTTCCAAAGCTTATTCTTTTATAGCTTCCACTGGGATGGTGTATATCAGTTACTTGCGTACCTATAGCAAGAATGGCGGTGGTCCATCCAACGAATACTGAGTCTTCCGGGGGGGAATTTCGCATTCTCATTAAGGTGAAGTCATTACCGCCACCATAATAGGCACTTCCCCCCATTCCTACAAGGTAATCTGCACCTCCTGTAGTTCTTGGAACACTTGAGAGGCTCGGCGGAGTGCCATTACAGGTAGATGTTTGATAAAACCAATAGAATTCCACGGTGTCCGCTCCCCTATATCCACTTTGTGAGTTGACACAGTGGTTTGCAGTTAATATATATGGAATCTGAGTGCAGGGGTCATTATCGGCAATTAATGTTCCTGTGCAGAAGAGAGCGTATGGCTGGCTTACTACTCCCAATCCTACGACTCCCTTCCCTATTTCTGACCAATTGGGATAGCAAGTGAAATCTAAATTACAGCTTCCTGCTTTTGATAATATCTGTATAGGATCCTGGTATATTCCAATTACCTCGGATATTTCAAAGTCTGCTTCACTTATACTACTATCAGGTTCAACTCGGCATATTACTCTGACTTTGTCTGAAAAACAAGTGGGTAGCCAATTAGATAGCGAATGAATGGTATCAGCATTTAATGGCCCTATGCACTGCGTATCGGTGCGGATCGGAATTATCAAAAAAGAGACACTATTAGACATTTTGGAGAGGGGTTGAATGTTTATCCTCATGCCTATGCTGTGTGGAAAGTGAATGTCTAATGCCCATATAAATGACCCGTCGGGAAGAATCCTCCAATTCCCATGAGATGTATTCTCTCCGATTACTATAATATCTTCTGGAAGCTTCTCAATAATCCCTATTCTATAAATGCCTTTTTCCCAATTAACTATGGATTTACTATCTTCTTCTATCAATTTTTCTTTCGCTAATGGGGGCAGGGTTATAAGTTCTACACCATCTAACCTGATGAATTTTTCTATTTCCTTTTGGGTAAGAAACCTCTCCTCTCTCTGTTTATAATGTGGAGAAACGAAATTCTCTGATGATACGGACACCTCCTTAAATTTAGATAAATCTTTATTTGTTATACCCAGTTCGTCTTTTTCTTTCTGGGATAGAAGTTTTCCATTTAGATAGTAAAGTTCGTAATGTTTGTTTGTAGAAAGTTCCCTGATTATTGCCCCTTTGAGTATAGAATTTTCATTTTTAGGTGCTCGTTCGTCCCATAGAGCGTGAATTTCATATCCTTGTTTTTTTGAGTTCATTAAGTCTTGCAGTTCTATTGGGAAATTAGGTTCTCCGAAGAGAGTGTAACTATAGGTAAGAAGAATTATGGATGAGAATAGGTATAGAGACCTGTAATAGGATTTTTTCACACAGCCCATCAACATATTCCCGTTTTATGTATTTAACTGGTTCCAAATTAATTGGATATCCGAGGCGTTAAATTTTCCGTCTTTATTTAAATCGCAAGATGGCTCGTAAATTATTCCCAATGATGAGTTCACTATGTAAGTTAGGTCTACCTCGTTTACTTCGCCTGAATTATCTATATCGTAGTTTACCTCAGATACAGGGAGGAATGGTTCAAGGATTGGGTAGCTTACATCGAACCTTCCAAAATAATCGGGCTCGGTCATATTGTTACAACTTGCAGTGCCACCCCATAGTTGACCTATAACGAGACCCGTAGATGCCCAAATCAATGGGGAACCAGAGGAACCTGCTTCAGTGCTACTTTGATAATACTTTACCTCATGGAATCTCTTTAAAGGTTGTAAGTTTGCTCCTCCATAGTACGGGCTTCCACCGTTAGTTGTATTGCCGAAAGATATATGTTTGTAGCTACTCCCGGGATGGTGAATGACAACTACATCTGTTCCTAAAGAGATGGGATAGTTAGTATAGCCAAACTCAAATATGTTATCGGGAGGAGGGTTATTAATTTGTAGAAGGGTTACATCGGTTCCTGTTTCTAAAGGCGAGGTGGCAAGTAACTGAGCTCCCCCAGTTGTTATTGGCACTGTAGATATCGAAGGCACTATGCCTTTACATTGGTCAGATTGGTAGAACCAGATAAATTCCAGTGACTCCGCTTTAGCTTGGTCAGATACACAATGATTTGCTGTTAGGATTAAGTTGGAAACAGTAGTTGGGTCATTGTTGCTGAGAACACTTCCCGTGCAGAATATTATGTACTTATGGCTAATGGTCTCGAGACCTAATACTCCTGAGCTCATAATGTCCCAGGGTGAATAGCACATAACATCTTCATAGCAAGAAGCTACTTTTGTAAGCTCCTCAAAGGGGTCTTTTAATATGCATCCATAGGCCATAATTTCAATAGTGTGAAAGTCCGAACTTGAAGAAGATGGTTTGATGTAGTAGAGATGAGCAATGGGTCCCTTAGCAAGAGGAGTCCATACTTCTTTATTGTAGAAATAAACTACTCTGAAATCATCTTCTGCTTCGCCTTTGATGATAATTTTGTGCTGTGGAGGAAGCATACCGTCCACTCGGAGTTTCAATCTTATTCCCAAGGCGTTGTTAGAAAAGAATCCTATCGTTTTTATGTCCATCCTATCTATCTTTTTTGCGTCACATTTAATTTCTGAAAATTTGCTAAATATCTTTATCTTTTCATCTAAATCTTTAACTTTTCCTATTACCTTGCCCTCTTTGGATAGAGAGAACTCTACTTCCCACTGTTCTATTTGTGGAAGGGTAATGTAGTTACTCGGGGCAGGCATAAGAGAACAAATTTTGTCATAGGTAGTATCGAGCTGTGCAAGTTTATTGGGCAATTTGTCTTTTTTGAATTTGCTATTTAGTGATGGAGGTATTTCAATATACCCAGGATTCCAATTTTTTGGCTTGAGTTGGACGAGTGATATATCATCTCTACTTAAAATTTTCCCTTCGGGGGTTATGTAGATTTCTTCATATTTGTTGGTATTAGTATTCAGAAGGAGTATTCCTTCAACGAAGCCATTGGGAGTTTTTTCTTCCCAAGTAAGTTGCAATTTAAACGGTGGGTTAGTATATCCTAATTTCTCCAGAGTATTTTCTATTTCAGCAGTTTGATGGTGAAGTAAGAGCAAAGAAATATGTAAAATCAAATACATTCGTTGTGTATCCTTGCTATATGAGCTGTCGCCAAAGCAATATATTTGATTATACACTAAAAATAATTGGGTTAGTGTTGTTTCTGGCTTGTTGAGATGTTTCATAAGTTTTCTTACAATAAGGTAAGTAGAGTAATTATATTTCTCATCGGGATGTGGTTTAATTCTTTGTCCTTTTCAATAGAGCTTGGGGTAAACTACAGTTCCTCCGATGAGATGGAAATTGGAGATATTAAATTCAAGTCTGGAAAGTATAGTGAAGGAATCTCAATTACCTTTGTCAAAGATAAAGTAAAACCATTTGTAACATTTTTGTTTTCACCGAGCCCGAAAGATAGTGAATTAGCAGAAGTGGAATTAGTGGGAAAGAGGATAAGAAATCCTGTATTTAAGGCAGTTTGTTATGAGTTAAAATCTGAAAATAGTAGAGTTGAGAGGGACTATTATTGGTTCGTATTAACACATCCTAAGATTTTTTTATTCATAATGAAGACTCCAATCATAGAGGTGCAGTGTGAACTAAAGGGCATATTTAACAACCTGCTTCTTGAGCAAGGTAAGTTAAGCACTGATGTAAATGGTGAAAAAATGATTGTGATACCCATCTCTCCGGAGGTTATAACTGCTAATTTGAATGATGCATCTGATAGTCCTATGATAAAATTTGCTTCTCAGAATATAGAACAGAGCAAGATATACGGATTTATATTTTTTGTTTCGCCACCCATTATGCCTAAACTTTATTATTCTCCATCTGATTTTGGTTTTGAGCATGGGTTTAGTTTCTCTATGGTTAATCCATATTCTCCATCATCGACTTGTGATTTTTTTATTCCTGAGGCGGACAAAGTTAGTTCTTTTAGGAGAGGAGAGTTCCTAATTTGGGGAAAGTTTTTATATCAATTAGGTGAATATGGACAATACAGTAAGCTTGTGATATTCGATATGTCTACTTTGTCATATAATAAAGAATCAATAAAGTGGCAATTGGCTTTTGACACTCCTTTTACGGGGTCAATTACTTTTAAAGGGAGATTGTCAAACATAGGTTCAGCAGTAATAAATGGTGTAGTAGATGAATCTCTAAAATATATACCTGTTAGATGTCGCATAGAAAAGGGAACTGCTAAGAAAGAAGAAATGGTATTAGATGTTCCTCAAAGAGAAGACTATCAACTGTATAGCGACATCTTACCCGAATTGAAAAAAAATCCCTAAGAAATCTTTTCTATGAAGCCCACCATTTGATTACTAAGAATCCTCCTATCAGTAGTATTGTAAATGCGATGACACACCATTCGAACCACTTGTCGATGAAAGTTCTTATGCGTTCGCCGAAGAAGAAGATTAATATTCCAACTAAGAAAAATCTGGCAGACCTACCTATTGTAGATGCAATTACGAACATAGGAAAATTGATTGTGCACACTCCAGCAGCTATTGTAATTACCTTATAGGGTATTGGAGTGAATGCGGCTGTAAATACTACCCAAAAATTGTGGGTTTCATAGAGATTTCTTACATATTCAAAGTTTTCCCTTGTGAATCCGGGAACATAACTAAAAAAGAAGTCCTGAACTATCAGCCAAGTGGAGTATCCTATAATATACCCTCCTATCCCACCTAAGATTGACCCTATACTACACACAGAAGCGAACCAAAAAGATTTTTTGGGGTCACCTACACATAGCGCTATTAATAATACATCAGGAGGTATGGGGAAAAAGCTCGATTCTGCAAACGCTAGTAGAAAGAGAGCAATGGTTCCGTAAGGTGATTCTGCCCAACTTAATACCCATTCATATAACCTTTTCAAAAAACTCATTAGATAGCCTTTGGCGTTAAGCAATTCTAATTTATAGCTCGATTCTCGGGTCTGTAAAGTAAGAAAATGCTTCGTAATTAGTTAGATCTCTTTTTAGTGGGGTAACGCTAATCATATTTTGTTCAATTGCGTCAAAATCTGTGCCTGGCTCAGGATAGTGTGTGGGTTGTGGTCCTCCAATCCAATAATACACCTCTCCCCGTGGGTCTTCTCGTTGGATTATCTCGTCTTGATAATTCCTTCTTCCCATTTTTGTAATTGCAACTCCTTTTAATTCTGAATATGGTAGGTCGGGAACATTAACATTAAGCATGGTATCTTTTGGAAGCCCGTATTTTAATATGTATCTCGCTAACTTTACTGCAAATATACCGGCAGATTCATAGTGCTGAGGTTCGGGCGATACTATAGAGATAGAAAAGGATGGAATTCCAAGAAGCATACCCTCAAATGCGCCTGCCACTGTTCCGGAGTAAGTCACATCATCGCCTAAGTTAGCTCCTGCGTTGATGCCTGAAATAACCATAGCGGGCTTGTTACCTATTAACTGTCTAACTGCAAGCATTACACAGTCTGTAGGTGTTCCATCAACCATGTACCAGTTTGGTTTGTCTTGATTATACTTTTTTACTCTTAATGGTTTTTTAAGTGAAACACAGTGTCCTACCGCACTTTGCTCTCTATCAGGGGCATAAACATAAACCTCAGCGATAGTTTCTAAAACTTCTGCTAAGATAGATAAACCCTTAGCATGAATTCCATCATCGTTAGTTAAGAGAAGAGAAGGCCTGGGCATAATAAGAGTAACCTTATTAAGGTGTTTTTAGTTTTGGGGGCAATATAAAGTCATTATTATTGGCTTAATATTTTATCCTATCCGAAATAAGAGTGTCAAATTTTATTATAAAAATGAAAAAGATAAAATTATACTTTTATTGAAGTAGTTTACAAAGTTTTTATATTTTTTATCTTTTTTATTATATTAAACTTATACTAATGTGTTTTTTTCATTCTGATATAAATTTTATTTTTTATGAAAAATGATTATAATTTAATAGCTTATAATTGATTTTCATTGAATTAACTAATAACCAAATCAATAAAATCAATACAATATATAGGGGCTATCATAAATTAAAAGTCTCAAACAGATAATTTTTATTTTGGTTTTTATTGTTTAATTTGTAACTAACTGTTAAACAGATATTTAATAAATAATAATTACTATTGACAAATTATGATAATTGTGTTATCATATAAGATCATATATATAGTGTTTATATTAAGGAGTTTCTTATGTATACTCGTCAGAGTGAATTCAATAGAAAGTTCTTGGGTCTGGTTTTTATCTTTATATCAACTACTTTTCTCTTTCTGGTTTTAGATATTACGAATGATGTTAGGCTAAGAAATCACATAGGTAATATTTCTCTGCCATTTAGAAATTTGGATGATGTGAAAGTTGTGATGCGAGATATTAATAGCAAAGACTATTTAGTAGATCAAGGTGCAGGGAGTAGCATTGATGAAGAAAAGAATCACGACAAAGGAGTAAATACTAAAGAGACTTCAACAATTAGTGAAAATAAATCAAGTAGGAATATCATATCTTTTATTAGGAATGGCATAGGTGATTTTTCAATTCATGGTATTTACATAATTTTGTTTTTATTAGGAATTTCTTCATTTGGTCGTCCTAAAGGATTTAGTAGGTGGGTCAAAGGGATTGGAATACTATCTTTTCTATTTGGGTTAATGATTATTGAGGGCAGTATTTTTTGTATTAGAAATTCGGCAACCGGGTCTGGTGGACCTATATTACCTTATTATACAGGTGGTCAGATAAGCCATTTTGTTGGTGAATATGTGGGAATAATAGTGGGAGTGTTTATCTCTATTATTGGCTTTTTCTTGGCTCTCGATTGGCTTGCAGTAATATTGCTATATAAGTTAATGGATATTGGAATGTTCTTCGGTAAGCTTTTGTACGGCATTACTTCCAAATTAATAGTGGCTTTGATATGGGTGTTTAAGTTCATGGTGAGTGAGGTAGAAGATGAAGAGGGTGATGAGAAGGTGTCCCCTGATAGATTTCAACAGATGGAGATAGATTTTGCCTCAAATTCAGAAAGCTCTGTTAAAAAATCTACCAGAGCTGGTTTAGAGTTTCCAGAAAACAAAACGGTTTCTGTCTCGAAGACATCAGTGTTACCAAATTTTCCCGATGTGGAATGTGTGGGTAATGAGGATGCAACTTTTAATCAGGGGAGTGATGAGTATTTGAAAAAGAGTGACACACTTGTAGCTAAGGGAGAAATCGAGAGAAGTTGTGTGATGGGTAATGCTGGGAATGAGGGCATAAAAGAAGAAAGGACTTTAGCCAAGAAAGTAAGTTTGGTCAGAGAGGAGAGACCCATTGCTGATAAAGAAAGAGATTCGTCATTAGAAGGTTTTGGGTCAACTTCGAAAGAGTCTTCTCTTTCTAAGAATGATACTTTATGCTATAGTGAACAAATCCCGGTAGTGAATGGAGAGGAGAAGATTTATACTAAGCCCCCAATCGAACTGTTTGATTCTCCGCCACCTGGGAGTAAAAAAGGATATTCTCAGGTGGTTTTAGAATCAATGGCTAAGCAGTTAGAAGAGACTCTTGAACGATTTGGGGCTAAAGCAAAAGTAGTGAGCATTACTTGTGGTCCTTCAGTTACCCGTTTTGAACTTATCCCCGATCCGAATGTAAGAGTGAATAAGTTTCAGGCATTAGCAGATGATATTACCCTTGCTTTGAAAGTAGATAGAGTTAGGGTAGAAGCGCCTATACCCGGAAAGGGTAAGGTGGGAGTAGAGGTGCCAAATAAAGAGAGAGAGAATGTTTGGATTAGAGAGCTTTTAGAAGATGAAGAATTATTGGCATTCCCAGGTAGACTCAAGGTGCCATTAGGAAAGGATGTGACGGGGAAAGTGAGAGTTGTAGATATAGCGAAGATGCCTCATCTACTGATTGCAGGTTCTACGGGTTCAGGTAAAACAGTTTTCACGAAGCAAATACTTGTAAGTCTATTATGTCAATATACGCCAAGCGAGTTGAAAGTGGTATTGATAGACCCTAAACGAGTCGAGTTTTCTGTTTTTGATGGCATACCTCATTTATTAATGCCTGTGATAAGTGAACCAAAAGAGGCGGTAGAAAGTTTATCTCTGTTGGTAGGTGAGATGCATAGGAGGTATGAACTTCTTGCCCAAAACAGTGTGAATAATATAGAGGTTTACAATAATCGAATAGAAAATGGAGAGGTGGACTTATTTAAGTTTTCTGACAAAAGTAGAGGGTTAGATTCTGGCGATACATATTCAGGCAAGCTTCCTTACATAGTCTGTGTAATAGACGAATTGGCTGATTTACTGATCTTACAGAAGAACTTAGTGGAGACCTCAATCGTTCGACTATCTCAACTGGCAAGAGCTGTGGGGATTCATTTAGTAGTAGCTACTCAAAGACCATCTGTGGACATTATGAAAGGGTTGATAAAGGCAAATTTCCCTGTTAGAATTTCGTTTAGAGTTTCGAGCAAAGCTGATTCCCAATGCATTCTTGACTCAATTGGTGGAGAGAAATTAATAGGAAATGGAGATATGCTTTACTATAATGGGCAAAAACCTGTTAGAATTCAGGGAGCTTATGTTAGTGAGCGCGAGATATTAGCTTTGGTAGATTTCTTGAAAAAGCAGGGTTCACCGGAGTATATTAATAGCAATAGTATAAGTTTTATAAACAGTGCTTCCCAAGAGGAATATGGAGATGATGACCCTCTATATGAGGAGGCGGTTAGGATTGTGTTAAAAGAGAGACAGGCATCTGTGTCTCTCTTACAGAGAAAGTTGAGAATAGGATATGCACGCGCAGGGCACTTAATAGATTTGATGGAGCGCCGAGGCATAGTGGGCCCGTATCGTGGCTCTAAACCGAGAGAGATTTTATTGACGCCAGATGAAATTAGGAAAATATTGAGATTTGACCCAACTGATATGGGTGAAGATGGAGAGGATGAAGGGGAAACTCCTTTAGATCCAGTAGTGGTTACTTAGACGAGGAAATAAGATTAAGAACTTGGAAGATAAGATGGAAAATAAAAATCTCAATTGGAATAGATTAAGAATAAAGCGAGAAGAGAGGGGACTTACTGTTCAGCAGGTTTTTGAGCAGACGCGTGTCCCTGTGAAGTATATTCTTGCTTTTGAAGAAGGCAATTTTGAAGGTATTGGCTTAGGGACTAATATATATCCATTTTTATCCACTTATTGTAAATTTATTGGTGAGGATCCTAATGTATATTATGATCTCTACCTTGAGTGGGCTCGGGAAAATTTGAAGAAATCTTCATCGGAAGTATTTAAGGACAAAGTTGGCAGTGTAGAATCGGAGGGAAATTTTAAACTTCCTATTTGGGTTGACCATTTATTTACTTGGGGAATCATTTCCGTGATTTTACTTTTATTATGGGTTATATATTCTTTTGTTACCTACCCATTAAGAAACGACCTTTCAAATAAAGTGGATGCTGGGACACGGGAATCCTCTGTGGTTCATTTTGAGGAAGAGTATTAACTATCCAGTTTATAAAAACGGGTATATGAATCTGAATCTTCCAAATCAGTTGTCAATAGCAAGGTGTATATTAGCAATTGTTTTCGTTCTCTTTATGTCTTTTACACACTGGATTAGTTTTATGCTTGCCTATCTTGTGTTCACTTTTGCAGCGATTACGGATTACTGGGATGGAAAGATAGCAAGAAGAACGAAGTCTGTGACTAAGTTTGGTCAACTAATAGATCCAATAGCAGACAAGGTGCTAATGGTTGCTGCATTCGTAATGATGATGAAATTAGAAGAGCTAAAGATTCCTGGATGGTGTGTGGTTTTAATTTTTGCTCGGGAATTTTTAATTACAGGCGTGAGAACTATTGCAGCAGTTGAGGGGAGTATTATTCCCGCAGATCCCTGGGGAAAATTTAAGACAGTTCTACAAATGAGCTATGTTTTCACATTTCTACTAATTGTTACATTGCGAAGATTCTATCTTGACATGAGTTTAAGGTGGTATTCGAGAGATATTTTAGAATCATTTGATTACTGGATAGGTTTTGCGTCTTTGGTCAGTATAATTTTAGTTTCGACATATACTATATATTCAGGATTAGAAATTGTATGGAAGAATTGGGCAAAGATGAAAATGGATTAGAAGAAGAACTTAACAGTAGTTTAATTAGAGAGTGTGAGATGTCTAAAGTAATTATTAATCTAACAAAATATAAGAAAAATTTAAGTGCAGTAAAAAGAATAGTGGGTAAGGATAGAAAAGTTATAGCAGTAGTTAAGGCTAATGCATACGGTCATGGGCTTGTGCAGTTAGCTAAAGTGGCAGAATCAGATGGGGTGGATATGTTTGGGGTTGCAAATGTGGAAGAAGGAGTAAAACTTCGAGATAGTGGTATAAAGAAGCCGATACTCATTTTACTTCAGCCTAATGAAGATGAGATAGGTGAGCTGATTCAATATAACTTAACACCGTTAATTTCGGAATTTGACTTCGCTCGTAAGCTTTCGGAAGAAGCTACAAAGCTAAGGAAGATTGTCAAAGTTCATTGTAAAGTCGACACTGGAATGGGAAGGCAAGGAATTCACATAGATTATGCACCTAAAGAAATAAGAAATATTGTACATTTACCGAGTATTGATCTGGAAGGAGTAGCTACCCATTTTCCGTGTGCAGAGATTGAAAACGACGGTTTTACAGAAAATCAAATATCAATTTTTTCCAAATTGTTGGAGGATTTAGGGAAAGCTGGGATTCCTTATGAATTAGCTCATTGTGCGAATTCCGCGGGAATAATCAACTATCCTTCGAGTTATTTTGATGCAGTTAGACCGGGAATAATTACATACGGAGTATTGCCGGTGAATAATAGTAAAGCGAGAGAATTGGTGTCTCCTATTTTGAGATGGGAGTCAAAGATAATACAAGTAAAAACGATACCTAAGGGTTTTACTATAGGATATGGAAGGACATTTGAGGCTCCGTATGATATGAATGTAGCTATAGTGCCGGTTGGCTATGCAGATGGTTTTAAACTTTCCCTCTCTAACAAGGGTGAAGTGTTGATTGGTGGAGTTAGATGTCCAGTCAGAGGAAATGTGTCTATGGACCAAATAGTGGTAGAACTCAAGACAAATAAGTTAGTTAAAAGTGGTGATCCAGTAGTTATTATTGGTAAAGATGGAGATGATGAAATCACAGTTGAAGAAATGGCACAAAAGGCAGGGACGATTCCTTACGATATATTGACTGGGATAGGAGCGAGGGTCAAACGGGAATACGAAGAGACGGGAGGGTAGCTCAATAAAAGATGAGAGAGCATTACTATATAGACGGCTACAATTTTCTCTGTTCGTATTATGCTCAACCTGTAAGGGGCAGAACGAAGAGAACACTTGAAGAAGCGAGAGAGCATCTCGTAAATTTTTTAAAGGAATTTTCTGCAATTTCCGGTTGCAAAGTTACTGTTGTCTTTGATGGCAAAAAGTTTATGGGGGAAAAGGACCATCGAGTTCCTAAGGAAAGAGAGTCGGTTCGGGTTATATATGCTCCTCCTTCCTCTGATGCAGATTCTACTATAGAATCTTTGGTCTACAAGGAGCTTTACAAGGAGAAGATATATGTGGTGTCCTCTGATGCGGTTCTTAGACAGACTTGTTTAGGTATAGGAGTGTTAGTTATGAAACCTGAAAATTTTCTGAAATACTCCGCTCAATTGTTACAGTCTGTTCAGATTCATCACAAATACAATGCACCCACGGTTCGTGTGGAAACTCCTCTTAGTGAAAAAATTCGCTCTGTTTTCGAAGATATAATTAGCCAATGAATTAACTTGGTTTCCTTTACAAGAAAAACAGCATCTTAAAAATTTTCACTGATAAATTTAAGTCGTAATTAAATGTTTTTCTGATTTTTCCCTTAATTTAATTAGGTTTTGTCTCCTGTTTTTCTTAAGAAAACTTTTCTCATAAATTGATTTGATAGTAGTGTATAATCATAATTGTTGCTACTGGAATATGTTTTAGTTGAGCAACTGGTATCATAGGATTCCTTAGATGGCACAGGTTAAATGTTCGAAATGTGAATATATAAACCCTTTAGGAGTTAGTAAATGTCAGAAGTGTGGGAATCCTCTTCCAAGTATTAGATTGGAAGAGAATTTGGGTGATCGTGAGAAGAGGTCATTATCCCCAAGAGAATTGCGCAAAGAAACTCCTTCTATAAGCTCCCTTAGGAGAGGCGAGACTTTCGCTGGTAGATACACTGTTGTCAAATTGATTGGTAGAGGTGGGATGGGGAGTATATATAAGGTTTTTGATAATACACTTAGAGAGGAGGTAGCTCTCAAGTTACTACTTCCGCAATTTGCTAAAGACCCTATGATAGTAGAAAGATTTCTAAATGAGGCTCGAATTGCCCGCAAATTGTCTCATCCGAATATTATTAGAGTTCACGATATAGGTATTTCGGGGAATATTCTCTATATATCTATGGAGTATATAGAAGGGAAGTCGTGGAGAGAAATTTTAGAATCACTTCCTCCTGGTCAAAGGCTACCGCTTCGAAAAGTACTAATATATTTCGACCAACTTTGTTCTGCATTGGAGTATGCCCATCAATTTACTGTGCACAGGGATATTAAACCTGAAAACATAATGATAAATAATCAGGATGTCGTAAAACTCATGGATTTTGGCATCTCGAAACTAATGGCGGACACTCGCCTTACAGGAGTTTCAATGGTAATGGGAACTCCTTTTTATATGTCCCCTGAGCAAGTTAGGAATAGTAGGGATGTGGATGCGCGTTCGGATATTTACAGCTGTGGAGTGATGCTGTATGAGGTATTGACTGGACAGGTTCCTACCGGCATTCCCAAACCCGCTTCGGAATTGGTGAAAGACCTGCCACCGGAATTAGATAAGATAGTAGAAAAATGTATCCAACCGGACCCGAAAGATAGATTTCAAAGTGCTACAGAGTTAAGAAATGCTCTTAAGCCACTGAAAGACCTCATCCTCTCAGGTGAAGAAAAGACCGTTTTTACCACGCCCACAAAGAAAATAAAAAGTGATAAATGGACAATTTCACGGAGATTAGTAGGTTGGTTGTTGATAATAATAGTAATTCTTTGCACATCTGGAGGCTGGCTTTTAGCAGAGCAGTATAGAGGCCGTATGCTATCTCAGGTGGATAGTGGTATTACCGTGTCGCTTGCTGTAGATAGTGACAATGTTTACACAGTAGAGAGATATATAGACATACTATTTCAACTATCTGATAAAGTGAGGGAAAAGTCAGTATCTAATACAGAGTTTCAGACATACTTGTCTTATGCTGAACCATTACTGAACCAGATAAAGAGTAAAATATTAAATAAGGAACAAGTTCCTCTTGAGATGCTTTATTCCTGTGCTCGATATCTTTCCGCCGGATTTTGTGAACATGAGGGAATGATTTTTATCCCAGAGGGAACTGTAAAGTGGCGAGGAAAAACTTTTACAGTACCTGCTTTTTTTATTGATGTAAACGAAGTAACTGTAGAAAAATATGTTGAATTTTGTGCTAATAATCCAGAAGAGTGTGAATCTAATTTCAAATCTGGGGTAGTGGAAGAGTCTTCTCTTATACCTGTGACAATGGTTTCATTTTACGATGCTCTTAATTACGCAGTCGCTAATAAGAAAAATCTTCCCACAGTGCTTCAATGGTTGCGGGCAAGTCAGGGGGATGCACAGTATCAATATCCTTGGGGAGATAGTTGGAAAAGTGACTCAGCTAATATTGGAGGGATACAATCTTATCCTCAACCTGTAGGTAGTTATCAAGATGATAGGAGTCCCTTTGGTTGTTATGACATGTTGGGTAATGTTGCGGAGTGGACTCGTTCTGTTGTTGATGAGAATTGTGATGTAGATGTGAATTTATTATGTGCTCGGATAGTAATGGGAGGCGATTTCTCAAGTGTGCCTAATCCTCTCACTCAGGAAAGGGCTATAGAACCTGATGTTCGCTCTCCATTAATAGGTTTTAGGTGCGTTAAGGAAATACCAATATTCCCAGAGATTTTGCTTCAGATCTTAGGAAAATAATACATATTTTTTTATATATTTGGCAGGTAAGAAAGGGAGAAGGTGATAAGCGGTAATTCGATATTCTATAGATTTAAAAATATGTTGATGATGAATTTGTTAAAGAGTAAAGTGTAGAGATGGATTATGTATTTTTTTTCTCCAATCGGTAGGATAGAATGCTATTAGAAGCATACCTAAAATGCCAAATATTCCAGCAAATGGACCTACAAAAAGCACGCCTGTAAAGTCTTCTACTGAATTTCCCCATTTGTTCATTGATTGTGATGCTAAAAGAATAGAGCCAGCCATAGAAGCTTTCCAAATGAATGCGCTAAGCCCATTATAAACCGCTTCCCTTCTTTCTCCTGAAAGACTCTCATCATAGTCTATGATATCTCCGAGCATGGGAATCATCATTACATATATTATTGCTTGCCCTATGCCACAGTAACCAAATAGTAGCATCCCCCCGAGAGTTTTCCAGTAGAAGTCCATATTTGATTTTCCAATTACATATAAGAAGGGCATTCCGGAAGCGATTATTCCCAAAGCAATAAAAATAAGCCACTTCATATGCAAATACCTTGCGAGAAGTGGAATAAATCCATAAGAGATAACTGCCAATAAGATGAATGGAATTAGTAGAAAGGTTATTGTGCTTTCGTCGCCATCAAGTCCAAGTTCGGCCCAGTAGGGCAAAACCCTCTGCACTGCGAGAAATCCAATGGTGAAAAAGAAGAATGCCCCTGCATATATTAGAAAAGGAATATTTCGAAAAGCGTCTTTTAGTCCTTGTCCCCAAGGTAAAGGCTCACTCTGAATAGCATCGGAATCATATCTTTCTTTAACGAATATCACTGGTAAAAGGAAGAGTATAAAAGATAATATGCTAAATATAATTGCAACTCTTCTATACCCGGTGGGAGAAAAACTTTCTTCTAACCAGACAATTTTGATTGGTATGTTCAATGATAGTAACCAGTTCTGAATTTCTATTTTGCTTATCTCTTTCGCAAGCGGTTTGGTTATTACTATTATGTTTTTTGACCAACGGGGTATAAGTAGGTTCTGATTAATAACTATTTTGAGTAATCTATTTATTAGTTCTTCTGTATTTACTGAAGATCCTTCCAATATAAATTCAAGGTAGTCATTGTCTAATTTGAACCTATTTCTGAGTTCACTAAATTCTGTTTCTATATTATCCTTTTTTACTTGTTCCAATATTTTAGACCTGAACACGATACGGTTATTATTAATAGAGGATTGCAGTCCAAGCGACTCTTTAGCTAATGGTAGTAGATTTTTGAAGAGATTGTCCCGGGTATATTTTAGGATTGCTTCTGGATCTCCTTCTAATATTTCACAGGCCCAGAATGCTTTTCGAGGGGATTTTTCAAGTTTTTTTGCTCCTCCTTCTTTGAGCAAAGAGAGGATCTTATTAGTAGTAGCGAGTTCTTTTAAGTAAGAAAGAGTGCTACCCTTGATTTCTAAAGTATTTTCTTTTATTAGAACATCTGTTCCTTGAAATGTGTCTATTCCCAATGTTGAAAATTGTTTATGTAAAAGGTTTTTTACTTGATCGATGTTCATTGTGTCTATAGAAAGTTTATTTTCTGTTCTCGCAGGGTCGAGTTTAGAAATAAGGATGCCTGGTAGTGCATTTGCAAAGGCTAAACCAACTATCATACCTACAGCAGTCCAAGTGCCGAGAGCGACTCGAGCCGACTCGGAACGAGCGATTTCTGGACCGAGAGCATTTAGCGGTATCACTGCTACGGAAAATAGTGTCCAGTGAGCACAGAGAATTGCAGTGGCGTATATGAAATTAATTGGAGAAAGACCTTCTATAGGTGGATACCAAAAACTTATCATCGTGAATAACATAAGTAGAGAGCCGAAGAAGATATAAGGCCTTCTTCTCCCGTGTATTGGGATAATTCTCCATTTTCCTGGACGAGAAGGAGTTTTATCTGAGATAGCTCCTACTACAGGGCTACTGAAGGCATCCCAAATTGTGCCTATTATAAAGATATATCCAACTATGCTGATTGATACATAGACGGTTCTACCTACACCACCTGAGGGTGAGTAGAAGTATAGTCCCCACTGATTTATAACCTCACTACACAATTGAACACCTATCATTGATAGGCATATTGCTAATCCTTCATACCATCTAAATTCTTTACTGGAATAGATTAATTCTGAGGATGAGTTTGTCATACTTTTCCAATTTTCGTGTTATTTGAAATTATTGCGTTTTTATGGATGACGACTATCCCGTCTCTTATTGAAAATCCATCCCCGTCTGCGTTGCTAAGATCATTACTACCAATTATAATCACATTTTTGCCTATTCTCGCGTTGTGGTCAATGATTGCTTTTTCAATATAACTTCCTTCACCTATGCCCATTGGTATTCCCGAAGGATGTCTGGTAGGCTCGATTTCGAAGGAATCTGCTCCGCATAGTATACTTTCTTTTATTATGGCATTCGGTCGGATTACACTTCTTATTCCTATGATTGAGTTGGAGATTTTTGATTGAGCTATCTTTACTCCTGAGCAAATGATTGCATGGTCGATTTCTGCATTCGAAATTTTGGCTCCGGGAAGAGCTCTCCTGTGAGTATATATGGGCTGGTCAGGGTCATGAAATTCGAAAGGTGGAGCATCGGTTGTCATTGCAATGCTCACTTCGTAATATGAACGAACAGTTCCTATATCTTCCCAGAAGCCATCGAACATGTGGGCATATACCTTGTGTTCTTTTAGTGCTCCAGGGATGAGTTGTTTTCCGAAGTCAATCCACTCAAGATGTTCTCTCAATAGTTTTATCAATACTTCCGCATTGAAAACATATACACCCATCGATGCCAGGTATGGTTTACCCTCTCCATTGATTCCGAACTCTTCAAACAGAGATGAGGGGGTAGTTAGTTGCTCAAGAATTTCATCGGATTTCGGTTTTTCCACAAATTGCGTTATTTTTCCATTAGAATCTACTTGCATGATTCCGAATTGATGAGCATGTTCTCGGGCTACTGGTATAGCTGATACGGTTATGTCAGCATTTTTAGCTATATGAGTGTTTAATAGTTCTTTATATTCCATTCTATACAATTGGTCTCCAGAGAGAATTAGATAGAAACTTATTTCGGGGTCGTAGATGTGAAGAAGGTGTTTTCTAACTGCATCCGCAGTGCCCTGGAACCAGTCTCCTGTTTCATTGGTCTGCTCCGCAGCAAGGATTGTGACACTACCTCTATGGAATTCATCAAAATGATATGTGTTCATTATATGACGGTTCAAAGAGTGGCTGTTGAATTGAGTGAGGACAACAATTCTCATTATTCCGGAGTTGATGCAATTGCTCAAGGGAATGTCTACCAGTCTGTATCTTCCGCATAACGGGACAGCTGGTTTAGCTCGGTATTTAGTGAGTGGATAGAGGCGAGTACCTCTACCTCCACCTAATACAATCCCCATTGTTCTCCTTGTCAATCTGTGTAGTTCGTAATGGGCTTTCAACATTTCCCCAGACCCTTTTATCTAAGTTTAGAAGTATTTTCCCCAATATATGAGGCCAATGTTAAGTATTGCCCACAAAAGGACACATGCTAATGTTGGAATATCGGATATTAGAACTTTGCTGGGATCAGAGCCTTCATTTTTATAGTGAACGAGGTATAAGTATCTGAATAGGCCGTATATTACAAATGGGAGACCCAAATATAACTTATCTGTTCCTAACCTCTTTACAACTTCAGGAGAACAAGTGTAGATTGTGTAGGTAATAATTGCACCTCCTGCAACTACTAATAAAAGTTGGTCAAGGTATTCTTTTGTATAATATATTAATACAGATCTATGATTTTCTGCCCCTTCCTTTAGTAATAACAGTTCACTTCGCCGTTTTGCTAATCCGAGAAATAACGCAAGGAAAAGGGTGCATACGATCAGCCAGTTTGAGAAAACTACATTTATTGCTACCGCACCTGCAATGGCTCTAACTACGAATCCTAATGCAAGGACAAGGACATCGAGTAGAAAAATCCCTTTCCATATTAGAGAATAGCTCACGGTTAGAAAAACATATACACACAGAATTATGAAAAACCTAATTCCGAGATAGAAGCTCAAAGCTATAGCAATCATACTTAGTAGGGCAATAAGTATGATTGCAAATAAAATGCTTATGTCTCCCTTAGGTATAGGTCTTTGGCTTTTCTCGGGATGGAGTCGGTCACGCTCAATATCTATAATGTCGTTTAGAATGTATGCTGAACTTGCGGAGAGGCAAAAAGCAACAAAGGCTATGATTGTTTTAATAAGTGCAGGGATATCTATAAGTTCCCCAGCAAAAACCAAAGCTGCAAATACCAAGAGATTTTTTGTCCATTGGTATATTCTTAGTAGTTTAATTATTGAGAGTATTTTCATTAAGGTTCACGAATTTACAGTTGAGTTCTTAAGAAAATAAATCTTGGTAAGTGTTGAATTATTAGCATAATATATCGCCAAAACCATTTTACATATACTACCTGTTTATTCTTTTGCCAGGATTTGAAGATAATTCTACCAGCTTCCTCTGGACTTGCAATCAGCCTTTTTGGTAGGTTCATTCCATAGGTCATGGAAGTATCCATAAAACCTGGCTTCACTATCAAAACTCTAATATTACTTCTTGCAAACCTATGCTGTAATCCTTCTAAGTATCTTGTAAGTGCACCTTTGGAAGAACCATAGATGTAGTTACTCTTTCTACCTCTATCTCCCGCTACTGAAGATATCGCAATTATGAATCCATGATTTCGCTCTTCAAACTTTTCAAGAAATTTCTCTAACACTGATACTACACCAAGATAATTTATATTAACTGTTTTCTTAACCAAGGCGAAATTCTTCTGTGCCTCTTCTTGAGGGGGCATGTATCCGAAGCATATAACTATACCCTCTGGATAGCCACACACCTTTTTTGTTATCTCTGAAATGAATTCATGATGTCGGTCGAAATCTTCAGCATCAAAGAAGGTAGTATCACAAAAAACTTTGTATCTTATTTGAATATCCTTAGCAATCCGTTCATTCTCATCTTGGTTTATGTCGCATAATATTATTGAGTAGTTTTGTTTAGCAAATTCGTGGGCAATCGCTCTTCCTACTGAAGATACACTACCAAATATTACCACAGATTTTGTAGAGGGAATGATATTGCTCGGATTTAACATATAGGAGATCTCCTTCTCTGAGGAACTATTTCTAATCTTCTCGCCATCGATGAGGAAAATCTGTGATCGGGGTCTAATTTTTCTTTTAATTCAGCAAAATACTTCCACTCGGGGTATGACTCTTTGAACATATCTGGTTTCATAAGGCTATCTTTTGCGAGATATACCCTTCCTCCGTATCTGCGAGTTATAAAGTCTAAATCTTCTACCAACTTTGCGGTTCCTGGATAATTGGGAATATCCAATGCTAAAGAATAACCCTCTAAAGGAAAAGATAGATATCCTTCACGGTAGGGGCCAGTGCGTTTGAGTACTGCGAGGAATGAAGCTACTTGTGAAGATGAAAGACTCTCAAGTAACACCTTAAAGCCTTTTATTTCATCTTTAGGAAATACAATTTGATATTGTATAAATCCTCTCTTACCATAAATCCTGTTCCACTCTAATATTCTATCCAGTGGGAAGAAAAATTTCTCGATTGGCTGGAGCTCGTACCTTGATTTGTTCCAGTCATAATACCACGAGTTAAATATCCCAACTGTTCGGGGAGTTAGTGCCCAAGATGGTGCATCTATAGGCACTTTTATCTCCTGTTTATGTTTTTGTAAGTAAGGATGTTTTTTTAGTCGGGAAGGAAGGTCATTAGGGTTTGCAAATGTGCCTCCCATTACTATCCCTCTTCCCATATTTTCTTTTTGAGCGAGACAATCTACCCATGCCACTGTATAGGGATATTTTTTATCAAATTCTTGTGCAGTTTGGAGTAAGTCGTCAAAATTTTTGCATTGGTATATGTCTATATGAAGATACGCAGAAGGGACTTTTTTAAGTTGAATTGTGGCAGTCCTAATTAGTCCTGTTAAGCCTATACCGCCTATCGTAGCTTTAAATATCTCAGAATTTTCATATCTGCTACAGGTTAAGATTTCTCCAGTAGGGGTGATCAACTCTAAAGCAACAACATATTTCCCGAAAGTTCCCTCGCAATGGTGATTTTTACCATGAATATCATTCGCAATTGCACCTCCTAAGGTTATAAATTTAGTTCCGGGACATACATAAGGTAGCCATCCTCTGGGTAGAAAAATATCTAAGATTTCTTTTAGAGTAACTCCCGCTTCACAGGTCAGTATGCCTTTTTCCTCATCCCAGTTTATAAATCTATTAAGTCTACAAATGTCTACAACTGCCCCACCTTCATTTAGAGCGGTGTCACCGTAACTCCTACCTAATCCTCTTGCAATTAGATCAGGAACGCGTTCATCCTTTATCACAGACTGAAGTGCATTCCAACCTTCTGGTCTGAATACATAACTCCACTGGCGGTAGTATCTCCCCCAACCTGAAAGTAGTTTTTTTTCCGCTGGGAACACCATATAATCTAATTACCTTATTATTTATTGTGGATTAGGATAAATTAGTTTTAGTAGTATACAAATTGTATATTTTTTATTCAAAAATAACTAGTCGGAGGAAGAGAGATGAAATTACTATTGATGTCTTTAGCTCCATTTTATGTGTTGGATGCGGTTCATACATTCCCACCAATCTACCCGATTACCCCTGTTCCGTTTACTGAGGTTCAACTGAACGATGGCTTTTGGAAAAACTGGGTAACATTAGTAGGATCAAAATTTCTGCCACATAATTTAAAGTATTGCGAAAGTGAGGGTAAGATAGATAATTTTCGAGTAGTGTGTGGGAAGAAAGAGGGGAAACATGTAGGATTTTGTTTTGAGGATTCAGATGTGTATAAGGTTATAGAAGGTGCGGGATACTGGCTCGCATTAACCAGGGATCCAGCTCTTGAAAATCAGATTGATGAGATTATAAACCTTATTGAGTGCGCTCAACAGCCGGATGGTTATTTGAACACTTTCTTTACCTTAGTCAAGCCGGACAAAAGGTGGACTAACGATGAGGAACACGAGACTTATTGTGCTGGTCATCTGTTCGAAGCGGCTGTATCGTATTACCAAGCCACAGGCAAGAGAAAGCTTTTAGATATTGCTATTAGATTTGCGGACCATATATGTGAGACTTTTGGCACGGGCAAAGTTGAGGAGGTTCCTCAGCACGAGGAGATTGAATTAGCTCTAATTAAGCTTTCTTGGATTACAGGTACAAAGAAATACTCTGAAATGGCAAAGTGGTTTATAGAGCAGAGAGGTAAGCCCTATAAGGATAAGCCTCATGGCAGATGGGGTAGTGTGTGTCAAGACCACAAACCTATTATAGAACAAGACGAAATATTTGGCCATGCTGTTAGGGCAATGTATTTATATTCCGCTGTTACAGATTATGTTTCCATTACGGGCGATGAGAGGTATCTTTCTGCGTTAAACAAGTTATGGTATGACCTTACCGAGAGGAAGATGTATATAACAGCGGGCATCGGCGATTCTTTGTTGCGGATTGAAGGTTTTAGCAATCCGTATTACTTGCCAAATGATACAGCTTATTGTGAGACATGTGCGTCGATAGGGTTAGTATTGTGGGCACATAGAATGTTTATGCTACAAAAAGATGGTAAATTCATAGATGTAATAGAGAGGGCACTTTATAATACGCCATTGTCTGGTTTGGCATTGTCTGGAGATGCGATATTCTATTGTAACAAGTTAGAGGGAATAGATCGTCGTCCCCCTTGGCAAGAGTGTGCTTGCTGTCCTACAAATGTAGTTAGATTTATACCCACTATTGCTGGGTATCAATATGCTTTAGAGAAGGATGTATTGTATGTATTACATTACATTTCTTCTCTCTTTTCATTTGGAATTACTCCTGATAATAAGCTTTGCTTAAAGAGTAAAGATTCTAATCCATCCACTCCATCTGCAATGGTGAGTATTCAGCAATCTACAAATTATCCCTGGGAAGGGAAAGTAGAGTTAACTTTAGAGATGCAAAAGCCTCAGAGATTTACCATTGCCCTCAGAATTCCCGATTGGGTTTACAGAGGTTCTGGATCTACGGAGAGGCTGTATCATTATCCTGATAGTCCAGGTTTAGAAAAGGTTATTTTGAGTATAAATGGAGAACAGATGGCTTTATCCCAGATACAAAAAGGTTTTGCTCATATAACCAGGGAATGGAAGAATCAGGACAAGATTGAGATTGAGTTCCCTATGGCGATACAGAGGGTTTATGCTAATGAAAAGGTTGAGGCAAATAGAGGCAAAGTCGCTATCCAGCGAGGGCCAATAGTATTTTGTGCAGAAGATGTAGATAATAAAGGGTTAGTTAGATTTGTCTATCTTCCTAAAGATGCTAAGTTTTCCGATAAATTTGAAAGTGATTTGTTAGGTGGAGTTGTGAGTATAGAAACAATGACTAAAGTGAAATCCTCAGGCGTTTCAGAAGAAATATCGCATAGATTGAAGATGATTCCATATTATGCGTGGGCAAATAGGGAAAAGGGATATATGAAAGTATGGTTGCCTGAAACCCCAGATTTAGTTCCCATACTTTCTTTGGAAGCTCGGGCTATAGTAGATGCTTCTTACAAGTGCCCTACGGATTCGTATGAAGCGTTGAATGATTCTGTAGAACCAAAGAGTTCATCTGATACAAGTGTTCCAAGGTTTACTTGGTGGGACCATAAAGGAACTTCCGAATGGGTCCAGTACAAGTTTGATAAAAAATACAAGGTCAAAGGGGTAAAAGTTTATTGGTTTGATGATACCGGATTTGGGCAGTGTAGAGTCCCAAAATCTTGGGAAATAATGTATCTAAAGGATGGGAAATGGGTTCCTGTTCCTAAACCAAGCCCCCGCACTACTAACAAAGATAAATACAATGAAGTTGTTTTTAAACCAGTGGAAACGAATGCGATTCGTCTTGTGGTAAATCTCCAACCTGATTTTTCAGGTGGAATACTCGAATGGAAGGTAATAGTAGAAGAGCAATAATCGAAGAGAAGTCGTTCTAAAAGAATTTAAAATTGTAAAAATAAAAGTAAGCGAAGCCATGTATATTATACATGGCTTCGTGGCGGTTATTGGAAAGGGTAGAAGCGGTAGTTCGCAAACCGTATTTATTACTCAACCTTTATTTGAACCCTATGGGATTTGGCTGATTCGCTCTTTGGAAGATGTATCTCTACGATGCCGTTTTTATATTTAGCACTCGCCTTTTCGGCTATAACTTCGCAAGGTAGTGGTATTATCCTTGAAAATGAGCCATACTGGCATTCAGAGTAATAATATGAGCGGTCCTTCTTTTCCTGTTGAACTTTCTTTTCTCCACGGATGATTAAACGCTGTCCTTGCAATTCTACTTCGAAATCCTTTTCACTAAGTCCAGGAACCTCTGCAGTAACGATTATCTCGTCCGCAGTTTCCTCTACATCTACCGCAGGGTATCCGCCGAGATCAAATAAACTTGTAAAGAAAGGCTCGGCAGATAGTGCTGGAGATGTTTCACTTCGCCCTTGGACGAGACGGTCAAACCAATAATTTATGACTTGTCTTAGCTCATTCACAGTTTCTCTTAATCTTACTGGAATTAAGGCATTTTTATTCATAGGTTTCACCTCCTTCTCTTAATTTTAACGGTATTTTTTCTGTTAGAGTGGGGATAGTCTGAAAAGACTATCCCCCGTGGATTATTAACTAACTGTTACTGGAATTTGCTTAGGTTTAGCACCTTCCTTCTTTGGAAGCTGAATAATGAGCACACCATTCTTCATCTCAGCTCTAATTTTGTCTTGGTCTGTTTTATCGCTCAACTGGAACTGACGGAAATATTCGCATAGTTCAAATTCTCTATAGAATGGCTCTATGTTAAGGAGGCTCTTCGGAGTTGCTTTAATTGTTAGCACATCGTTTTCAATCTGGATCTGAATGTCTTCTTTATGAGTCCCCGGTAAATCTACAATCACTGTCAATCCATCATTAGTTTCAAATATGTCCACCGGGGGTCTAATCGTTCTCGTCGCAGAGCGAGTATCTGGCACTCTGCGAGTGTCAGTTTTGACGGGAATTGTTGTCTCTTTCATAATCTCACCTCCTTTTTATTGTAGTTTTTTATTAACTTACAGATACTGTAATTTGTTTTGGTTTCGCAGATTCCGCTTTTGGTAATGTGATAAGCAAGATACCGTTCTTGTATTCAGCTTTTACCTTTTCAGCGTCCACATTCACAGGTAGAGAGATGGTACGGAGGAATTTACCCGAACTGCGTTCATTGCGGTGAAATGCTTCCGGTTTTATATCCTTTACCGGGGGTTTCTCACCGGCTATGCGCAGACTGTTGTCCAAAACAGAGACCTCAATGTTTTCTGGATTTAACCCAGGCGCCAAAGCCTCAATGTAGAGATTGTCTTTGTCCTCCGCTATATTGATTAGCGGATATGACCGAGCAGAGACTCCAGGCAAGAACGAGAATCGGAAGGACGGCATGTCCCACCAGAAATCTTCTTCGAATGCACGGAAGAGTTCGTCCATCTCTTTTTTGAGAAGTTCAAGCTCTTTGAAAGGGTCTAACCACTTTCTCATATCTATCCCTCCTTTCTTTTGTTTTTTACTTTCAATTTTTCACAAATAAATAAGCAATTACTGTGCCAAATTAAGAGCTATTAAAGCTCACAGAAATATGCGGATTTTTAGATGTCGGTTAGTTCTAAATCATGAATTATTTGTTCAAAAGTAAAACAAAGGTTTTTCAAAATGAAACTAACACGGGTGAATATTTAGGATCGGGATGAGTTTTGTGGAGGAGGGAAAAGTAAATTTAATATCTCTTCTGCAATTATTTCACTGGCTAATGGCTTTCCTACTTTTTTCGCACATTCAGAACGAGATTTTAATGTCTCAGGGTTTTTTATGTAATTTCTAATCTTTTCTAATAGCTCAGTGGAGTTTGTATGTGGTTCGAGTAGCACTTCGCTTGCTCCCATTTTTTCCATCATTTTTGCATTAAATTCTTGATGATTATCCGTAGCGTGAGGATAGGGTATTAGTATTGATGGTTTGCCCATCGTAGTGATTTCAGCGAGAGTAGAAGCTCCCGCTCGAGATACAATTAAATCAGCTGAAGCCATAAGGGTCGCTATGTTATCCGAAAAAGGAAATAATTTTATTATTGTCTTGTTATTTGAAGAGTATACTTTATAGTGATCATATTCATTTTTACCGGTTAGCCAAATTATTTGGAATTCCTGCGGGTCCATCTTATCGATGATCTCTTTAACACACTGATTGAGAAATCTTGCTCCTTGACTGCCTCCCAAAAACATCACAGTGAATAAGGTTTGAGATAATCCTAATTTTTCTCGAGCGGACTCTTTAGTAGGAGGGTTTAAGAAAGATAATCTTACAGGATTACCCGAAATGATGAACTTATCCTTGTTAAACCCTTCTCCTTCGAGTTTTTCAATTAGTGGAAAACTTAAAAAAACCTTTTCTGCATTTTTTGCCAATAATCTATTTGCTAAGCCCATTTTAGAATTTTGTTCGTGAAGCACAGTGGGTATTCCAAGTTTTTGGGCACACCATAGTGGAGGAAATGAGACATAACCTCCAACTCCTATGATTATTTGGGGCTGAAATCTTCTTATGATTTGATATGAGCGCAATACTGAAACACCAAGGGCAAATAATGTTATTAGTTTTGATAAAGTCCCTTTTCTTGGCCATCCTAACATCGGAATTGCTCGGAAAGGTATATTATGTTGTGCACATACACTTTCTTCTAAACTCTTTTTCTTTCCAATCCATTGGATAAGAAGGAGCTGGTCTCTTCTGCGTAGTTCCTCTACTATAGCTAAACCGGGAAACACATGTCCGCCGGTTCCTCCACCTGCGATAATTACTTTCATAAGCGAAGCCTTGTAAGTCCTACTTTGGTAGTATGTTTATTTATTGTTGGGTATTTTCACTTGGAAATGCTGAAGGCACAAGACTTCTCAATCTTTCTCTGTAGCCCTCCATGTCCTCTAATCTTAGTAAGGATATCCCTGCAATTCCTAACCCATATACCTTTGGAAGTAGGTTTCTCATATATTTAGGAGTTTGTTCTACTCCAACGAATTTCAAAGTATGCTTCCCCTCGTTGAGTTCATGAATGTCAAGGTATAGTAAAGTGTAGTCGTATCCGGGTAATGAAAAATCAATTGGGGGACCTATAGGTTTATCATCAATATATGGTTGGTATACTCCGCAGAACAATGAATATACCATATAAGAATCAATCCTGTAGGTTCCTTTCTTTTCTACTTCAAAATAAAATTCTATCGATGACTTTTGAGTTAGAGGTATATAAAGTAGGAAATAATCGGTGGGTAGTATTAGGAAATCTGGGTTCCCTTTATAGGTGAGTTTATCGAATTTTAAATATTTGTAAGGAGGCATTCTTTTTTCAGCTGGAGGTAAGGTCTCCTCCCAAGTGGTGGGAGGGTATTGATACCAAAAGGCGACTGAACTTACCCAATCGGAGCGTTCTTCAAAACCCGCGATATCCCATTTCATAAGGGGGGCTTTTTCGTTCATTATGCTACCTTTGTGTTCAATTACTACTTTGAGACTCTTTTCGAATCTCACTGGATCAGGGATATGCCATCTATAGATGCTAACCCTGTCTCCAGAAAAGACGCCTTCGTAAATCGGGACTCCGTAATAAGGTCCGTAGAATTCACGGAACCCCCATGCATCGTTGAAGTAGTCCTCTGTGCCAGTGCCCTTAAGTTGAGGCGTTTCTGCCCCATCTATGTAGAAAAAGTCATCACCTTCGCCGAACCAGCCTGTCTCCATTTGCATCACTGAGTACACAGTGCCTACATAATGTCCTTTTCCTTCGGTTTCTAAAATGAGGTAGTTGCCTGGTTTAGCGGGGTATTCTTGGCGGTATCTTGCATGGAAATATGGAGTATCCGAGGGGAGTTCGTTCATCTTTATCCAGTCTACATAGTAGTAGAATGAACCTACTCTAATGTCAGAGTCATTAGTTACGGTAATTTTTATGTGTTTTTGGAATGGAATGGGCCAAAAACAGGTTCTGGCTCTTCCCAGAGAAGTATTTGCCACAGGTTGAGAAATAAAGAACTTATGGGCACTTAATCCAAGACCGAAGAAGTCCCCAAGAGGAGCTTCTACACTTGCCTTTTCCATTCCATCATAATAAATTCTGAGGACTAATGTCCGTGGATAGAACGGATTTTCAGTAGCCACTGTGTTCCAAATATGATTCACAATGCCAGGTCCATCTGCTTCAAGTAATGTTAAAGTTTGATGTGGCTCTATAGGTTTCGCATCTCCGTTTTTGGAGATGTCCTCATGTGAGCTACTTGCCCTCATACTTTTTCCGAGTATTGGTTTTATTAGATGTTCGAAAGAAGAGTCGGATTCAGAAATTAACTGAGTTAGAGTAAAAATTAAAATCAACGCTATTTCGAAAATGACATTATTTTTCATCTGAAAGTCTCCTATCTCTTTAGTTAATCTTTAAAATTTCATTTTATCAGAAGTTCTTTTAGTAAGGACACTCTTTCAGCAAGGTGATTCATCGCAACTTGGATAGGTTTGGGTGTCTTCAAATCTACACCGGCTTCTCTTAATTGTTCGAGTGGATACCCATACCCTCCCAAACTTAGAAATTTCAGATATTTTTTTTGTGCGGTCTTATCGTTTGAAAGGATACTTTTTGCTATGCTAATGGCAGAAGATATACCTGTTGCATACTTATAGACATAGAACGCATGATAGAAGTGAGGAATTCTGAGACATTCTAATTCTAACTGTTTATCTATGAACATATTTCCGCCAAAGTAAGCATCGAGAATTTTTCTATACGCATTTCTAAAGGTTTCTAAGGTGAGAGGAGTTCCTTGTTCTGCTAATGTGTGAGTAACTAATTCGAATTCAGCAAACATTGTTTGGCGTATAAGCGTGGTTCTGATTTCGTCTATTTCTTTATTGATTAAATGGATTTTTTCTTCGCGAGAGGATGTGTTTCGGAGTAGATAGTTGATTAGGAGTTGTTCATTGACTGTGGATGCAACTTCAGCTACAAAGACTGAGTAGTGAGAATAGTGGAATTTTTGTGCCTTGTCGCTAAAATAACTGTGCATCGAATGACCAGCCTCATGGGCAAGAGTAAACATAGAATCTTCTACTTCATCTTTATAGTTCATTAGTATGTACGGGGGACATCTATAGCATCCCCAAGAGAAAGCCCCGCTTCTTTTGCCTTTATTTTCGTATCTGTCTACCCATCTTTTTTCGAGGAGACCCTCTCTGAGAATCTTAACATACTTTTCTCCCAAAGGCTTGAGTGCTTCTGTAATTATGTCGACAGCTTCTTCATACTTGATTTTTTTCTTCTTTGGTTTACCAATAGGGACATATAGGTCGTATGCATGGAGTTCTTTGAGTTGTAGGATGTTTTTTCTTAATTTTAGATATTCAAAATAAGGATTGAGGTTATTCTTTACAGATTCCAGAAGGTTGTGGTATACCACAATAGGTATATTTTCCTCAAAGAGAGCAGATTCTAATGCGGAATTGAAATTCCTTGCTCTGGCATGGAATATATCTTCTAAAATGGAAGAAGATAAAGATGCTGAAAGAGTATTTGCATGCTCTTCGTATTCTTTATAGTATTGGAAAAAAGCTCTCCTTCGGAAATCACGGTCAGGATTTTCCATTAAAACCCTAAATGTAGCATGACTCAATTCTATTTTGTTGCCTTCCTTGTCTTTTATCTCTCCAAATTTCAAGTCCGCATCGTTGAGTTGTTCGAAAATTCTTCCTGGACTTCCACAAGCTTCGGTGTGAAGGGCAAGTAGTCGCTCCTCTCTTTCAGATAGGGTATGAGGCTTGAACCTCCTCAAATTTTTTAGAAAAAATCTATATGAAGTAAGTTTTGGGGAGAGCGAGAATCTATTAAATTTTACATCGGAAATTGCTTGTATTTCAGGGGTTATGTAACTTGAAGCTTGGGCGAGGAGCATTCCTAAATATTGTACCCTGCTTGAGTATCCTGCATACTTTGTATTTGTCAGATCCTCTGAGAATTTAAGATTAGCATAAACGGTTAATCTTTCAATTTTTTGGTTTAATTTGTTGAGTAGTTCAAGACATTCTCGGAGAGTATCTGGAGAGTGAGACAAATGTCCTCTGAATATTTCTAACTTTGGAATTTGTTTTTCTAATCTCTTAAACTCTCTCTCCCATTCTTCATCGTTCTTGAATACTGGGGATAAATCCCATGTGAACTGAACAGGTAATTCTTTTCTTAAGGGGACTTTTTTATTTGGACTTTTTTTAGGCATAACACAAATTCCTTGTATTATTTAAAAAGCTTTATGACTCTTATTTTGGTAATTTTATGATATATAGGGGTTGAAATACATCCCTGAATATTAGTTGAGTGGTTTTGGGGAATAAAAATTCCATTGACAATTAGGCTAAACTGTATTACAATTATAGTACAGTAGTATAAGGGTTATGAAGTGATTAAGATTGACCCCAACGATGGAACTCCCATATATCTGCAAATTGTTAGGCAGATCAAATACATGATTGCTTCGGGTGCTATAAGAGAAGATGATGAATTGCCCCCTGTTCGGGTCCTTGCTCAACAATTAGTTATAAATCCTAACACGGTTGCAAAGGCTTATAGGGAGCTCGAATTTCAGGGCCTAATCTATACCAGACCAGGGGCGGGTACCTATGTGGCTAAAAGAAGAATCCTTTTTTCTGATGAAGAAAGATTAAGAATTATTCAGGAGAAGATAGAATCTCTCATAGTCGAGGCACAGAATCTAAATTTTACCTTGGAAGAGTTGGCAAAGATTTTCAATGAACGGCTCACAAAAATTTACAAGCAACAAACAGAGGAGAAAGGCAATGAGCGAGATTGAGGAGCATAATTCTTCCATTAACATGAATGGGACAGTTTTAAGGGTGGAAAATCTAACTAAACATTTTGGGAAGAAGAAGGTTCTTGATAATGTTTCAATAGAAGTCATGCAAGGGCAGGTTTATGGTCTGGTAGGTGAGAATGGAGCGGGCAAAACTACCCTTATTCAGCATATATTAGGAGCTTATGTCCCTGAAAAGGGTAGTGTGAGGGTATTCAATTTAAACCCTGTGCTCTATCCCAAACAGGTATTAAGCAGAATCGGATACCTCTCGGAGACGAGGGATATGCCCAGGTGGATGAAAGTTCATCAACTAATCAGTTATACATCTGCTTTCTATCCGAGTTGGGATATGGGGTATGCGGAGAGGTTGATTAAAGAATTTGAATTGCCAATAAACTTAAGGGTTAGGTCACTCTCTCGGGGGGAGTTAGCGAAGTTAGGTCTTCTATTAGCGCTTGCCCATAGACCAGATTTGCTCTTGCTTGATGAACCTTCCTCGGGATTAGACCCTGTTGCACGGTTAGACATACTATCTACGGTAGTTCGAAGTGTTGCGGAGGAAGGGAGAACTGTGCTCTTTTCATCCCACCTGTTGGATGAGGTGGAAAGAATATCTGACTATGTATGTATGATTCACAAAGGTAAGATTGTATTTAGTGCGTCTTTGGAAGACATTAGAAGTCAATTTTCGCTCGTGGTAGCAAAATGGGAGAAGATACCTCAATTAGTAGAAGAAGAAAGAGTGGTACAAGTAATTAATTTAGGTCGGGAGACAAGGATTCTTTTTCGCTGTTCAGAGAAGGACGCGGTAGAAGTTGTGAAGGCAAAAGGTGGGACGGTTATAAAGGTGATGGCACCTGAACTTCAAGATATTTTTGTGGGATATGTGAAAAAGACAAAAAAGGAAGGACAATATGAAGAGGCTTAGACAGCCTTGGCAGGCAATATTGTGGGAAGAGTTGTCGGTTTCAGGCAGTATTTCTTTTGCATTGATTTTCATTGAAGTTTGGATCGCATACTTAATCCATTTTACTTTTCCAGATTGGGAATTCTATGTATGGGATTTGGAGGTAGTTACTTATTTTTTTCCGGCACTGAATGGTTTATTGTTGGTGTTAACGAGGGGAAATCAAGGAGAGTTAAGAGGTGGTTTTCAAAAAAGACTGTTATTCTTGCCTACCTATGTTATTAGTAGTGTAAGTATTATTCTTTTCACTCGACTTTTCTTGATCCTTATTCATACGATTATTTTGAGAAGTGTATGCATCTACTTTTTTGCTATTCCTTATGAGTTAAGTTACGGGGGATGGAAATACACTTATACTGATTGGGAAATGATAGCACATCATGAGATGCTAATTAATTTGTCTACAGACGGGTGTATTTACTTATTACTCCAGTTTCTTTCTTGGGTATTCCACTGGTCGAAAGGCATTTTTATTCTGATTATAATGGTTGTAGTTTCACTAATTTTGAGAATAG
>JAOAHN010000079.1 GCA_026415215.1 Candidatus Hydrogenedentota bacterium
GACCCATCCACTGCCACTCTTCTATCACTACTCATCCTCTTATTACCAACACCACACTCCACTATGTAGCAATAAAGAGTGACTATGGAAAAGCCCGTCTCATCTACAACATCACAATTAAATTTTTATTACTACCCCATAAATAATCTCTCTCACAAAAAAATTATACAAAAGACTCACACATATTTGTCAATAGTTTTTTTAATTTTTCTTCCACTCATCCCCTCTCTTCACTCCTCTCACAAAATAACTCCTCATAAACATTCCAGACAAGTCCAGTAGTAAGAGAAAGCTTTTTAGACGAGGTAGGTGATGAGATTGTCGTAAGTTAATATAATAAAACAAACACAGCAGAAGATGATATTAGGGTAATTGAACATATGCAAAGAAACTATATCAATTTTGTCTCCGCGATTGGGGTTAAATAAGAAGACAGTAATAGGGAAGGAATAGGGGAGAATTAGAAATTAGAAATAGGGAGAGGATTTTGCTAAAAATGTCTTCGCATCTGTGTGGGCTTGGCGACAGTGGACTAGCTCTCCTCAATGCAGAAGAGCAACGGAGCATCTGCGAAGTGAGGAGGACTACCCACCTAACTCCTCGTGATACTGTGGATGCGTGTAAACCATTTATTCCGCACTGGAATCACACCTATTTAGTACTGCAATGTTTCCATCGATATGGAGTTATCAATGAAGAGGGAAAAAAGGAAGCGAAGAGATAAAAAGAGATTTTTCATAGGATGTTCAAGCCTATACTGCTGGGATTCATTCATATTGATGTAAAAAAATTACCGAAATTGTCAGGATCACCCCAGAGGAGAGTATTATGTGGGGCTACGGATCGGATGGAGTGACTCGATTGGTATATGTGTCTTTGAGAAATGGACAGAGTTTCTTATATGCCCAGAAGTTTTTCCAGGAGGTAAACTGAACAATTTCAGTATACCACCCAGACAGTTCTTAGAGATAATGGGGAAGGATTTACTGACAGATATTGTCAAATGCGAGAAGAGCAGGAGGAAGAGCATTGGATAGATGTAGTATATCGGGAAGAGAGGTTAGAGCATAGTTTGACAAGGCAGTATACACCGAGGACAAATGGCTTGGTAGAGTGGTTCAATGTAGGAGGGTAGTTGATATAGTTCGAAGGCGTAAATTTATGACCTATGGGCATAATGGAGGTATCGTAGAACTATGTTTGGTGTCATAATTATGTGGACAAGCAGAGGAAGCTGAATAATAATGGACAAGGCATTCCATAGCCATGCTTCCTATCTAAGCTTTATATGCAAACTCGAAGATAGAAAAATAACGATATAAAAGTCATACTTTACATAGTTTTTATTCAGTAATTATTTGTGGCTCGCCTTCTCATTCTGCATAATAATTCATAATGAAACTATTTGTAGAGAGAACTTGAAACTTGCCTTGGCCACCTTTTGTAAGGGGGATTTGAACTTCTTTTGCAAACACTCGAGAGATAGTTAAGCTCACATACCCGTAGCTATTAACTCCCGCCACCAGAGGAGGCATCTGCTGTAACAAGTCACTGGATATAACATATTGGCCATCATCCGCTACTTCACACACAATCATACCTTGGTGAATCTTATTATTGCTCTCACCCCATTCGTAAACCACTACATACAGAATAATTCTCACATAGCCTTCATAGCCAGAAGGTATTTCAGCAGGAACCCACTCAATTTGTAGGTCTTCATTAGGGGTATAATTAAAAGTATTGTAGTAATACCCCTCTACATAAGGAGGATTTGTAACCAATATGTATGGAGGCATCACCGAAAAAGCATCAAACTCTCCTATATCTAATCCACCTGGCCAACCACATGTAAATTCGGTCATAGGAGAATTTAACCATGGGTATGTTTCTGGCACAAACATCGAATACATCCATGGCTCAACTGTCCTATATCCCCCACCCAACACTATATCTGCATATCTAACCATATTTATTAAAAGCTCACTTCCAGCAAAAGAGCCTGGACTACCGGGATCAAGACCTGACCAATTGGGAACATAACTTCCTGGTTCTCCTTCGATTTGTTCCTCTTCTAACTCGCGTTCTATTACCGCTACTCTACAGACATCCAATTCTGAGGGCACCAGCGGTCTTTTACTGAAGGATGCAAATATAGCGTTTGGTGCTATGCCATAAGAATACTCATTCTCCCCATGCTTATACCTAATTTGGGTAACATCCATATATCCCACATAATCGCCATCTTCCGGATAGGTCACCTCAATATTTGCTTCTACACAGTTTCCATCAGAACATGAGGTGCCCGGATCAAGGGTCACTGTGACAGGTGGTCGAGATAAAACAAATACTGTGATATCAAACTGGGATTCGCCAACGGGAACATAAGCATCCAGGCAATAATAACCATTAGTATCTGTTACTGCGGTAGTACCTATTGATGAACGGACAACAGCATCCTCAACGGGATTTCCCTCCGAGTCTCTCACATACCCTTGCACACAACTATTAAACTCAGCCACCAATGGTTCGGTAATCTCTATGCACTCACCTGTTTCACAAGATGAAGGAAAGTCTACTCCGTTAAACTCTTGCACAACTACTGGGAAACTCCCCCCTGGTAAGGTAACCTCTATACGGAAAGTAGAATTTCGCTTTACATTAAGACAGAAGTAACCACTGGTATCAGTATAACCAGTGGTGATTCCGTTGTAACTCACACCTACAGCTCTTATTAATGCCCCAGCAACTGCGTAGCCACTGCCATCTTTAACCATACCCCTAATGCAATTCTTGTCTTCCAATGGAGCATCGCAGTTCCACCACGAGAGGTGAGGAATATTAGCTTGATAGAACTTCTTCCCTCCATCTTCAATGACCTCACCTGTTCCAGTTTCAATCCAAAGTCCTTGCTCCTTATCAAAATACCATAGAGGAACTTGTTCTCCAACCTGAAGAGGCGTGTTATCCGGAAGTGATAACAAAAGAACAGCTGTCACTGCCTTCGCAGTATTAAGATTGAGTTCCTCACCATTCTGCATAATTCTTATATCTGCAAGAGCAAAACTTTCAAGAATTACTCGCTCCCCTTGTTTTGATAGCGATACACCTTGAAATCCTCCAGGAAATGCAGATAACTCACTCGGATTCGATAGGTCTAATGGTGTAATATAAACCTCAACTTCGCCACTAACAGGGTTCCCCTTTTCGTCTACTAAAGAATTAGGCGGAATTTCTATAGAATTTCCTTCTGCATCTTCTACCTTACCCCCTGTCTCTCCGTAAATAGTTCCTGCCAATTCCAAAGCCTTTAGCGTCACATTTAATGTCAGAGGTTTTACCACACCAACTTCTATCTCCACAGAATAATCAGCAAATCCAGTCTTGCTCACTGCTAAAACATAGTCCCCATCCTCAACACTTTCAAACAAAAAGAGCCCAGATGGGTCAGAATACATCTTATAGGTGGTGTTAAGCAATTCCACTGTCGCATAACCTATTGGATTATCATTCACATCCTTTATCCAACCTAAAATAGAAAAATCTTGTTGAGGGATTGGCTCCCCCTCTCCTTCCGTTGGCTGTCCCTCCCCTTCTGCTGGCTGTCCCTCCCCTTCGACCACCTGTCCCTCTCCCTCTCCTTCACCAACCTGGCTAACTACAACCTTTACCGTCTTTTCTGCCCCTTGGGGAGACTTAACTAATACTGAGCCCTCTACGGCTGAAGAAGGGATATTCCCTCTCAATATTGTTACCTCTATACTTTTTTTATCATTAGGACCTAAGCTCATCCCTTTACTCGGATTAACGCTGATCCATGAATTCGCTGATTCGACCGTAAAATTCAACTTTGTAAGCCGAGTTCCATTCCACACTTGAAAACTCTTCGTAGTCTCTGCTCCGGAGAACACTAACTCTTGAGGTGAAACCATTAAAGATGGTTTACAACCCTGCATAACTACAGCAGTAAGGATAATCAAACCCGAAACTAATATTTTTCTCTCTTTCATATTTTATTCCTTCCTAAAGTTTCTATATTTTGTACAACCATACTAATCATACAGCATAAACTCGTGTATTATTACAAAAAGATTTTATAAATATTCCTCTTTTTTGAAATGGAAGGTTTTGGTAATTGACAACATTAGAATAAAAGTGTAAAATCCTGAATAAAAATCTACAAAAGGAGAGCGATAATGTTTGATTATATGATGACCGCCGAGCAAATCAAACTCAGAGATGAAGCTCGAGAGTTTGTAAAATCTATTCCGCGGGAATTAATCCTCGATATGGACGCAGAACGAGTTCAATTCCCTCGTGAGTTTCTCCGCGAAGCAGGAAAAAGAAACTTGTTAGGCATAAGAATACCAAAAGAATATGGAGGGAGAGGCCTCCGGTGGGTAGACGATATTATAGTTGCTGAGGAAATGGGTGTCGCAAGCTATTCCTTAGCTTGCCTTTGGGGTGTTGGTGGTGACATTGTAGCAGAGGCAATAGTTGAGTTCGGAGAGGAAGAACTTAAAGGAGAGATTGTCATACCATTACTTAAGGGGGAAGTGTGCGCTGCAGAATGCCTTACAGAGCCAAGGGGCGGTTCTGATTTCTTCGGATCAACCACTAAGGCTCGCAAAGTTGGTGGAGACTGGGTTATCACAGGTCAAAAAAGATTTATTGTAGGAGCTGAGGGTGCAGATTGGTTTATGGTATATGCGGTAACGAATCCGGATGCCCCTGAACATGAAAGAATCTCCTGCTTCATGGTTCCAAGAACAAAAGGGGTAGAGACTAAATATATCTACGGGTTAATGGGTGTTCGAGGTGGCGGTGCAGGAAGATTGATATTAAATGAGGTAAAAGTCCCTGAGCGATTTGCTTTGAATGGCATTAACGGAGGATTTGATGTATTCGTGAGAAACATGATTCCAGAAAGATTGGGGACATCCGCTATGACAATAGGTTCTGTTAGACCCGCAATAGAGATAGCCACGAGATATACTTCACGCAGAAAAGCCTTTGGTCAACCTATAGCCAATTTCCAAGCGGTGGGGTTCAAAGTTGCAGACAGCGTTATGTTACTGGATGCTTCGCGGGCAATGGTCTATGCCACCGCTCGTGCTGTAGATTCGGGGACTGTGCACCCAGGAAGGGTAAGACGAATGATCTCGGAAACCAAGAAGTTTGTAACTGAATCCGCTTGGACAATCGCAAATAATTGCATGCAAGTAATGGGAGGTATAGGCTACACAAACATCTATCCTCTCGAAAGAATTCTCAGAGACATAAGGCTCGCCTTAATATGGGTCGGCACAAATGAAATAATGGACTTAATCATACAGCACGAATGGTACAAGGAATATCTTCGCCCCGAAACAGCACAAATATCCCGTAATGTCGAAATGGATGCACCAAACGCAGATAAAGAAGAGGAAAAAGTTTTTGAGTAACTATTGTCTATTTTCCCCAATTTACAGTACCGATAAACTTCTCTTCGAGTTCTAATCTAACCACCGTATCATACGGATCCGGCTCGATCATATATGGGAGCTTCAAAATAACCCCTTCTGCATCAGTTTCAAATTCGATTTGTTGTGATTTATCTACAAGTAAACAGGCATTGATTGGCTTTTGAGTAATCGGGACTTTTATCTTAAGAGAAGGTTTGTAGTCAAAAATATGCAGATACAATGCGACTCTACCATTTCCAAGTCTTTTTACTGTATACCTCCCCCATTCAGGTTTTGAAAATGGGCTTGGATCAGTTCCATATATAGACTCGCCATTTATTTTCATCCACTCCCCAATCTGCAATAACCCGCTGACTGCTTCAGGTGGAAACTTGCCATTTCCCATAGGTCCCACATTCAACAGAAAATTCCCACCCTTAGAAACTATATCTACAAGCAGGTGAATCAATTCTTTGGTAGACTTATAATTTTTATCTTCTGCATTGTAGCCCCAATGATTATTCATTGTCATACACACTTCCCAATATACACCTGGCAATCCTGTCTCGGGTATTTCTTGCTCAGGAGTTCCAAAGTCGCCTACATTCTCCGCCGGTGCGAACCCAGACATCCCCGCTCTACCTTTATCCACTCTATTATTCACTATAATATCTGGCTGTAAGGAACGAACATAATTGTAAAATTCTACTCCCAGCTCGTGGGTCCATGTATTTTCCCATTCTGCATCAAACCACAAAACTCCTAACGGACCATAATTTTGAATTAACTCCTTTAACTGAGCTTTCATATATTGAATGTAATTGCTGAAATTTGCCCCCGTGTCAGGTCTAATCTCTCGCTCCCACTCCCTCCTTGGTAAATAATCAGGATGATGCAAATCCATTATGGCATAGTAAAAGCAGAGCTTTATTCCCTCCTCTTTGCACGCAACAGAAAGTTCTTTCAATATATCCCGTTTGAACGGGGTAGACATAACATCCCAGTCAGTTACCTTTGAGTCGAAAAGGCAGAAACCATCGATGTGTTTAGAAGTAATAACTATATACTTCATGCCTGCCCTTTTCGCAAATACTACCCATTCCCTCGCATTAAACTCTTTAGGATTGAACTGCTCCCGTAACTTTTCATACTCCTCTAAGGGAATCCTTGCCTCGTCTCTAATCTGTTCTCCGTAATTAGTATTATCTCCCCATTTCCCCGCAGGCACGGCATACAATCCCCAATGGATAAACATTCCAAATCGAGCCTCTTTCCACCATTGCATCCGTCGTTCTTTTTCTTCTCTACTCTCCTTAGTAAAATCCTTCATCTCCTCTCCAAAACCTCCATCACCCAATATACACAAAAAAACACCTAAAATTACTGGCACCAAGAATTTTCTTTTCATATTTCAGCCCCCTTCTTTATCTAATTTACTCAATTACTGTAAAAAAACATTTTAGTATTTTATCACTATCAAATCACAAAATATATTGCCCACAACTAAAATTAATATACTCCTCAAAAATACACTACCCCGCTAAGTCAATCTGTTATCATTTCTGTATCTCTACCTCTAATCGAAATATCTCAGTTTCAGTTAATGCCAAAGTATAAAATTTTCTTGGTGAACTGAAAACTATATCACTCCCGTTAAGAAAATCGAGATACCCTCTACTCTCTTCTCCATCCACTACAAGAAAGGCATTCTCTCCTTTGCCTGCTTTATATACCACGGTCTTACTATCTGGGCTAAATTTAAGGTTTAATACGATGTCATACTCTTTTCCCGCTACACCATCTACTATTGCAAAACACTTATCCTCATTGAAAACGGCGTAGGCATACCTTTTACTATCCGGACTAAACACAAGAGAATCCTCAAGTATATATCCAAAGCCTTTCTCTTCCTTACCATCCACCACTACAAATTCCTTTTCATCACAACCAACTATATACGCAAACTTACTACCATCGGGACTAAATATAGGCACTCCACTTATGGGACAACTATGGCTTTTGAATTCCACTCCATCTATTACTACCTGATATTTCCCCTCTTCTATCGCTGAATATACACAGCGTTTACCATCAGGACTAAATACAATAAAGTTAGGAAAAATATTATCCATAAAATTATAAATCTTACCCATCTTTCCATCTATAACTACACTATACTTACCATCTATATTAACTTCGTAAGCTAATCTCTTCCCATCGGAACTAAAAACAACATTACCTAAATAATCATATTTTTCACTCTCTTCCCCATTAATAACTATTACTTTTTTTCCATCCGTTTGAGCAATATACAATACAGTTTTGCTATCTGGACTAAAACACAGCGAATCCTCCTCAATGCTATCATATTCTTTACCTTCTACTCCATCAATTACTACCTTACTCCTATCCTTACTCGAGACAATATATGCATACCTTTTGCTATCTGGACTAAAACAGAAACTAATTATTTCCGCACCTTCATACTGTTTCCCCTCTTTTCCATCAATTACAATAAACATCTTATTCTCTGCTTCTCCTAAATATGCTACCCTCTTACTGTCAGGAGAAAAGATAATGCTCTCCATATCTATATTGTCATATTCTTTGCCCTCAACATTATCTATAACAGCCACCCATTTTTTGTCTCGCTTTGCTACATAGCCCAACCTCTTACTGTCCGGACTAAAAACTGGTTTATCAATCAAATCATATTCTACCCCTTCCTTACCATCAATAACTGCGACTGACCTATAATTTTCATTCTCTGCTACATAAGCAAACCTTTTACTATTCGGGCTAAACACAAGTGTATCCCCGTAAATGTATTTATACTCTTTCCCATTAACTCCATCTATAACTACAAATTGTTTCTCATCACCTTTGGAAACGACATAAGCAAATCTCCAACCATCACCACTAACTATAAGCGTCTCACTTAAAACATCCGGATCAATCTTACATAGCAGAACCTCATTTATATGAAATCTTGGCTTCTTCTCCCCCTCATCGGCAAATGAATAGTTTAAAAGACATATACAAGAGAAAATAGTCCAAATAAAAATCATATTAACACTCTTCATAATAGACTCCTTTAAAAAACTTGGAATAGGCAAAATTTTTATGTCGTCTTGGACCCAAAACTACATGTTTATTAATAAGTAACGAATTAAACAGCAGTTGTAATTAAATTCTAATAAGGTAATTTATTTTGACAAATCCTAATGAGCTACCTTACATACTGTCTGCAGAAAGCTAACCTCTATTAAGGAATAAAAAAACCGATTGTAAGCTGCACTTATGATAAGAAAATTTTCGAATTTTATTCCCTCTCGTAAAACTATATAAATAATCTACGCCCTGCACATATAGTACAGGGCGTAGAGTTTATCGAGATAAGATTTGTGTTTTTATTCTATCTACGGAGTTGGGATGTTTTGTAAGCTGTATGCATTTACCATGGTTTGAGCACTAACCACCAACTTCCCATTGCCACCCTTTACTAATGGCACGGAAACCTCTTTTACATGGCAACGGGTAACAGTAAGAGTTATTACCACAGGTTTAATGGGAGTCCCCGTAGGAAGCTGCTGTAGTAATTCTTTAGGAATTACATGAGACCCATCATCTGTGAGAATACAAGTAATTACGGTTAAATTAATAACTTCTGACTGCCCTTCAAAAGTATAAGTAACCCCTGACAAATCTACCTCAATAAAACTCCCCGGAACGGGTGTTGGAGGAACATTCCATACTAAGTTCATATCCTGAGTGGGGTCAAAAGCAAAAATAGGTCCGGAGGTGGTTTGTCTTATCTGAGGGGATGTAATTACCAACTGAGGAGGAATTTGTCCATTAAGTGAGAATGCGCCAATATCAAAACCTCCTGGCCAGGAGGCAGTGAAAGCAGGTGTTTCCTCGATGGTGTAGATTGGTTTCGTATAATCTAAAATAAATATCGAATACATCCACGGCTGAATCATTCCAGTTTCCTGGATATAAGAATCCGACATTCTTATAAAATCAACTGATTGGTTTGAGCATTGGAACGAACCAGGTGCACCGGGGTCAAGCCCAGACCAGTTAATTTGTGGTAGATCATCCTGTTGAGGTCCACCCTCCGAAAGTTTATATTTAAAAGTTTGAACAGAACACTGATCATTAGGCCCTGTGATTGGATTTTGGGGGAAAGAAGCAAATACAGCAGTGGATGAAATGAGATACTGGGTTGCTTTATAGGCTTGCTGTTTATTTGAAGTTACGCTCATTATCCCTACATAAGAACCATCTTTGGGATATTCAACCTTTATGTCCGCAACTACACAATCACCTGCAGAGCAAGAGGTATTCGCTTTAGCAAGAACAGTTACGGGAGGTCGAGTAACCACATATACTGTAATAGGAACATCTCCAACAGCCTCGAGACAATAATGCCCCGAACTGTCCGTGATCGCTTCTGTGCCAGCAGATGAACGAACAGTTACATTTCCTAATGGATTTCCATTACTATCTGTTACCGTTCCCTGGATACAACTATTGAAATCTCCCGTAATAGTACCCAAATTTATACAAATGCCAGTTTGGCATGAATTCCCAACGGTATTTGCATTAATTGTCTGTTGATACACAGGGATTTGTGATCCTGGCAGGTATATCTCAATAATAACGGTGGAATTTCCTTTCACATCCACACAGAAGAAACCTGTAATATCCGTGTAGGTAGTGGTTACTCCATTATAGGAATAGCCAATAGCCTTTACCACAGCACCTACTACAGGTTTTCCTTGTTTATCTTTTACATAACCCTGTATGCAGGTCTTGTCCGTGATAGGAGCATCACAATTCCACCATGTTAAGTGTTGAACAGGAGCCTTATAATACTTATCACCATTGTCATCATAAACCGTCCCTTCTCCCGACTCAATCCAGACTCCTAATTCCTCATCAAAATACCATAAAGGCACTTTATCTCCCGCATTAAGAGGAGAATCATCCGGGAGGTCAAGAGTTATTTCCGCTGGATTATCCGCTTTGGCTGTGGTATCTAATTTTACCTCTTTGTCACCCTGTTTTAATGTAAAGTCAGCTAATGCATAAGACTCCAAGTCAACTCGTTCTCCCTGTTTTGATGTAGAAATACCTTGAAACCCTCCAGGAAATGCCAGAATATCATTCGGCTCGTTAAAATCTAATGGCGTAATATATACATCTACAGGTCCTGTTACTGGATTTCCTGCTTCGTCGAATACTGAGTTGGGAGGTATAACAATACCATTTCCATCAGGGTCAGTAACAACAGCCCCATTCTCAATATCAGGCACCTCCTGAACTTTAATTTGTTTAACGAGGATTATATTTACTGTTACGGGTAAGATATCACCCACAGTAACTTCAATGCTGTAAGGAGCATACCCTTCTTTTGTTGCGGAGAGCACATAATTACCTTTAGGAATATTTTCCATTATGTAAAGTCCCGTCTGATCCGTGTAAACCTTGAAACTTGTATTTACTAACTCAATTAATGCGTAAGCGACAGGATTTAAATTCGTATCGTTGACCCAACCAGTAATAGTTATATTGGTTTCTGGCTGTCCTTCCGGTTCACCCTCCTGGACTCCTTCGGGGGTTCCCTCTTGGCTCCCTTCTGCAGTCCCTTCCTGGGTCCCTTCCGCAGTGCCCTCTTGTTCTCCCTCTTGTCCCCCTGATACCGTCATACTGACAGAAACAAGTTCTTCGCCATCTTGAGGCGATTTAACTTTTATCGTATCGGAATATGAACCCGGCTGTAAACCACTCCGAGAAACCGTTACAGTTATGGTTACTTTTTCAGAAGGTCCCTTGCTCGAGCCGGTCGTAGGACTGACTGTTAACCAGCTCGCAGTTTTGGTAATTTCAAAATTCATCTGCGTGGGTGCGGTCTTATTCCATACCTGAAAAGTTTTTTGTGTTTCTGCAGTCCCGAAGTCCAGAGTCTTTACACTCAACACAACAACAGGTTTACATCCGTGAGCTAAAACTAAAATAGCAACTCCCATTAAAAACGCAAACATTTTCTTATTCCTCATGGCCGCCCTCCTTTTTTATATTGTTAAAAATTTTTATGTAAATATATTACCACATCTTAGTGAAAAAGGATTTTTTTATTTTTTTAAAATCTGGAAAAACTCTTTATTAGCGGTAGAAACCCACCCTTTGCTTTGGGTTAGATGTTCCAGAATATTGAGTGAGCATGTTTGGTATCACTAAGGAGGTAAGTGAAAAGTTTGTATTATCGCATCTCAATAAGATATTTATATTTAAAGTTTATAAAAGTTCAAGAGAAAAAGTTACTCTTACTCTAACCTTGTTTTCCAATAAATCCAAGCGATTTCGGTCTTAATAAAACTTATATTTATGAAAGGTCTAATCTATTTTCCAAATGAAGTTTACTCGTTTTTCGGGGTATTCCCAGCAGGACATTTCAAAAGTTTGTATTCAATGCTATCGATTAACGCAGTAAAGGATGCGGTTATGATATTTTCTGAAACGCC
>JAOAHN010000123.1 GCA_026415215.1 Candidatus Hydrogenedentota bacterium
TTCTCAACCTATTGGGTCTGACAGACAATCAGTACTTTCTAAAATAACATTTGTAGTTTTCATTTTGTTAAAATAATTTTTTACAACCTGATGAATAGGAGTTTTCTTTCGTAAGGAGTAGGAATCTAATGCGGGTACTAAAATTAGTGTCAATTGTTTTACTTATATGCTTATTAGACAATATTGGTTTTCCAGCGGAAACAGATCAATATCTTAGTTGGGGTATTGAACTTAAAGACTCCGCAGAGGTGCTGAATAGATATTTCAATGAAGAGCTCGAGAGATATATCGAACTTGTAAACTCACGAACTAAGCCGATTAAAAATCCTGAAGAGTTGACTATAGCAATATACTATCATTTTTTCCAGTTCTTGGGCTGGTCTCGGCTAAGGGTATATATTAGACATTCTCCAGAAATTGAGAAATATCCAGACTTAAGCGTGCCAACTCGTAGATATCAGAGAATGAGTATCCATAGGGGATTCGCTTTCCCATATATACTTCCGATGGCAAGAACTATAAGAGTAGGCGACATTTACTTCGGAATTGACAAACTCTGTCATTTTTTTGGCTTCGGGAGGAGGTATTACCAAAGATATTGCAGACATATCAAAGAGGGCTATTCAGAAGAGGATGCGATGCGTAAAGTGGTCCTATGGGGCATATTTCATGAAGAAAATCTCGTGGGAAAATTGGTGGATGGAATATTTTCGCACGGCGACTTAGAAGCTAATTTCCAAGGTTTCAGGTTAGCGCGCGATTTGTGTGGGGGTAATCCTCCATATATTGAGAATATAAATGGGAAGTGGAGATTGGTTAGAAAGATAGACTTCCGTAACTACATCACTCCTGGGTTTGATGAGAGTTACAACAACTCACACTTCTGGGCTATGCGGAAAAGGACAGTATTAAAGATTCTCAAAGATGAATATTGTGATAAAGTGGATTTACCTGCGGTAAAAAAGAGATTTGAGATATATAAGAATTATCCGCCGAGTTTCTCACAAAAAATCATAAAGGAATATTTTGAGAAGAAGGGTAAGGATCCTCAGCAAGAACAATCCGTATGGGCACTTTGTCGGAAAAATCGTGGTAATGGTGAGAATATTTGCAATTGTGAAAAGAGCAAGTTAAATAATAATAGCCACACCTAAAATCGAATACTAAGAGGAGCCTCACCCTATGAGGTTAGTTGGTATAGAGATAGGAGGAACAAAACTCCAAATAGGAGTTGGAGATGAGAATGGTGGCTTATATCTACTAAAAAGGGGTAAAGTAGAGAGATGGTGGCAATCGAGTGAAATATTAGATTGGGTAATCAAAACTACTAAGGAGATTTTATCTTCATTAGACCCATTGGAGAAGCCTTCTGCTATTGGTATTGGGTTCGGTGGTCCAGTAGATAGCAATAAAGGTTCTGTTTTAACTTCGCACCAGATAGCTGGGTGGCAGGGGTATCCACTCAAGAGGCGTTTTGAAGAGGAATTTTCGCTACCCGTTATAGTAGCAAATGATGCTAACTCATCAGGCTGGGCAGAGTATGTGTGCGGAGCAGGAAAAGGCACTCGAAACTTCTTCTATATGAACATCGGCAGTGGGATTGGTGGTGCGTTGGTTATAGATGGCAAGCTTTACGATGGACAAGGTTATGGTGCTGGCGAGATCGGACATACATATGTTCCAGATTGGACACGGAATGAACTGGGAGCCTTTGACAAACTTGAGAATATCTGCTCAGGTTGGAACATCGAAAAGAGATTAAAAACGGAGGGTTATGTCCCTAAGGACAGCCTTATGTATAAAAAAGGAGGAGGATATCCAGAATCCTTTACCTGCAAGCTTCTCGCAGAATGTGCACGGGAAGGGGATAGTTTTGCAGTCGCTGAACTGGATAGGGTATCAAAATCGTTAAGCATCGCTATATCTAATGTTATCACGCTGTTTAATCCAGAAAAGATTGCATTAGGTGGAGGAGTCTCTCTGATGGGCGATGTGCTTATAGAGAGGATTAAAGAAAAAGTGGATGAGATTGTGTTCGGTCCTTTCAAGAACAAGTATGAAATTCTACCTTGTGCTCTTGGGGAGCAAGTGGTATTAGTAGGAGCAATTCTTCTTGCAAGTGATTTGGTGAAAGATGGACAAAAATAAACGATACAATACGGAGATTTTCAAATGTTATTAGCAATTACTTTAGGAGTAATACAAATGTGTGTTGTAACAGCCTCTACTGAGGTAATACTTGATACTGACATAGGCGATGATATTGATGATACCTGGGCACTTATGTTTCTAATAAGTTCTCAGAGAGTTAATCTTAAGATGATTGTCACCGCTTGTGATGATACTGATGCTAAAGCACTACTCGTTGCGAAAATGCTGGAAAGAATCAAAAGAACTGACATTCCAATTGGAAAGGGAATAAAGACGAGTGATAAGAAAATCAATCAGCTAAAATGGATCGAGGGCTACTCATTGGATAAATATCCAGGGGTGCTTTATGAAAACGGCATTGAAAAGATGGTCGAAATTATAAGGAGTTCTAAGGATAAGATAACCCTTTGTGTAATAGGACCTATGACTAATATCGCAAAAGCTTTAGAAATTGCTCCTGACATTGCAGAAAAGGCAAGAGTAGTAACGATGGCTGGAAGTGTTTACAAGGGTTACGGTGGTAGCGAAAGAAGAGATTGCGAATATAATGTTTGCAGAGACTCAGCAAGTGCTCGAAAAGTCTTCTCTGCACCTTGGGAAATCACTATGATTCCACTGGATACATGTGGAACCATTATCCTAAGAGGGGATAAGTTTAGACAAATTAGAGAGAGTAATTCTCCGTATGCTCAAGTTGTGATTGAGAACTATAATATATGGACAAACAGAGCACACTATCCCGCGGATGAGAGTAGTGTCTTGTTTGATACTCTCGCGGTCTATTGTGTCTGGTCAGAAGATGTAGTAGGAGTAGAAACGGTCAATATATTGATAGATGAAGAGGGTAAAACTAATCCAGATGAAAAAGGAAAGCCTATCCGCACTGCTCTCTACTGGAAAGATAAGGAAAAATTTGAAAATGAGTTAGTTCATTGCCTCACAAAGAGGTAATTTGATATTGCCATTCAAAAGCGAGTGGGTTAAAGAAAATTTTTATATGGGTAGCATATCGGACGAAGGTAAGGTTTCTGCAGAGAGAGATAAGCCACTTTCTGATTCTCGGAAAAGCTGGAAGGTTAATCCAACTCCCAATATTGAAGAGGCTCAAAGAAATCTAATAACTCAAAATAATGCTACCACCTCCCCTGAGATAGTCGAGATAGCAGATAAACTTAATCAACTCTTGCTTGAACTTGTAAATCTCAAGTACGAACTGCTAAGGGAGAAAAGGGAAAAAGAAGAAATTTTAAAGAATTACGAGATTTTAAAGGGTGAGAAAAGTGAGTTGGACAAGTTACTCTCTTCAAAGATACAAGAAACCCATACCTTGAATGCTAAGATAAGAACCCTTGAACTTCAAAATCATACTATAGCAGTCCAACTATCTGAGATTGAGGAAAAGTTAGGTGAGGAAAGGAAGGTAAGGGAAAAACTTTTGGAAGTTTTAAAAGAGCGAGAAGAGTGTATTTGTGATTTGAAATTGAGGCTTACCGAAAAGAATAAAGAAGTTGAAGACCTGGAGGGTAGGATTCAAAAACTAACAAGCGAATCAAGTCAGTATATTATTACAATTGGAAGGCTTGAATTAGCAAACCAAGAATTGGCGGAGAAGTTAACTACCTACGAGTATGAACTTAAGAGACTTCAGGACAATATAGCCAGTAGCGAGGAGTTTATAAACAAACTCAAAAGTGAAAACGAGAGTCTGAGCTCTGAACTGAGGTCGCTTAGGGAACTTATTGATACTCAACAGTCTGTGGTAGCCACTTTAATTGGTGAGAAGAACAAGTTACAAAGAGAGTTAAAGGAGTTGGAAAAAGATATAGCTCAGAAGAATCAAGAGTTGGAAAAAGAAATATCTAAAAGAAAACTATTAGAGACAAAGCAGGAAGAAGTCCTAATAGAAAGTGCCCGACTCATAGAAAAGTTAGATGAACTCCGCAGAGAAAATGAAAAAATCTCGGAAGAGAACAAGTATCTCAAAGAGAAAAATCTAAAACTCCAGGAGACAGTAGAGTATTGGGAATCCCGAGTTAAGAACATCAAAGAGGAATTGAATCAGACTTTTGCAGGAGAGAACATAAAGTATAAGGACCTCGAAAAAAGGCTTTTGCTATCCTTCTACTCCTTGCCAGATTCTGAAAGAAATCTACTAAACCTTCTGCTTCATGCAAATATTTTAGATTTAGATCAAGTTAATAGTATCAAATCCTTAATGTGTAATGGCTTTATTGCGAGTGTGGAGTTCTATCTTGTAGAAAATGCCATTGTGGATGAGACTACGGTTTATATGGCTCTGTCTATTATAAATGGTATCCCTTTTATTCATCTCAGGACAGAAGATATAGATTCTACTTTAGTCTGTTATCTGGGAGTTAACTACTGTTTAGAAAAGTTAATAGTTCCTCTAAAAACGGCGGGAAGCAATTTACCACTTGCCATGGCGAACCCTAAAGACGAGGTTCTCTTGGAGATGATTGCTAAAAAGGTAAACAAGCAAGTGTCGAGACTTTACACATCTCCCACAAAGATAATAGAAGTCATAGAAGAGCTTTTTATCGAGGAATAGATGCTCTACATTTTTTGGATGTTGTTTAAGAACTCTGAGTTGCTCTTAGTCTTCCTCAATTTTTCGATGAGTAGTTCGGTAGCCTCCACAGTATCGAGCGGGCTCAATACTCGCAGTAGTAGCCATATCTTTTCAAGGTCTTCCTTGGGTATTAGCAATTCTTCTTTTCTCGTTCTTGAGAGAGTGACATTAATAGCAGGGAAAATGCGCTTCTCCATTAGTCTGCGGTCGAGATGAATCTCCATATTACCGGTGCCTTTGAATTCTTCGAATATGACATCATCCATTCGGCTACCGGTATCTATCAAAGCTGTAGAAAGGATAGTAAGGCTTCCCCCTTCCTCAACTTTTCTCGCAGCTCCGAAGAATCTCTTAGGTTTTTGGAGAGCACTTGCTTCTATCCCGCCGGAGAGCACTTTACCACTCGATGGCACAAGCACATTATATGCCCGAGCGAGGCGTGTCATAGAATCGAGTAAGATCACCACATCCCGTTTGTGCTCTACAAGTCGCTTTGCCTTATTGAGCACCATCTCTGCTACTTGCACATGTCTTTCCGGAGCTTCATCAAAAGTAGACGCTACCACTTCCGCTTTTACAGATCGCCTCATATCGGTTACTTCTTCAGGTCGCTCATCTATGAGTAATACTATTATGGTTACTTCCGGATGGTTTACAGTTAGACTATTAGCAATCTTTTGCAATAGGACAGTTTTCCCCGTGAATGGTGCAGCCACAATTAATCCTCTTTGCCCCTTTCCTATAGGTGAGATTAAGTCCATAATGCGCATGGCTATTTCATCTGGAGTAGTCTCAAGGATAAAGCGCTCATTGGGATGTAGCGGAGTAAGACTATCAAACAATAGTCTTTGGGAAGCTACTTCGGGAGGGTCGTCATTTACTGACTCGACTTTCAACAGAGCAAAGTATTTTTCTCCATCCTTTGGAGGCCTGACATGACCACAGATAGTATCACCAGTTCTTAATCCAAACTTTCTTATCTGGGATGGGGAAACATAGATATCATCAGGTCCGGGAAGATATGATGCTTCAGGAGAGCGAAGAAATCCGTATCCATCTGGAAGAATCTCCAACACGCCCTCTCCTACAACCGACCCGGAATGGTCAAAACTTTTTTTGAGAATCTGAAAAATTAAATCTTGTTTCTTCATTGAGCTGGTGTCTTGAACCCCAAGTTGAGAAGCAATATCATTGAGTTGCTGAATACTCATATTTTTAAGCTCGGTGATGTAAATTTCAGGTCCTTCACCAGCTTGAATATCTACATTTTCTTCTTCTGCCACATCTAACACCGGCATTTTACCCGGATTATTAGGATGTGGTTGATTCTTGTTGTTTCTGTTTTTTCTGTTTTGCTGTTGCTGTGTTGAACGATGTGCTGAATTCTTCCTGTTTCCCATCGTCCTCGACTTCCATCTGTTATGGTTTTTGTAGTTTGAGTTATCATTGTTGTGAAAATTACCCATACAAATTTCCTTTTGGAGAAAATTAAAGTGATTTATAGAGAAAAAAGATTTTACAACTTCAATTTTTAGTGGGCCTCAGCCCAATTACTGCCCATTCCAATATCCACCTTAAGCGGGACTTTCAGCTGGACTACACTTTCCATAATTTCCTTGACCTTATCCCCAATTTTATTTGCTTTCTTAATAGGGGCTTCTATTAGTAACTCATCGTGTACCTGGAGCAATAGTCTTGCCCCTGTCTCTTTTAGGTACTTGTGAACTTCAATCATGGCCTTTTTTATTATATCCGCAGCACTCCCTTGGACAGGAGTATTTATTGCCATTCTCTCGCCTGACTTTCTTTCATTTTGGTTTGAACTGTTAAGTTGAGGGATATAGCGTCTACGATTAAACAGGGTAGTAGTATATCCCTTTTCTCTCGCATTTTGGACTATTCTATCAATCCACTCCTTTACTTTTGGAAACCTTTGGAAGTATTGTTCTATAAACTTGTTGGCATCGGAGGTACTTATGCCTGCAGTTTTAGAAAGACCATAGGGAGTCATACCGTATATTACACCGAAGTTAATTGCTTTTGCTTGTCTGCGTTGGTCATCAGTGACTCTATCTAATGGAATGTCAAATATTCTTGAAGCCGTCTCACGGTGTATATCCAGATCTTTATTAAAGGCTTCGCACAACGCTGGGTCTTCAGAGAAGTGTGCTAATACCCTCAACTCAATTTGAGAGTAATCCGCAGATATTAGAACCCAATCTTTGTCTGTTGCTATGAAACCCTCACGGATCCTCTTACCATACTCTGTGCGAATAGGGATATTCTGTAGGTTTGGATCCGTGCTGGAGAGTCTACCAGTAGCTACTACAGTTTGATTAAATGTAGTATGCACTCTACCCGTTCGGGGATTCACAAGTTTGGGCAAAGCCTCTATGTATGTGTTAAGCAATTTCTGAAGTGTTCGATATTCTATTATCAGGCCAGGGAGCGGATGTTCTAATGCAAGTTCTTCTAATACTTCCATATCAGTGGAGGAACCTGTTTTGGTTTTGCGGATAGGTTTTAATCCCAATTTCTCGAAAAGTATTACCTGGAGTTGTTTTGGAGAACTTATATTAAACTCTTCTCCAGCGATTCGGTAGATTTCGGATTCAAGATAACTGAGCCTCGAATCTATCTCTGTTTTCAATTTGGCAAAGACTTGTGGATTTATCTTAATACCTGTAAGCTCCATGTCCGCAAGCACAGGTATTAACGGTTGTTCTATCTCATAATACAAAGCATCCACTGAAATTTCTTTCAATTTTCTTTCAAGTTCTTCACTTAGCAGATATATCACTTCTGCTCTTGTAGAGTAAACTTTTTCAAACGGCACGGTCGAATCCTTTTCGAACTCTATCAGGCGGAGGTCGTTAATAAACCTTCCAGCTATATCCTCTAATCTGTTCTTAGTAAAATTTGGGTCGGTGATATAAGACGCAACCATCACATCAAATCCGATACCAGCGAGATTGACTCCATACTCTACAAGAAATTTGATAACTTCTTTTAGATTAAATCCAAACTTTTTGATTTCCTCGGATTCGAGCAGGAGTTTTATGTTTTCAAATTTATGTGTTTCCTCAGAAGAGGCTTTACTTTTAATATCTGAGTTACTCAGAGGAATATAATAATTTTGCCCTTTACCCAGTGATATGCTTATCCCCGATAGCTCAGGAAGTAGTATATCACTATTTACTATGTGTAGGTCAAATGAAAATCTTTTAAGATTTTTTATTTGTGTTGTTAGCGAATCCATATCCTCTCTAAGTTTAATTACAGAAAAACTTGATTCTAAATTCTGTGGGGATTTCTCATCATCTTGAGATTTTAGATTTAACTCCCGAATCAGTGAGAGGAAAGACAGTTCTTGGAGCTGCTTAAGCAGTACCTGATTTTCATAGGGCTTTCTTCTAAAATGTTCTAAATTGAAATCAATGGGGACATCTGTTCTTACAGTCAACAAGTCTCTGCAATTAAAGACTTGCTGTTTAGCTTCTTCGAGGGATTTTTTTAATTTAGGTGGGAGCTTATCAAGGTTGTTGTAGAGGTTTTCAAGGGAACGATATTCTTCCATCAATTTCTTTGCTGTTTTATCACCTATCCCTTTTACCCCTGGAACATTGTCAGCTGTGTCTCCTATTAGAGCAAGTGCATCAGGAACATGAGTTGGATCTGTTCCGAACCTTTCAATAACATTCTCAACTGCATACCACTTGCCTTTGTCTTCTCGAAAAGCATCAAACATCTTTACATTTTTATCGAGGAGTTGAAGCAAGTCTTTATCCCCAGAAACTATAATAACCTCGAATCCCTCCGAAATAGCCTTTTTCGAGATGGTAGCGATGACATCATCTGCCTCATAGCCTTCTTTGAATATCACGGGAATATTTAGACTTTTTACTAAATCAAGTGCCCGGGGAATTTGCTGAACAAACTCTTTAGGAGGTTCTGGTCTATTAGCCTTATATTCTGAGAATATCTCCTCTCTGAAAGTCTTTCCCGGTGCATCAAGAGCAACCACAAGATATTCAGGATTATGTTCTCTTATGACTTTAAGAAGTGTGCGGATGAATCCGTATATGGCATTAGTAGGATTATTGTCCTTGTCTCTCAATGGGGCTTGAATCGCATAAAAGGAGCGAAACAAAAAACCCATACCATCGAAAAGATATATCTTCTTTTCTTTCTTGTTAATCTGATATGAAAACAAGTCGTCTTCAACCATTTCCAAGGTCTTACCTCATCTAATATTTTTTACACAGTAGATAATTCACCTAATGTTTTTAAGATTTCTACGGCAGTTTTTTTGCAAGCACCTGGCAAACCCAATTCTCCCCTCAATTTTTGGAAATTTTCCAATATTGATTCTCTGAACTTCGAATCTTCTATTATCCTCTTAAGCCCCTCGAATAATAGTGGCGGGTATGCATCTTTCTGAATATATTCTGGAACAACTTGCTGGTTCATAATAATATTAACAATACCAATATATTTAATGTCAACTAAGAAGCGAGCAATAATGTATGTCAAAGGATGAGTTTTATAAACTAACAGATATGGCATCCCGTAAAGGGCAGATTCAAGTGTCGCTGTTCCTGATGCTACGAGCCCCGCGTGGGCTATCGATAAAACTCCTTCTATATTTTCTTGGAGAATTGTAAGTTCTAAATCTTTTGCCACCTCTCTAATAACATTATAACATTGTTGATTAGCAGAAGATGAAAAAAAATGAGTATCTGGGTATTCTTTCTTGAACTTTTTTGCTGTCTCTATCATAACTGGGAGTATTCTTTTTATCTCTTGGATTCTGCTCCCAGGAAGCAGAGCTATGTTGTAGGGAGGAGAATACGCCAAGGGTTTTCTAATTTCAGGTATCCTATCAATCAAGGGATGCCCAACATATTCGCAATCCACCCCAACACTTTTATAAATATCTACCTCAAACGGGAATATAACTAACATTTTCTTGACCAACTCTGCTATTCGCTTAACCCTGTTCTTTTTCCAAGCCCATACTTGAGGACTAATGTAGTAGATTATCGGGATTCCAAGTTGCTTTACCTTCGAGGCGAGATGTAGATTGAATCCCGGATAGTCTACAAGCACAATACCTATAGGGTTATATTCAGAAATCCATCTTTCTGTTTGGCTCAAAAGTTTTTTTATTTTGCTGAGGTGAGTAATAACTTCTGCAAAACCCATAATCGCATTTGAGCACAAATCACAAAGTAGTGTTAAACCGGCTTTTGCCATTTGTGGACCACCGAGCCCTACATTTTCTACATGTGGTGCTAAGGAGCGTATTTCTTGAATTACTCTTGCACAGTGAAAATCTGCGGAGGGGTCTCCAACTACCCAAAATAAAAATTTCACTCTTGGTTCCGTATTTGGTTTATTATCTTCCAGCATAACTCGAGTGCCTTTAAAGCATCTTCTCCCGTAACCTCAGGTAGTGTTCCACTGAGTACACTATTAACGAAGGATTTAATCTCAGCTCGGAGAGGTTCCTCATTAGAAACTGAGATTGGGGTAATCTCTATCATATCCATCAAGTTCCCATTTTTGGGAATAGGAGCATTTCTTTTTCTATATAAGAGCAAACTCTGAGAAGTATAGTCAGTAGAAACATATTCTTGGGTAGAAAATATCCTTATCTTTCTTAGCCTATCCATTGATACTCTACTTGCAGTGATGTTAGCCACGCACCCTGAAGAAAATCGCAATCTCACATTTGCTATGTCCTCTGATTCTGAAAACACGGGCACCCCTACCGCATCTATCTGGATGACATCACTATTAGTAAGTTTCAACACTATATCTACATCATGAATCATTAGGTCTAACACGACGCTTACATCAGTGCCCCTATTGGGGAATGGGCTTAATCTATGACATTCAATAAAGAGGGGTTTTTCTATAAGATGAAACAATTGCTTCACCGCTCCGTTGAAGCGTTCTATATGCCCCACCTGTAAGATACATTTTCGTTCCTTTGCCTTCTCTACAATCAATTTAGCATTTGGCATTGTGTCTGCAAGTGGCTTCTCTATGAGTAAGTGAATCCCTGCATCCAATATTGGTAGAGCCACTTCAGTGTGGGTTACCGTGGGAGTAGCAACAGAAACGATATCTACTCCTTGGCTTATAAGTTCTGAGAAGTGTTGATAGGCAGGCACCTTAAAGTCTTTCTCTGCTTTTTTTCTGCGGTCTTCGGAAATATCCACTATACCGACTAACTCTACATTGTCCAGCTCTTTATAGATTCTCGCATGGTGATAGCCTAAGTAACCAAAACCTACTACGCCCGCTCGTAATTTGTTTTTAGCCACATTAATTCTCCTTGGAGACTTTACTTCTACACAAGCTCGTCGCTGATGGGGTTCAATACCGCATCTGCAGGGGTTAAGGGCCCCTTAGATATTCCCCTCTTGGATCTACTTATGAACTCAAGTATTACGGTTTTCTCTAAGGAATCAGGGATCTTTTCCAAAATTACTTGAACTGCTTGCTGGAGGTTATATTGAGACCTATAGATGATTCTATACATCTCCTTTATTCTTGCTATAGCTTCGTTTGAGAAGCCTCTTCGCTGAAGACCTATCACATTGGGGCCGAAACATTGAGCGGGATAGCCCTCAGTTATCATATACGGGAGAACATCTTTACTTACTCTTGACATCCCCCCCACAAACGAGTACTGGCCCACGGTACAGAATTGATGTATTCCACTTAGTCCACCTATTGTCGCATAATCTTCAACTACTACATGCCCAGCAAGTGCAGAACCATTAGCCATTATCACATAATCTCCAACTTTGCAATCGTGGGCTACATGGGTGCACGCCATAAACAGACAATTGCTCCCGATTCTCGTCGCCTTACGAAGTTCATCCTCTGTCTCTGAGTAGACAGTGCTTGAACTTACTGTGACAAATTCCCTAAATATATTGTTGTCCCCCACTATGGTTCTTCCATATTTATGTCCTAAGTGTTTTAAGTCTTGGGGAGGAACGCCTATCTGTGCTCCACTGTAACACACATTATTTTTGCCTATCAGGGTTCCGGCTCCTACTACACAATGGGGACCTATAACACTACCTTCACCTATAACCACATTTGCCTCGATAATCGCATAAGGTTTTACTTCTACATCGTCCCCTAATTCGGCGGTGGGATCTACTATAGCAGTAGGATGTATCTTAATCACTTTGCAGTCCCTTTGTAGTTAGGTTAGGTTGGTTCTTACTTACATTCGCCAATGGTCAGATTCTCATAGGAACTCCTGTATCAAAAAGCCGTTGAAACTCTCTTATGTAGGCTTGAGCAACTTCCCTCGCCCGAATTATTATAACATTTTCATCATTTCCCTTCTCTGCGTTCGCCGAAAAATTGTAACTACCCGTCCATACAGTTTCCTCATCAAAGATAAACACCTTATTATGCATAGTTTTAGGATTCGAGTCATACCTTACTTCTATCCCGTTTGAATATAAAAACTCGTCTTTAGACGAGGTATTTCCAGCGTTTTTCTTTTCAAATACCCCTTTAACTTCAAGACCTTTTGCTCTTGCTGAGGCTAATTGGTCTGCTACAGATTTAGAGGTAAGAGAAAACGCTAAAAAATAAATTTTACGCCTCGACTTCCCTATCTCCTGAAGGAGCTTTTCTTCCACCTTATCATCCGGAGAAAAATAAACGGAGACCACAGCGGTGCTTAAACGCACATCCGAGTACTTAGTATTGCTGGAAGAGCCCCTGCCGAAATTTTTTAAGTTAAACATTTCTGTAAACTCTCCGAGATAGTCCTCCGCAACCTCTCGCGATGGGAGTATTATACTGTTGTTGTTATTGAAAAATAAGCAATTCTTCGTAAGGTTTGTTGAACCTGTCCAGGTATAAAGATTATCTACAACAAAAAACTTATTATGCATATATGCTCGATTTAAATCTTTCAATACCGGTATCCCTGCTTGTTCGCAAAGGAGTACTGCTCTTTCTTTACTGTTATCTGCTTCTACAACTAACTTGACATCTATCCCTTGCTGAAATTTCTTGATTAAAATTTCCGCAATAGGTTCGTAATCAAAATCATAAATTGCACCATATATACTATACCTTGCCCTCCACAGTAGTTTTTCAAGAGTATTCAATATCTCAGAATTAACAGCACCTGGAGTACCAGGAGAAAAACTCACGGTTATATTCTCTGGATTAATGGAAGAAGCTGAAGTAGTAGTTAGTGGGACGCAAAAAGCTCTGTTAAATACGCCTGTTATCCTTGAATAGTTTAGGAATAGCAGGAGTATTAACCCTACAGTTAAACAAACAAGAAGATTTACTTTCTTTTGATATTTACCTCTTCTTTTATTTTTATACATCGGCTGAACAGGAAAGAGTTTTTAGATAGAAATTGTTTTTAAGATATAAGATACAAAAATATTAAGTATTTAGAAAAATTGTATAATACTAATTTATTTTTATGACAACCTTCATTAAGGGGAAACATTAGTGCGAGTAGTAGTAGCAAGACCGAGGGGTTTCTGCGCTGGAGTCGAACGCGCGATTAAGACAGTGGAACGAGCCATTGAAAAATTTGGTAAGCCGGTATATGTCTTTAATCCTATAGTTCACAATAGGCATGTTGTAGCAGAGCTTATTGAGAAGGGAGCAGTGTTTGTGCGAGCAATAGAAGATGTTCCAGAAGGTGCATTGCTACTTTTCAGTGCACACGGAGTTCCCCCGGAAGCACTCGAAAAGGCTAAGGCTCGAAATTTGAAGATAATAGACGCTACCTGTCCATTGGTAGAAAGGGTTCATAGACATGCACGAAAATACGCTGAAATTGGTTATACCGTTATCTTAATTGGTGATGCTGAACATGACGAAACTAAAGGCACTCTCGGATGGGCTTTGGGGAAAGGCATCATCGTTAGCAACAAACAGGATGCAGAACGACTTACTATTAACAACTCTGAAAAATTAGTATATGTAACTCAGACAACACTAAGTATAGACGACTGTGGAGAGATAATAGAAGTTCTGAGGAAAAGATTTGCTAATATCGAATCCCCGGCGAAGTCCAATATTTGCTATGCCACTACAAACAGACAGAGAGCGGTAAAAGCCCTTGCGGAGCAAGTGGAAGCGGTAATAGTGGTGGGAGATGAGGAGAGTGCAAACAGTAAAAGACTTGCAGAGATAGCCCAAAAGACAGGGAAGCCAACTGTACTCGTGCTTGACTCATCCGCTTTGGATTTGGAATGGCTCAAACGATTCAAGTCTCTCCTTATTACATCTGGGGCATCTGTTCCGGAAAAATTTGTAAAAGAGGTTATAAGTTTTATCAATGAAATAGAGCCATCTACTGTAGAGGAAATTACAGTTGTCGAGGAAGAGGTTCATTTTTTATTACCAAGTGAGGTTCGCTGAAAAGGATTCATGTTGTGAGTTAAGGATGTTCCGATGATGTGGCATGCGAATCTTTCAAAAATAGCGGATAAACACTGTAAATACGATATTCGAACCGACAGGCTCCACAGGTGGCTATTTTCAACAGACGCTTCCATTTACGAAATCTTACCTGCTGGTGTAGCTTTTCCTCACGATACCCAGGAGACAAGTGAGTTAGTTAGGATAGCCAGTAATGAGGGCATACCAATAATTCCGAGAGGTGCAGGCACAGGTTTATCAGGTGGAGCAATTGGTCCAGGACTTGTGCTAAATCTATCAAGGTATATGAACAAAATACTCGAAATATCGCCCCAAAATAGGCAGGTATGGGTGGAAGCAGGAGTCGTACTTGATTCTCTCAATGAGGTTATAAAAGAGTTCGGCTTAATGTTTGGACCGGATGTTGCTACAAGTTCTCGAGCTACTTTAGGAGGTATGATTGCGAACAATTCATCGGGGGCATTTGTGCACAATTATGGCCTTACAATTGATCATGTTATTGCAATAGAATTTGTGGACTGCTATGGGAATATCCATTTACTTACCAAGGATGGTTCGGATTCGTGGTTAGGAAGCAAGGATATTGCTGAAAAAGTTCTTCCATATGCTGACGAGATTAGATGTGTATTCCACGAGGGTGTACTCAAGCGATGGCCTGGCTATGCTCTGGATAGGTATCTCAGGGAATATCCATCGCCAGTTCCTTTGTTCGGCGGGAGCGAGGGAACACTTGGGGTGATCACCCGGGCACTTTTGAACCTCGTGCCAATCCCTAAGAATAGGCAACTAATAGTATACACATTTGATTCTCTCGAATCTGCGATGGTAGCCATAGAACCTCTGATGGAATTAAAGCCTGCAAGCATAGAGCACATAGACGATGTCCTATTCAATCAAACTAAGGGACAGGTATTATTTCAGTCTGCAAGAGAATTGTTAGGATTAGATGAGCACAATTTGAAGTCCCTGTTATTTGTAGAGTTCTTTGACCCCGATGAGGAAATCATTGAAAAATCGCAGAAAATGAAACTCGGTATTAAGTGTATTACATGCAAAACTGATAGAGAACGAAACCTGCTATGGGAATTTAGGAAAGCGGGGTTATCATTACTAACGGGTATGAAAGGATCCGCTAAACCTGCTACTGGTATAGAGGACACTGCGGTAAGGCCGTCAGACCTAACTAATTATGTACGCGAGCTGAATGAAATTATGGATAAATATAAATTGCGGGCTTCGTTTTATGGTCATGCTTCAGCAGGATTATTGCATGTAAGACCGATACTGGACTTACATAGTAATGAGGAAATAAGAAAATTCCGGAGTCTTGCGGGAGAGGTATTCTCGTTAGTTAAAAGATATAAAGGCTCATTTACGGGGGAACACGGGGTTGGGGTAGCTCACTCAGAATTTATGAAAGACCAGGTAGGAGAAAAAGTATTCTCAGTGATGAAAGAAGTAAAGAAGGTATTCGACCCTGTAAATCTTATGAACCCAGGTAAAGTAGTGGACATAGATACCTATAAGTTTGATGAGAACATTCGTTGGCGTCCACTGAGACTCCCCTTCTCATCAAAAATAAGTTTCAAATTCAAGGATGAGAGTTTCCTCGGAAATCTTGAACAATGTAATGGATGTGGAACCTGTATAAAAGAAACCCCTACTATGTGTCCTACATATTTAGCTCTTCGGGAGGAAATTATGTCAACCCGAGGGAGAGCCAATACCATCCGACATGCGATAGAAGAATGGGAATCGGACCGATCTAATATACCTATCTCGGAACTACTTGAAGCGATAAAGTATTGTCTCTCGTGCAGGGCTTGTAAAATTGAGTGCCCTTCCAATGTACACATGGCATTACTAAAATCAGAACTGGCATATCAGCTCGGAGCTCGCTACCTTAGGAACACTACGAGATGGCTAATTAGTAATATAGAACTTATAGGAAAGTTATCCACCTTGACACCAACATTGGCTAACTTAAGTCTTAAGAATAGACCGATTAGAACCTTGTTAGAAAAGTTTGCAGGTATAACTAAGAATCGTCCATTACCGGCATTTGCAAAAAAGCCATTCCATAAATGGTTCTACCAAAAACACAAAGGTTGGATTGCCTCACCCCCGGAGATAAAGTGTAGGGGGAGTGTAATTCTGTGGGATGACTGTTTTACAAGATACTATGAACCAGAAATAGGGAAAAACGCTGTCAAATTGCTTAATACAATGGGCTATGAAGTAGAAATAATTCCTAATCACTCGTGTTGTGGGAGACCCGCCTTTAGTGTAGGAAACTTAGACGATGCATACAAGAGAGGGATTAGAAATCTTAAACTGCTCTCTACCACTAAGGGAATATTGTTATTTCTAGAACCCTCTTGCTACACTATGTTTTCAGAGGATTATGCAGAGCTTGGGATCACACAAGTGGAGGCTATCTCCTCCCGTGCTCGCTTAATGGAAGATTTCCTTATTGAGAATCTCGAAAGTTTAAGGACAATTGTTAAAGAAAATCCTACACGAAGAGTTTTCGCTCTACACCAGCATTGCCATGCAAAAACAAGCATACAGGCAGATAAAGTTAGAAGGATACTGAGTTCCATTCCTAATACCGAAGTGCAGATACTTCCATCTGCCTGCTGTGGGATGGCAGGAGCCTTTGGACTCCTCAAGGAAACTTATGAAGTTTCAATCGAAGTTGGTGAAATGTTGAAGAAGTTACTTGAAAATCTACCTCAGAATGTGGAGGTTATAGCTTCAGGAACAAGCTGTAGACAGCAAATACAATTCCTCACAAATCGAAATGCAAAACATCTCGTTACTCTCCTAACTGAAGTTCTACTTATAGGGGATTAGATGAATGGAAAGACTAAAAAAATTCTTATTTTGGAGTGTATTTATATTTTCTCCTATTGTTGTGTTGGTAGGAGGATTTATACTCCTTGCGATATACAGTGAGAATTACAATCCAGAGCCTCGAAATTTCTTAGAAAGTGTATACAAGAATACAAAGAGGGAGCCTTTATCAAAACCTGTAACCCTAAAGATAATCACATTCAATATTCAAAATACTTGGGTTGTAGGGCTGAATCGACAAGAGAGGATGGAAGCCATCGCACGCACATTAGCAGAACTCGATCCTGACCTTGTTGGTTTTCAAGAGGCGTTTGTTCCCCAGGAGAGACAAATTCTAATTGACAAAATTAAAACGAGTAGTAGGTTACAGTATCATCATTATTTTAGAAGCGGACTTGTCGGCAGTGGAAAGTTGACAATGAGTGCTTATCCCATTCGAGAAGTTTTCTTTTACAGATACAAGGTTACTGGTGATTGGTACAAATTTTGGGAAGGGGATTGGTGGGCAGGAAAAGGATGTGCATTAGCAAGGATAGAGATCCCGGAAGTTGGCGTTGTAGATTTCTATAATACTCATATTCAGGCCGGCTACGGCAATCCATTCTACAGAAAAGTGAAAGAAGCACAGTGCAAGGAACTCGCTGAATTCATCAATGCATCTTGCTGGCTTGAACACCTCGTAATACTTGTCGGAGATTTAAACACAAGAATTGGAGATGTTGCACATGATACACTTGTAGTATTGGCTAATCTTACAAGGTTAATGAACATGGATTCAAATATAGACCATATCTACGGTAAGTCTTCTCCTATGTACCAATTTGAGGTTCTCGATACAATCCCACTCATATATGGAAGAACTCCTGAAGGCAAAGAGATACGGCTAAGTGACCACTATGGATTCATGAGCACTGTGAAGGTAACACCTACACTTAGTAAAACATCTTAATACATACTTAAAATAATTTATAAGGAGAGAACGCTATGATTAAGATTTATCGAATTATTACAATCGGATTATCACTGATGAGCATATTAGGTTCTGCAATGGCTGAAAACACTCTCGATGACGCTATTGCGAAGATCGAGACTGCTTGGCAGAAACTCACTACTCTGAAAGCAGATATATCCGCATCCGCAAATCTACCTATAAACGAGACCTACTTAAAACTTAAAGGAATGGGTGAGTTACTAATCGCAAGAGATAAAGAAAAAGAAAAATTTGTGCAGAAAATCTCCGCATATCCAGCTTCACTTATTGAAAGCGGAAACACTTCCATCCTCAGTTCACCTATGGCAACCGCACAAATCCTCTTCGATGGAACTGATTACTATGTAACTTACAAACTATTAGCAAACCAAGAGACCAATAAAACACAACCCGACCTTACTAAAGGTGCAATACCTCCCGGCGGTAAAAAATTATTCGATACAATAAAAGAAAGACTAAATATCATCTTCACTGGGGAAAAGGAACTCGATGGTAAAAAGACACTCACATTCAAACTAACACCAAAGGATTCTTCTGATTTTGCAGAGGCAAATTTAACAATGGATACGGAGTTTGGAATTATTAGGAAATTGGAAATTATGGGTAAGGATAATACTCCTTTGTTCACGAATGAATACACAAATGTGAAAACAGGAATTGATATACCCCCTGATACATTTGCAATTCCCGTTTCAGCACAACCTACTCAAGATGTTAAACAAAATACTCCCACTACCTCTCAAAGTCCACAAAATTAGATTTTGCTGAGATTCTTCCTTAATATTCCGATAACTCAGGATAGGAATTTTGCTCGCCTCGCATACAATCCATTCTTCTATAGCGTCATCTTCTTAGCTATTGAATTTTAGGGATAGTGGGTGATACTATGGAGATAGGGTAAGGAGATAAAAGTGAAAATTCAGGGAGAAAAAGTTGGAATCCAATCTTGAGCCATAGGAAAAAGGATATAAGAAAGATTAACTTTATTATCTTAATTTTAGTGATTGTATTAGGAGTAATTTTCTCTGACTGTGGTTCTGGTAATGGGGTCAAGGGTATTAGGTTAAAGATAAAGGAAATACCGAGGGGCGAGTGGGTTCACAGAGTGATTCCCCTAAGTTTAGTTGTGAGTTCCGATGGTAGGCGATATGCGTATTTGGCTGTGAAAGAGTCTGGCTCACCTTTAAATGATAAGTACGTTGTAGTTGTAGACGGAGTAAAGAGTAAGGAATACGATTTTATTGAGAAGGGCTATCCTGTATTAAGTCCGGATGATAGTAGGTATGCGTATATGGGTGTGCGAGATGGGAGATATTTTGTAGTCATAGATGGTGTGGAGTATGGGGGATATGATTATACTGGTAGCATAGCATTCAGTTCGGATAGTAGGCGGTATGCATATGTGGCTGTGCAAGATGACAAGTCCTTTGTAGTATTAGATGGGGTGAAGGGGAAGGAATACGATAGGGCTGGTAACATAGTTTTCAGTCCAGATGGTAGAAGGTATGCATATATTGCTGTGAGAGGTGATAAGTATTTAGCAGTCGTAGATGGAGTAGAAGAAAAGGAATACGATGTTATTAGTGATATAGTTTTCAGTCCAGATGGTAAACGGTATGTTTACACTGCTGGGCGAGACGGGAAGGATTTTATAGTCGTAGACGGGGTAGAAGGCAAGGAATATGATTGGATTGACGAACTTAGTCTTGCATTCAGTCCCGATGGTAGTAGGTATGCGTATCGGGCTGGACGAGGCAAGAATTTTTTAGTAGTTATAGAGGGAGTGGAAGAGAAAGAATACGATGGGATTGGTGAGTATGGTGTAGTATTCAGTACTGATAGTAGGCGGTATGCTTATACTGCCGAGCGAGACGGAAAGTGGTTTGTAGTCATAGATGGGGTAGAAG
>JAOAHN010000135.1 GCA_026415215.1 Candidatus Hydrogenedentota bacterium
CAAATACCTATGGAAAAAAATTAGAGAAATTTACAATATGGATTTCTCTGAGATTTATCCCGGCGCAGGCAAAAGAAACAAAAATAAAACTACTGATTCCCCTGAAACTCAACAACAGTTTGTCCCCATAGATGTCTGGGTCAAGCAACTAAAAAATCCCTCACAGGAATCTTCTGAACCGTAAGTAAACAACTAATTAATACCCTCTCCAATAAAAAACTTAGAAATTAGTAAACTTCTAATTTAGACATAAATACTTTTCTCTTTCAACCTCCACCTCAATACCGTCTAAGGTTCGACACCAAATATAGAAGCGTGCCTTGTTAGTTTTATACACTAATAATGATATGCCCCATAAATGTTGTCTTTACCCAATTAAGGAAAAAGGAGATTGAGATGGAACCCAATTTGAATGATGTTGCGGTGTCGACAAACTTCATTTTACCTAATAGTGCTACTACTATCCTCCTGATAGGTATCAGTATAACCTCTTTCTTACTTATTGTAATCTCGCTAATCTTGACAATTCTATTTTATCTTCAACTAAGAAAATACATTGCCGAGGGGTTCGGAAATCCCAGAATAGAGGAAATATTCCAAAGCATCCTAAAAATAGCAGAGACTCAAAAATTGATACACAATACTTTTATGGAGGAAATGAGCAGAAGCCGAACCGAGATTATAACCGCTCTCAACACCACTCTTAACTCGCTTTCTAAAAATCAATCAGATAGTCTCAAAATATTTTCGGAAAACATCCACCAACTCACCCAGCTCAACTCTAAACATTTAGGAGACATTAATGAAACACTAAAGAACGAGCTCCAAAGAGTAACTCTTAACATAAACTCCACACTAAAAGATATGTCTCAAGCCCAATTAGAACAATTAAAGATTTTTGATGAGAGACTCACCAACCTAACCCAACTGAATTCTAAACTTCTCTCCGATATAAATGAAACACTTAAAGTTGAAATCCGACACTTGCAAGAAAAGAATGAAGCAAAATTAGAAGAGATGCGTAAAACTGTCGACGAGAAACTCCAGACAACCCTTGAAAATCGCCTATCTCAATCTTTCAAAGCAGTAAGTGAGCAACTCGAGAGTGTCTATAAAGGCTTGGGAGAAATGAAGTCGCTTGCATCAGATGTGGGAGATTTAAAGCGCGTGCTCACAAATGTGAAACAAAGAGGCATATTCGGTGAGCTCCAGTTAGAGAACATACTCGAAGACATCTTAACCCCCCAACAATACGAGAAGAATGCAAAAATTAAACGAGATACCACAGTAGAATTTGCAATAAAAATCCCCGCCAAAGACGATGAGGCTAAGTATATATTACTTCCCATCGACTCCAAATTCCCAAGAGAAGATTATGAAAAAATCCTCTCTGCTCAAGAAACTGGAGACCTAACCCTACTCAAAGAAGCAGAAAAATCTTTAGCCTCGAGGATCAAGAATGAATCAAAAGATATCTCTGAAAAATACATCGATCCACCAAATACAACCGATTTCGCAATCATGTTCCTCCCAGTCGAAGGACTATTCGCCGAGGTTCTACGCATACCCGGTCTATTTGAAGAAATTAGAAAAGAACACAATGTAATTGTTACGGGACCAACCACAATAACTGCGATACTCAATAGTCTTCAGATGGGATTCAGAACCCTGGCGATAGAAAAGAAATCTCAAGAGGTATGGAAGGTCCTCGGCGCAGTAAAAACTGAGTTCAGAAAATTCTATGATATCCTAAACAAGACAAAAGAAAAATTAGAATCCGCAGCTAACGAAATTGAAAAGGTACAAATGAAAACTCAGATAATAGACCGAAAGCTTAAGAATGTTGAACAGATAGACATAGAAGAATCTAATAAACTACTCGCATTAGAAAACGAATTAGATTCTCAAGAGTAAGATATTCTAATCAACATAAAAGACAGCAAATAAACATCTCACACAGATACAACTTCGCTGGTAATCATAACCTATAGACTAACACTAACCTTCTAAAATATCTCCAGAGAAGAGACAAAAAACTACAAGTATTAATTCAAATATGCCCTAAAAAGGCACTAATACATCTACTATTCATCTTCTAAACCAAATAGCAACTCTACAATAAATTTTCAGTCGTAGTTCTCATCAAAACTCCGGATCCTCCTGGCAACTTTAATCGGTTCAATGCTTACGGAAATTTTTCCTAATATTGAACATTAACTTAACTCAATCTCTTATAAAATCCCAATAAAATCTTAATTTGACAAACCAATTCAAATTTGCTATAATAATTATCGGAAATGCATTTCCGATAACTTTAAGATAAGGAATCCAAAAATGAACACATTAAAAAAGAAAAGAAAAAACCTTACCCACCTCCAACGCAAAAAACAAAGTGCCACTATAGAAAACTCCCTCATACATTCACAATCCAAAAAAACTTACACATTTCACCTCCAAATTGAAGGAGAAAAACTATGAAAATGGTTATCGCAATCATCAAACCCTACAAGTTAGAAGAAGTCAAGGATGCCATCGTAGAAGCCGGTTGTAAAGGAATGACTGTTACCGAAGTAAAAGGCTTCGGTAGACAAAGAGGTCACAGAGAGGTATACAGAGGTGCAGAGTATGTAATCGAATTCGTTCCCAAAGTAAAGATAGAAATAGTAGTTCCAGATGAGATTGTCCAAAATGTCGTTCAGGCAATCCTTAAATCTGCCTCCACAGGAAAAACAGGCGACGGAAAAATCTTCATTCTTGACATAGAAGAAGCAATCAGAATCCGCACAGGAGAAACAGGCGAAAACTCCATCATTTAATCCCATTCCCAAGATAAACCAAACAAAACATAAGGAGCTAAGAAATGAAGTACATATTTTTTATACTAATCCTCTTAATCTCCAACTTATATAACTTTGCATTAGCTGAAGAAATCAGCACGACAAATGTGATTTCCAATTCTCTCAATGATAAAGTAATCCTGGACACATTATGGGTTCTTATCACCGCTTTTTTGGTCTTCTGGATGAATGCAGGCTTCGCATGCGTAGAAACAGGACTCTGCCGAGCAAAAAATGCAGTGAATATTCTCGCAAAGAACTTCATTGTCTTCGCGATAACACTACTCTCCTATTGGGCAGTCGGATTCGCTCTTATGTTTAGCGACGGCAACCCCTTGATTGGACTCAAAGGTTTCTTCCTATTAGGTGAAGACAACAGTCCTGCTACAGGAGACGCCTACATAGGCGTATATTCAGCCTTAAACTGGACCGGAGTTCCTCTCGAAGCAAAATTCTTCTTCCAAGTGGTCTTCGCTGGCACTGCTGCCACAATCGTGTCCGGGGCGGTCGCAGAAAGGATTAAGTTTTTCTCATTCATATTATTCTCCTTTATTATCTCGTCACTCATATATCCCTTGATCGGACACTGGGTCTGGGGTGGAGGATGGTTGAGCAACATTATGGGCACAAACTTCAAGGATTTCGCAGGTTCTACTGTAGTCCACTCGGTAGGTGGATGGTGCGCCCTAACTGGAGCCTACCTATTAGGCCCACGCGTGGGAAAATATAAATCCGACGGGAGAATCGAACCTATCCCAGGTCATAATTTATCCTTGGCAACCCTCGGAGCCTTGATCCTATGGCTCGGCTGGTTCGGATTCAATCCAGGAAGCACCATGGAGGCAGTTCCCGAGAAAATCGGACACATAGCACTAACAACCGCAACTGCTGCCTCCTCCGGAATCGTAGCTTCTTGCTTTTATGCGTGGATGAGATTAAGCAAACCCGACCTTACAATGATTATCAATGGCTCTTTAGCAGGTCTTGTAGCAATCACTGCACCCTGCGATGCTGTCTCAGTATTCGGAAGTTTTGTCATCGGCATCATCGCTGGTATATTAGTGGTAGAAAGCGTAATATTTTTTGATAAAATCAAAATCGATGACCCTGTTGGAGCCATATCAGTGCACTTAGTTAATGGAATCTGGGGAACGATTGCGGTAGGACTATTCTCTTTAGACACGGGCTTACTCTATGGAAAAGGCTATACACAGTTAACTGTGCAGTTAATTGGAATTATATCTGTCGGAATAACCGTGTTCGTTCTCTCTTTAATAGTCTGGAGTGCCATAAAAGCGACAGTAGGCCTTAGAGTGAATTTAGATGAAGAAATCTCCGGGTTAGATAAATCTGAGATGGGGCTCGAGGCTTACCCCGAAGATGTCCTGCTACCTGAGTAATAAATATTAATTAAAAAAATTTATTACATAAGGATCAGACCAATGTTTAGAACCACATTGTATTCATTATGCACAGTGTTACTCATAAGCACCAATTTGTATGCAGAACTCCAATCTGTAGAAGTAGGGGGTAAATTGGAGATTTATGGACTATACTACCATAGGTTTGTGGACCCCTATGGAACCGACAGAATTCCACCCTATGCTTTGAGAGGCCGTAGCATAGGTCCCACAGGAACAGTTTCTATATATAGAACTGGAAAAGATTCTACAGGTGTAGCACTCGTAGAACAGCGAACAAGATTACACACAAAAGCAGATTTTTCTGAGAACCTCACTGTATTTATTGAAGTTGACTCCATAGATACTTGGGGAGAAGACTTCCGCAGTGCCAACTATTTGACTGGTATTGACTCAAGAGCAGATAGTAGCGACGATTTAGAGCTATTCCAATCGTATATACAAATGAGAGATGCTTTCTCCATCTCTGGCCTATCTCTGACCCTCGGTAGACAGGCAGTAGATTTAGGCTCAGGCTGGCTCGTAGGCTCTGACCCCGGACCCAACCCATTTGTAGGCTTAAGCTTTGATGGGATACGCATTCAATATGAAAAAAATAAAATCATAGCAGACCTATTTTGGGGAAAGGTTGCTGAAAGCCTTGCTTCTTTCAACGAAGAAGACACGGATTTTTACAGCACATACCTCACTTTTAAAGAGATAATCCCCGAACTAAGCATTGACATTTACTATCTACTACTTAGAGACGACCTGCCCCGAGAATTTACAGAGGGCGACATTATTCAAGAAGCTGTTGAGGACCTTTTAGATATCGATACCCACCACACCACCTATATACACACTTGGGGAACACGACTCTACGGAGGATTCAACAACATAGACTATGAAGTAGAAATCGCACTACAATACGCAAGAAGTGCCTCCTTAGGGAAACTATTTGTCCCTGTTGGTTATATCTACGGCGAAGAAATGACCACTTGGACCCTTCCCGCGGGCAACTTCGAAATCGGCTATACACTAAGTGAACACCGATTCACACCCAGATTCTACTTAGGAGGATGTTATTACGGTGCCAAGGACCGCCGTTCCATATCCTTCGCAGATTGGCTCTTCAGATTAAGGCCACCAAAAGCAAGTCCAGCATTCAATCGACTATTCACCGCTTATCGCCACGATAGTTTTATAGACTTATCAGGAATGTCTAACTTTTGGAAGATTAACACAGGAGTAACCATTAATCCTACAGAAAAAGTTGAGATTGGTTTTGACCTCGCTTACCTCCAAGCTGTGGCTCCTTTCGACAGACCTTTCTCAATTAGACTTGACGGTATTGAGATTTATCCCTTCTCACCGTTCTCTTTCATTACCGAAGAAAATGATAAAGACCTCGGATGGCAAACTCTACTCTCTCTTACATACAATTACAATGACAACCTGAGCTTCTCTCTTGGCTGGTCACACTTCTTCATCGGCAAAGGGTTAGCACAAGGCATATTCTTAGACAACTACGCCACTGCCTTCGTCTCTACTACCTCACAGTCCGACTCCGACTTCTTCTACATCTACTCAACCTTAGAGTTCTGAACATAACCTACAAAACTCACATCATAACTAACTACATTTACACCAAAGACCAAAATCAAATTTTATTCGAATTAAGTACTAAAAATACTGTTCAAACAACGGAAATCAACAGGAGTCTATCATCGGTATATGTTAAATCTAACTCTTACTCAACTTAATAATATTTTTTCAACCTATACTATACTCTCACCAAACTTAAATTCTACATCCAAACCAAATAAAATTCTCCTCCATCTCCCTCATAAAATTTGCCCTGCTCTAATCCTATTCCATCCAAAAACTTCAAGCCACCCACTTCCTCACTTACCCCATCTCAAAACTCAACTCCCTCCTTAATCCCGTCCCTCTCCCATCACACGACATATACCACCTACACCTCTATCCCCCACCACAATATCGTAAGTGGAGCTTCCCTACTTCTACTTTCAAGATAGTTCCCTCTATTGGCTCCAAAAAGATTTCAACTATAATCTCCTCACAGAAAAACTAACAATACCAATAAAAAATAAGGAGATGTTAACCCACGAAGGAGAAAAATAATTTAAAACTCAGAAATCCTTGTGGTAGTCTTTAATTCGTCTCCTAAACAGGAGAGAGGGTGTGAAGACGGTTTTTATATATCATACTTAACCCCGCTGTATCAAGAGGAAATTATCCATGATGATTCCTATAGACAGCATAAAAAATCTACAGAAAATAGGCAACGCCCCGGAATATCCCCCCAATGGCAACTATAAATTGACCTGTGATATAGATGCCTCTGAAACGAGAGGTTGGAACAGGGGAAAAGGCTTCAAGTCGATAACTAATTTCGGAGGAGTGTTTGACGGCAACGGACATGTGATTAGTAACTTATACATAAAACGAAAAAAAGAGAATTATGTAGGTTTATTCGGACAAATAGTAGGAAAAGGAGTGGTGAGAAACTTAGGTGTAGAGGATGCGGATATCTTGGGGTATAAGGCCGTCGGAATTATTACTGGAGAAAACTATAGCGGCTCTGTGAAGAAATGTTATTCAACTGGTATAGTGAGAGGTGACTCTATTGTCGGGGGACTTGTAGGTCTGAATTTAGGCAAAGTAGAACAATGTTATAACACTGGAATTTTAGGGTGTGGCAGTACTCTCGGGGGATTAGTAGGAGCGAATTTAGGAACAGTAAAACAATCTTATGCTTCTACCAAGGTATCGGGGTTTTATAATGTGGGAGGACTAATTGGGGAAAATAATGAAGGTGTAGTAAAACAATGTTATGCATGCGGAAGAGTGGATGGTCTTTTTTCTGCAGGAGGCCTCGTGGGAGGGTATTGGGAAGAGTTGTGGCCAGATCTTGATAATACCGAAGGAGAAAAAATCTATACGAATCTCAAAGGAATTCCGTATTGGGAAAGTTACGAAAGTATCGTTTTGAAAAGTTATTGGGATGTGATAACATCCCGTCAGAGGAGGTCAGATGGAGGCCAGTTTAGAACCACAGATCAGATGATGGAAAAAGCTACTTATAAAGGGTGGGATTTTGTAAATATCTGGGACATCCAAGAGGGTGTTACTTACCCCTGGCTTAGGGCATTAGGGCCCACCAAACAACCTAAAAACAAATAACTAAGAGATAAACTTATGAGAATGAGTTTCTTTTGGTGGGTACAGAGCCCCCCCATAAAAGGTATGGTGAGGAAAACTAAGAAATTTCCCAGATGGACAAAATCTCGGCGTAGACCCAATAATAAAAGCACGAAGCTGGCAAATCACTTATGGTGCCCGGGTAACTAAATTTTCTACTTTGGGAGGGACTTTTTGTTATTGGCAAATTAGTTTGACAATTACAATTTAGAATAAGAAGTTATATATTTCCAAAAGCTCAAACTTTTGAGCATAATCACAAGGTTGAGGAATTCGCTTTCCGTATCATAAAAATTATCTTCAAAACCTCTTATCACAGTAATAACATTAGACTTCAATAAAACTTTTGTTTTATATTTTCTCTATGAATAAAATCTGCGACCTTTCCATAGATCAGAGGAGAAAAATGAATATATGAGCACAATCAAAATTGGGATAATAATGAATGGTGTTACAGGAAGGATGGGGAAAAACCAACATTTAGAGAGGTCTCTGATTTCTATCATCAAAGAAGGCGGAGTTATAACTAAAAGAGGTGACAGAATAATCC
>JAOAHN010000143.1 GCA_026415215.1 Candidatus Hydrogenedentota bacterium
TTTTAATTTATTGCTATTGGATGTGTTATGTGCATTCATTTATCTTTACCTGTTCGGGGAGGAGTTCTAATATGAACCCTCGCTTTGATACGGTGCGGATGCGATTCTTCCACTCGGTTGAAATGCTACTTAGTGCTCGAAGAAGTAGGCATTTCTGGTAGGCTATCTGATTATCTTCTACTATTATATCTCCCCATAGCTCCTTATATATTTCTTCGTATCCGACACACTTTCCTACCTCTTTAGTGAGTAATACCAATAGTCGATATTGTTTCTCGGGTAGCCTTAATATTTTTCCTTCAACCCAAGCTTCACCTGGCCTTTTGCTATCCAATGCGAGAAGTATGCGGTTATCAGGTTTTATTTTCCATATATGGGTTGATTCGTGGTTTGGGGCATCACAAACCTCAAAAGAGATTTCTATCATTTTTTTATTGTTTGGATCGCTGGTCAGGCAATAATTTGCATCGTTCTTCTTTGCTAAGGCTTTGGAGATAGCTTTTATGCCATTTTCAAAATTTTCGAGTTCCTCTTTGATTTTTGGAGAATACATTTTTTCCGAAATTCCTTTTAGCATTTTGGCTATTTCCTCAGGAACACATTGGAGCAGGTCTGAAATATAAGCCTTGTATATTTTTTCCCAAGAGTCTAAATTGCTTTTATGAAGGGCTAATATCATTGACCTGGTTAGGTATAAATGATGTCCACGAGTGAGTGTCAACAAATCCGGTGGGAGACCTAATCTTAGTCGTTCTGCGAGTTCTTTAAGGAAACCTATTATTTTTAGGTGTGCAATTTCTGCAATCCCTGCTGTTGCATCAATGAGCCATGCAAACTTTTGTCCCGCTGAGATGATTTGGCCAGCGGATACTGCGAACTCGTCTTCTATTTGTCTGAGGGTTACTCCATCTAACCACCTTTCCAATACTAAGGAGACCTTACACGCTTTTGACAACCGTATATGATGAGTATCTCCAGCAGATTTCTTTGGGGGATAAAGCTGGTTTACTTTTTCGAGGAGAGAGGGATCCCGAGATTTTAGCATTTCAATATACACGGATGAAAGTATTTCCTCGCGAGAGAGCTCAAACTGTGGGAGGTATGCATCCTCAGTTAGGGCTACTGCGAATATTGTTTCTAACTCAGTAGGCACTTCAGAATTTAGGCTCTTTAGCCATTTATATAGGGTATCAAAAGTAGATAGAGAAATACCTTTAGTAGAGATTAACCTTCCAATAGTCGTGGGGGAATAGTAATGTGAAAAAGACCTCACACACAGTTTTTTTCTAATGGCTTTACTCAAAAACAAACTTATCGTTTTTTCTACACTCTCTTTTTCCGATGCTATAGAGTTTTTGCACCAGCCCCACCAAGTAGAGCGAGCAAATTCTTCTAATTCCTCTGCAGAAATTTCCCCATAAGAAGTTACTACACTTAGGAGATATTCATTAATCCTTGAGTTTGTGACCTCGTAACAACTATTGACGAGCATACCTTGGCGGATATACCATTGAAAGAGTAAGTCTTTTTCTCTCTCAGTTTGTGCTATCAAAATGGCTCTTGCGGGTTTCTCTGTTAGGGCGTATCTTCCCGCTCTACCCGCCATATTTTCAAATTCATTCAGAGGCAAGAGAAGAGTGGTAGCAGAAGAGCCTACCCGGTGATAATTACATTTCTCAGGCGAGATAATTACATTGTCCACAGGGAGGTTCAACCCCTTTGCAAGTGTGTTGGTGGATACCAAAACCTTAATTTCCCCACTTCGAAAAGATTCTTCTACAATCTCTCGTTCCTCCTGGAGCAAATCGCTATGATGTATACCTACTCCGTATTGGAGTAGTTCCATCATAAAATCCCTAATGTGAGTGGGTTCGATTTCCTTCAGTCTTTCATAGGCTAACTCCGCAGGGGGAAGAGAAAGCGAGTTAGCTAAATCCCATGCGAGTTTGTTTACCTCATTTCTACTTTTCATAAAAATAAGTGTTTGTTCTCCCCGTTTGCAAAAGAGCCTTACTGAGCCTATAATTGGATTTAGGTCTCCCTCCCCGTTTCTCCAGAATTGCTCTTTTTCTTCCTTATTTTTTTCTTTGTCTAAGTAATGAAATGTGCCGTCATATAGGACGCCTTTTCTTAGTTCTACGGGTCTGAATTCAGAGTATATATACATAGCATTTAGCCATTTCACAACTTCTTCTGCCCTTGGGAGAGATGCAGAAAGATACATTTTCTTAGCTGGACTAACCTTCCAAAGAGAAACAAGAAAATCTACCACCCCTCCACGGTCAAAATCGAAAAGTAGGTCTATATCGTCGAAAATTATTCTGTGCACCTTACTTCTTATATATGGATTTTTTGAACAGGTCTGGAGCATCTTTTCATACACCACTACCGCAATATGAAAGTTGCCATTTTCGAGGTCACTATCTTTTGCCCTATAGTCGCGAGTGGAGATTAATATATTCAGCCCAAATTTTTCATACCTTTTCTTTAGAATTCTGTATATTTCCTCCGCTTGGACGCGTAAGGGGACAAGATATATTGATTTTCCTCCGTTAAAAGCCTCTGCTACCATAGCCAACTCAGAGAGGAAACTCTTACCGGAACTCGTAGGTGCATGTATAAGTAATGACTCCGCATCGAACAGTGCTCCAGAAGATATAACCTCTTGTTGGATAGGGAGCAGAGTGGGTGAAATTTCTTTCCAAAGTTCTCTAATTTGTTGAGGTACATGGAAGCGGTCAAACACTGCAGTTGTCGATTTCATAGGCTTACTCCTTTTAGGGTCTCTATATTATAGTGAAAATATTTTCACTATTCAAGCAAAACTAAAACAAATAAAGAAATTCGAAAATATCGTTAAGATTTATCATAAAAGATAGAGAAAAGATATGGGGTCTATTTACAGTTCTCCCAAAATATTGGTATAAATCTAAGACCTTGAATAATACGGATAAGTGCCTCACAGTTCGGTATGAATATGAATATGAAATAGATAGGAAAAAGGAGCGACTTCAAACCATTGGTAGAAGCTAAGAGCATTATTAAAGAATGTGGAAAAAAGCTACATTGTATTGATGATATGACAGGGATTTTATATAGTAGAACGGTATCTATGCGTATTGCCTCCCATCACTTTGCTTATGTATCCAACTTATCGGTAAAATAACTCTTTGAAATTTATTCGCTTCATAATGAGGAGAGTCTTGGAGAAAATTTTATGCCTAAAAAGAGAGAGACAAATGTTACCCAAGGAATAACGGAAAGTAATCTACAGGATGTAATTAAAGAAGTAGTCAGCAACACCCCCATAACTGATGTTCACACCCATTTGTATGCTCCCAGTTTTGGTAATCTGCTGTTGTGGGGGATAGACGAATTACTTACATACCATTACCTTGTGGCGGAGTTTTTTAGAACTACTGAAATGCCTTACTCTCAATTTTGGGCTCTTTCGAAAAGGGAGCAGGCGAATCTTATTTGGCAGAATTTGTTTGTTGAAAGGAGCCCGATAAGTGAAGCGTGTAGAGGAGTGATAACGGTTTTGCATAAATTGGGGTTAGATACTTCCTCCCGAGATCTCAATTTATATAGGGAGTGGTTTCAGTCGCAGTCGCTGGCTGAACATGTAAATCGCGTATTTGAATTAGCTAACCTTAAACAGGTGGTAATGACGAATGACCCATTCGACCCGGTGGAGCGTGACTATTGGCACTCCTCTATGGAACTCGACAAACGATTTCTTAGTTCTCTTAGACTTGATGTATTGATTTTAAAGTGGGCAGAAAGTGTGCCCATGCTCCAAGCTTGGGGGTATTCCGTTGAACCGAACTTGACAGAAGAGACCCTATCTGAAGTAAGGAGGTTCCTAAGTGATTGGGTTCAAAAGATTAAGCCAATATATATGGCGGTATCACTTCCTCCTTCATTTGAGTTTCCGGAGCATTCCACTCGGGGAATCATCCTCGAGCAATGTATCCTTCCAGTAGCGCGATACTTTAATATACCATTGGCCCTTATGATAGGAGTCCTTCGGGGTGTGAACCCAGAACTTAAGCTCGCTGGAGATGGAGTAGGTAGGGCGGAAGTGAGACCGGTAGAAAGACTTTGTGAGATGTTCCCCCAGAATAAATTTATGGTTACTTTTCTATCCCGCGAGAATACTCATTCTGCGTGTGTATCCGCACGCAAGTTTAGGAATCTAATGCCTTTTGGGTGCTGGTGGTTTCTGAATAATCCGAGTCTTATAGAAGAAATGACTGCTATGCGGTTAGAACTGCTTGGAACTACCTTTATCCCTCAACATTCTGATGCACGCGTGCTCGAACAGGTAATTTATAAATGGGCACACACTAAGCAAGTTTTGATAGAAGTTTTGAAAAATAAATATTTAGGCTTGATGCACTCGGGATGGAAATTTACTAAAGATGAAATACAAAAAGATGTGAACAATCTTCTAACTAATAATTTCTGGAGGTTTATAGAGGTGAAATTTTAATATATTTTTACTCCTGTTTATCAAAAGGATAAGAAAACAGAGAGGCAAAGTTGTTGAAAATTTTTATAAAATTAAACCATTAAAGTATAAGGAGACGAAATATGATGGGATGTTCTTTAGGTACATTGTTTCAAGTAACAGTGGCGGGAGGGAGTTACCAAGAGGGATTGACTACCGTAATCCAAGGGATGCCTCCTGGCTACTATCTCGAGGAATCTGAAATCTACGAATCACTTCTTGTGCGTAAGCCGGGCCAGAGTGAGTTAGCCTCGCCGAGGAGGGAAGCAGATGTCCCCGTGATATACAGTGGGGTTAATGCAGCAGACACGATGCCAGGTTTTCAGAATGCGGGCTATACCAATGGTACGCCCGTAGTTATACTTATTCCGAATGTGGATCGCCACTTGGAGCATATAGAGCAGTATCAAGTAACGAACAGAACGCCAAGACCTGGCCATGCGTCCTTTGCCTCCTTTGTTAAGTATGGTATATGGGATGATGCAATCGGTGCGGGATTCTTCAGCGGGAGGTATACTTCTACCATCGTTGCAGCGGGTGCGGTAGCGAAGAAGGTTCTAAAACAACACGGCATAGAAGTGTTTGCCTATGTAAAAGAAGCTGCTGGCGTTAGGGCAAGTGATGTCCCGTTAGAAGTGGCAAAGGAGAAGGTGGAGGTATTTAGAAAACTCAGGAAAGAGTATGACCCAATTTACAGGTGGGTGTTTAAAGAGGGCAGAATAACCCCACAGATGAGGTTCTTCCACAAAATAGCAGTGCTCGCAGAACTTGAACAAAAATTGCTTGAAATCAGAGAACAAGCTCCAGTAGTGGATTTTCAAAAGATAAGAGAAGAATATGGGGTGCACTTCACAATGAATTGTCCAGATGTAGATGCTGCGTTTGAAATGGAGAAGAGGATTCTGCAGATAAGAGACGAGGGTGATTCCTCAGGAGGAGTAGTGGAAGTAGTAGCGACTGGTGTGCCAGTGGGGTTAGGTGAACCTGTGTTCAAGAAACTTGACGGTGAAATAGGAAAAATGCTCAGCATAGGTGCGGTAAAGGCGGTAGAGGTAGGAGCGGGCTACAAGGTAAAAGATATGCGTGGTTCAGAGTGCAACGACCAAATGCGAGTAGTTGATAATAAAGTTGTTTTCAAGAGTAACAATGCTGGCGGTATTACCGGTGGACTCACAACGGGTCAACCTATAGTAGCAAGGTTGGCGGTTAAACCAACACCAACTATAGCAAAAGACCAGGAAACTATAGACAAAGTGAGTATGGAGAATGCGGAACTCAAGGCGGTAACCAGGCGAGACCCAACTATTGTAGCTCGGGTTTGGCCCGTGGCAGAGGCTTTCTTAGCTTGTATCCTGTTGGACCATCTTATGATGCATAACGGGTACCAATCTCTCATTCCCAAAAATGCTGTGAAATAAAAGTAAGAAAAACTAATATTAGGTAGTTTCAGAAGCTCTGAGGAAGTGTAAGGCCTCTTAAAGATATAAGAAAAGAATCCATCTTTCTTTTTTCTTCTCAAAGTTTGCTTGAGGTTGCACATTTATGGATGCACTGCTAATTTAGGAAGGATTCTTATTGCAAGTCCTAACAATACTATAATAATCTTAACCTTGAGGCTTTTTTCCTTTAATTAATTAAGCAAAACTGAGGGACTTTTATCTAATAGAAAAAATTTCTTCAAATAGTGCAGGTGGAAAATAGATGAGCTGTATGTTCTACAAGTAAAATGAGCCCCTCCTAAAAAACAATTTCTTATTTCTTCCCTCCTACTTCATAAGATAGGACTTATCATCACCTTTAATTTGGATGCATTACTGAAATTTTAATTGCAATCCCACAAAAAAATTGGGCTTGTCAAAACAATAAATAAAAACTAATAACATAAGGAGTAATTGCAATCCCACAAAAAAATTGGGCTTGTCAAAACCGAGAAAAACTTAATAACTTTTAAAGACGAATTGCAATCCCACAAAAAAATTGGGCTTGTCAAAACTGAAAACTTTTTCACTACACTTCAGGAATATTTACCTGTTTTATTTCAACGCATCTTCAATTTTTTAATGTTATTGTGAAACTTAAGATATCTCTCTTATCACTCTCTTAAGCTCAAACCTATATTATCATAAAGTAGAATGCTTTGTCAAGTTAATTTTAAGTGAATTCAAGATTTTTGACTTTGTAATGTTGTTTTACTGGATTTAGTCAGAGGGGGAGCAAATCTCAATTGGATTCGTCCTTTTGTATGTTGGGGAGATTATGCTTTCTCAGATATAATCCTGACCGGAGGTTAAAAATATCCGGTTACCGTATAAAGCAAAATTAAGAGTGGGAATGGATTCGAAAGAGTTTTATTTTTGCTCCGATTGGCTGATATTATTTTCCTGTTTTTTTTCTTCTTTCTTCTCTAAGATTATTAGGAAGTCGTTGTAGCTTGGGCCATTGTTTGGTGTAATTGACACGACTTTCCACCCTTCCCTTAATAGGTTGTCGAGGTCTTTCTTCCCTGTGCCATTGGATTGGATAATCACCGCCTTCTGCATTTCTAACCCCTTTTGTTCGAGTTTTTACTTCGTCTCGCCGAAAATCATTTTAGATAATTTGTATATTTGCTTGCAAGTGGGCTGATTAGGTGCAGTGGGAGCGCCTACAGAGCCATAGGTCCATATAGAGCCTATATTAGAGAGTATTACCCGTGAGATTAAGGCAAATCTTCCCATTCCCATCACGCTGAGTGGGACACTATCTCCGTATTCCAGTTGAATTCTAATCAAGTTGATTAGTTCCTTAGTTGTATTAGCGGTTCCAACAATTTTTACGAAGTCTGCTCCGAGGTCCTGGGCTTTGGATATGAGTTGTTTAACATAGTTGATTGGAGGAACGGTTTTAAAGTTGTGGAAAGAAGCTAAAATGCACTTATTTTCTTCTTTCGCAGATAGGATTAGTTGTTTGTATTTATGAAGTTCGTTGATTTCGATGTCAAGGATATCTATCCAAGGGATGAATTCTAAGAAAATGGATTCTTTTAATCTATAGGAGTCTGAAAATTCGCCTCCTTCTTTTTTTGAGCGAACAGTGAAAAGTATTAGATTTGCTACCACAGCTGATATGCTTTTAGATATCATGCTTTCGGTTCTATTGAGGTTATTTGAGTTATGTATTAGGAGATAATCTGCTCTGATTTCAAAACCGATTACATTATATTTTAATACCCTTTTCACGAGGTTCGGTGTGTAACCGTTTTTGGAACATCCGATAATTCTTGGGGTGGCAAAGTTTTTGATTATGTCTTTTACCATTTTCCTACTCATTTTTATATCTTTCTTGTGGGTGTTTTTGGTGTATATTTTAATCTTTTTCGAAATCCTTAGAGAAATTAGAGGATGTGTGCATTAGTGGAGGTTATACAATCGATGAATTGTCATATAAAGTAGAGTAGCGTTATAATTAAAGACAGGTTGTTATATAACGGTCTGTTGTCTTGCGTTAGAAATTTTGGATTTTGTAAAATTAGATTAGGTGCCGGGGTAGCTCAGTTGGTTAGAGCACTGGATTGTGGTTCCAGGTGTCCTGGGTTCGAGTCCCAGCCTCGGTACCATTTTTCTATTATATAGCCGTAGAGTTCTTTTTTGAGTTGGTTGTCTTTTTCCACTAACCACTCCAGCCCTTCGTCAAGCATTCGGATTATCTCTGGACCATCCTCATCTCTTAAGCCAGGATGCTCTATCGGATACCATCGTATCTCTTTTGGTTCGCCTGCAGACTCAAATAATATCTTACCTGCTTCGGGAGTGACGAGGGTATCTTCCGCACCGTTTAGAAATAGTAGTGGGGTAGGAGAAGTTCCTTTTGCGTAGTATATTGGGTCTGCTACCTTCATCATAAAGACGATGATAGGTTTCGCTATTCTGTGGAGCCACTTAGGGGTATTTTTGGTGATGGCGGGAGCATCGAGCATCACACTAATGTTACCCCCACCCACTACTAAAATGGATGCTTTGATTCTTTTTTCGAATGCGGTGAGAGTGCAACCTGTGATGGCACCGTAACTTGCACCCACAAGATATATTCTGTTGGGGTCTATGTCGGGATGTGTTTGGAGGAAGTCTATCAGCCTGCGAGCATCGTTAATGGTTTTCCATGGTCTTTGCCTGAAAGCTTTTGCTTGAGCAAGAAGACTGCCTTTAACCTTTCTCTCTCCTTGCATAATCTGGTCAAAGCTTGCCATAGCAAAGCCCTTATCTACGAATGGCCCTGCTATCTCGTGAATAAAACCTTTGCTTTGACCTATTCCGTGGAGAAATATAACACATGGGACTTTGCCTTTTAGTTCCACTGGCATAACTAAAAGAGCGGGGACTCTTTCTCCAGGTCTGCTCTGGTATGAGAATTTTATACTTTGAAAATATCTTGGCCTACTTATGCCGAATACCTCTATTGGGTCGGTAATCGTTTTTACTTCTTCTACTTGGGGGTCGAGTGGCAGATTAGAATTGTAATTATTGAAGTAGGTCCAGTCTGCATATAGTTTGAATAAGTATAAGGCGAGAATAATAATAAAGATGCCGATTCCTATCCATTTGAGTATTTTTTTAACGAACTTCATATACTACTCCCGATGTAGTTAATTCTTTTGGAGATATGGTGAAATTAAGACAATTCATAAATCTGTAAAGTTTCGAATAGTTTTGTGAGTATTTAGGAGTGCCCTCATGTGATAATTATGGATAAGTTCTCCCATATACGAGGGAAAAGTCGTTTGATGCATAGTTAGAGATTATAACATCCCATATAGCGTCCCCGTCTATGTCGAAAGGCGCGCCACTGATTGGTGCATGGGCTACATAGTAAAAGAGTGTGCTGAATCTCATATTGCCGTTGTTTAATAAAACTGTTAGTGTTCCGTCGCCATTTATGGAAACAATGTCAGGTGTTCCATCGTTGTTTATGTCCCAATTGTAGACTGATTTTATGTATTTACCTATATATATAGAGTCTAAATTGACAAAGGAACCATCTTGCTTGGCACCGAACAATACTACGGTTCCAGAGGATGGATGAATGGTTAGAACATCTGAGTCTCCATCTCTATCTAAATCCACGAGCAGAAGTCCCTTTGGAGCGCTTTCAGTTGCGTATCTCTTTTGGGTATCTTTGTTGAATGTGCCATCTCCATTTCCGAACCATACTACAAATCTTGGAGGGGCTTGGTCGTCAGGGTCTGAGGGGTCTTTACTGCTGACAAATAGCAGGTCTAATTTGTTATCTCTATTTACATCGCTGAGTTTTACCGCAGTGGGATAGTTTCCGACAATGGTCTCTTTGGCTGAGGAGAAATTGCCTGTTCCGTCTCCTAAAAGAACTGAGATACTATCGGTGCTTGGATTAGAGGTTACTAAGTCAATAAATCCATCCCCGTTAACATCCCCAGTAGCGATAGCATTTGGTAGTGGTTTGTGAGAAATAGAGGGATCTTTTACGGAGAACTCACCCTTTTTTTGGAATACACCCTCTCCGTTATTCAGATACGCGGTCACATTAGAGGAACCTCTTTCTATTAGCAACAAATCTGTGGAATTGTTCCCCGAGTCTATTTTCTCTGCGAGTAAGGTCTGCACGGGGGAGCCCAAGAGCCACTTGCCAAGGGAGATTAGGTTTTTATCTTCCAACTTTGCAGTGTGAAACACGGGAGTGGTGGCAGAGGCAATTATAAGTTCCTTTTTTGGGGTGCTATCTATGTTAGTCGCTATTAGTAGTCCAGCACCATCTTCAAAATTAACTCGCTCTTCGGCTTTTTCGTATAAGTTGCTATTGCCATACCATATACCTACTTTATTCAATCCCGAGAGAGTAAAAATTAACTCTTTATGGGTATCTGCGTTTAAGTCTTCAAGGGCTATATCCGCAGACCCAATCCCAAGGTTTATGAGTTTAATAAATCTAAAAGTTCCTCCTTGTTCTCCTTTTAGAATCTCTGCGGAACCTAAAGGTCCTTCTTTAATCTCGCCCGTGCTCAATTTAATTTCGCCGTAAAGCACAGAGATAATGTCTTTTATTCCGTCGAGGTTTACATCTTCTAATATGAATCTAAAAGGAGAGCCGACAGAATCGATAGTTCCTAATGAGAGAAAGTCACCTTGCGTGTTATTTTTAAATATTGAGTAGTTTTTGCTTCCTGGGTTGGCTACGATTAGGTCTTTGTATCCATCCCCATCTAAATCTATTGATTCAACTGTCCTTGGATATAAGCCTGTTTGGTAGTCTTTTCTTACTCCGAATAAACTCCCTTCTTTGCTCAGTAGAACAGAGATGTTGTTATCATCTCTGTTAGACACGACAAGGTCTGTTTCAGAATCATTATCTAAATCGGTAAGCAGTAACCAACGGGGAGATCGTCCTGATGATATACTATAGAGATTACCCAAATTTCGATTGCCTTCGTTAACTAACAGGGCTATTGAATTCGTTCCCGACTCTGCCACGAGCAAATCGGGTTTCCCATCCTTATTTACATCCCCCACGCAAACAGCGGAAGGTCTTGACCCTGTGCTTAGATTTATCTTTATCGCTTCTTCGAATTTACCTTCCTCTTTTCCATAGAGAACTGATACGGTGTCTTCTCCTTGATTGGCCACTACAATATCGAGATATGAGTCTATATCCAAGTCTGATACTGCCAGCATACCAGGATTTATTCCGACAGTATAATCCTCGTGGAGTTTGAAATTGCCTTTTTCGGGATCTCTAATGAGTATAGCCACCGTGCTCTTATCGTAATTGCTTACTGCAAGGTCAGGTGCACCATCCTTATTGAAGTCTCCTACTGCTAACTGATAGCTCACACCACCAGTGGGATACAAATAGGGTGCATGAAAATATCTCACCTGGACATTAGGGTCAGGATTTTCCTCATTCAATTCGCAACCAGTGTACACCAATGTAAATGTAATAAAGAGTAAGGTTAGTATCCAAGGTTTCTTGATAATATGCATGGATCTAATCCTTTAATGTATACTTTTAATGCATTGCTTTATTATATAAGAATAATCTCATATGGTGTTATCTAATTGTAGGTAAAAGCCTCTTATGAGAAGAGTATCTGTAGTATCTGACCTCCATATATTTTGTTCTCGTTCGATGTGGAGTAGTAAACTTCACGGGATAGAAGAAGCAATAAAGATTTCGGATGTATTTGTTTTAAATGGGGATACATTTGATTTCCGTTGGTCGAGTTCAAAAACACTACACTCAACATTCGAAAAAGCAATAGAGTTTCTTAAGAAGCTTTCGAAGATAAATCCTAACTGTCATATACATCTTAACTTGGGAAATCATGATCATCATGCAGGCTTCTGTAAAATGCTTGACGAGCTGGAAAAGGAACTTCCCAACTTCTCATGGCATCCTTACTATTTGAAGATCGGGAGTATGGTTTTTCTCCATGGAGAGCCTACTGAGCGGAAGATGACCCATCGACAACTCGAGAAATATAGAAAAAGGTGGGAAAAGAAAAAACCAATAACCGAACCTGTTATTAATAACCTATACGATTTAGCGATTAGAACTGGAACACATGTGGTTCTTACTCGTTTGTTTTTCACTAAGAGGCGAATGGCAAAGAACCTACTTTGGTACCTCCAGAATTTGGGACTCGGTCCAGACACTGGAATAACAGATGTTTACTTTGGTCATACCCATGTGCCGATTGCGAATTTCAGGTATAAAGGGGTATCCTTCCATAACTCCGGCACCGCCTACAAGGGAATGAAACTCAACATCCTCCGCACTTTAATTTTGTAA
>JAOAHN010000023.1 GCA_026415215.1 Candidatus Hydrogenedentota bacterium
GGTCTAAGCTTATCTATTTTATAAACGCTAACCAAATATGAATCTAAATAAATCTTTTTCAAGAATTCGACAAACCTTTTTAAGGATATTCCCTCAAGCCTTACCTGAACCATTGGCTGTCTGGGACTTGCAGACCGAGACCTATAATTATCTAATTTAGCTTTATCACTGAGCTTACACTCCCTTAAAACACCACTAATGTAGGAAAACAAATCAAATCCTCCAGGTCTTCTCTCAACATACCCCATAAGTTTTTCCTGTGTCTGCAAACTCCTCTCTTGTTCTTCTCTCATTTTTTTGATCATCTGAAGTTCTCTGTTAGCCTCGGCGAGACGCCTTTTAGAATCTAAAAACTCTCTATATGGACCTCTATGAAGATATACTCCAATGACAACCACCGCAAGTAAACTTAACACCATTATAAATACATAAATCTTATCTACTATAGTCCACCTCATAATCACTAATCCCCTAACTGAGAACTCTTATTTGACACCTCTATTTTATTTTCCCCTACCAGAGTTGACAAAGAAGAGTTCTTTCTCTGTATTTTTACAGCAAAACTTGTCAAATCACCTTGTGCACTCAGTTCTGGCTCATCCGTCACATCAAAATATTGAACCTCCTTCAATTTAGGTATAGCCTGGTTTATAAAAGCAGAATCACGCGTTTTTCCTTGGACTCTTATCCACCAACCCTGGTTATCGGGAGGAGCTACTCTTATCTCGGTAATATCCACTTTATCACTTGGGAATATTTCTCCTATCTTAGCCAAGATTTCTAAGAAAGGTGGGAGAAAGAAAACACCTAACTCCACATTTTCATCCAATCCTTTTTCCGCATTTATTCTCTCTATTTCCTGAGTTATTTGTTCTGTTTCGGACTCGCATAGCTTAGCTTGAACAAGATTTGCAAGTGTGAGCTGTTTCAGGAAGAAAGCAGACATTACTAATCCAGTTAAGATCAAGCTATTCGCAAAAATAAAATGCCTCGAAATTACAGGAAGGTATTCATACAGAGTTTCATTACCCTTAAGCAAATTAAACGAAAACTTAGGATCGGTGACCAAACCTGCTATTCCTATAAACCTACTCAAATTTATAACTTCTTCAGAAGTAACCTCTTTACATCTATTAGACACCAGTTCGGAAAAACTTATATTCCTAACTTCAAGCTTAACCATCTTAGAGAATATTTCCAATTCGCTTTCTGAGAGTTCTACACCCCACAAATCCATTGCCTCAATCTTATCTTCCCCTTTCCACTTTGCCAGAAAAGCTCTAACGCTATTTTGAATCTCTCTTGAGAAAACCTCAGGGTTACTATGAAATAAATCTCTCCCCATAAAAAGATGCCTAACAAAGACTAAATTCACCCCCTTAACTATGGCAAACAAAGCAAAATTTTTATCAACGAACAAACCTGCACGAATCCTTTGTTGATTTCTATCTAATTTACTCCAGAGATATGCTAATCCTAAAGAATCTATAACTGCACTCTCTGGTTTTGTAGAAAATTCTTCTAATACTGAAATGTGTTCAGACACATACATATCTCTAACACCTAACACAAGTATTTCCGTTTCTTTCTTACCCTCATCAATAACAAAATAATCCAACTTTAGTTCTTCTATAGGAAATGGGATATGAGGCTCCAATTCGAACTTCAATACCGAATTAACCTTTTTAGCACCCCTAAATGGAATAGATAGAGTTCTAACAATGCTATATTCTGAGGGAACTGCCAATACAAAAAAGGATGGTTTATACTTAATTTTACTGAACACTACATTAAAGGCTTCTGCCAGCCGTTCTCTTTTAGTTTCTTCCTGAGAAGCAATATTACCCTCTTCATCCGTCAATGGCTCAGGAGAAACTTTCTCCTTCAATAATTGCAACAATTCAAACCTATTTTTTTTAACCTTTACAGTAATTAGCGTGACACTTTCCTTATCAATACTAATTACACTTACGATTTCTCTACCAAAAATTCCCATCTAACCAATACCTTATCTAAACTAATGCAATCTGCCAAATTGCTTTATAAATCACTTTATCACTTTCCAATCTAAAATCCTAAAAGGCTCCGGGGGTAACTCCGAAACAGTTCCGTCCTCTCTCCTCTGATCAGGAGATGGTATGTTTCCTCCTGATGCCAGTTGTTTTGAAGGCTGAATCTTAGAAGAACTTCTTGCTCTATTCAGAGAGTTATCTCTTAAGCTCAGGTTACTCTCCATAGCATAGGGATTTCTAAAAATATATGCTTCTATTCTAACCATTTTATTCTTACATAATCCATTTCCACATATTCTAAATGCATTGCTCTGAAGAGTAAACATTCTCGAAACTGAAATTCTCGCCTGAACATCTTGTCTCGCAGGAGAAGATTGGTTAAACAAAGGCAACTCTGCTTTAGGCTGTCTCTGTTGCTGTATCTGGGAGGAGACCGGAGTTTTCGGAATTACACCATAAGCATCTAATTGAGCCAAATCCGTAAAAGGTTGTGTATGCGCATCATCATAAATTCTCTGACCTACTCCAATATCCGCAGGGTTATTTGTGAAACCTGCTATCATAGCGGAAATTACTTCAGGCTGGGCAGAATTTACATTCACCCTGCCTAACCAATCACCATGGACAGTAAGATATTCAGAGAGAGGTAATTGATTTTTTTCCGGATCACCAAAGTATATCTTGGGGGTAATCCCCTTTATTAATAATAACTCCTCAATAGAGTCCATAGGACCATTCTTGCAAGGATACGGATTTTCTAAACTCATGTAATAATCATTTTCCGCTCCTTGAGGCCTCTGAGAATCCCCATCGTTATAATCCAACCAATCGAGTATAGCATCTACTATATCTTCAGGTCGTGCACCTTCTCCGGGGTCCCTCAATCTAAAAAATTCCTTCAACGCATTTACCAAAGGAACCCTCTCCTGCGGTTCTCCTCCTGACTGGGGCATTAATAAAGCATTCAAGTTTATTTTCCCATATTCATCAGATATGGTAGCGTGCATGATGGCATTATTCATCATCTCCATAGAGGCTCCCATATTAAATGTAAGCAAATCAAAATCGCTATCTACTGGAGGTGCTCCGCTACTCACAGTATTTAACAAGTCCTCAGCCAAAAAAGCGATTCCTTTAGCAACTGCAGACTTGGCGGAGAGATATGCTTCAAGTTCTCCCTCATATACGGATGCCAATGACGCTTCTACCTCTGATTCATACAAAAACTCTACCACTATTACTGATAGCAAAGCTATGAATACCAACGCCAGTATGATTGCTACTCCTTTGTTATTTAACACCCGCCCTTTCACTTATCCTAAAGTCTCCGTGTTTAAAAGAACAGTTAACAATGTTATTTTCCCTTATTCACTTCTTTACCTTTAACTTTATTACTATCCATCCTAAACAAGGAACCTACATCTCTAAAATGATTAGGGTCATCCATTGGCTGAACTGTTCCTGCAGTTACAGGAAGCACCACTATAAGATCTAAATCTTCAGATTTTTCAGTCTCAACCTCACCATATTCGTTAAAGAGCCTACCAATAATATGCACCGCCCAAGGCATAAGTTGAGAAGACTGAGAATCCCACTCCTCAACCCAATCCATCTTTAACGGGTCGAAATACCATATATCGAGTGTAGCCAAGGGAACCTTTACTTCGTTTACAGGCAAGTTGTTCAAATCTCCAGCGAAATCCGAATCTTCATCCAGAACTACTGGAGTCTCATTAATCACAAGATAATAAGGAGCATTATTTGAAAGTCCATAAATGTCTACTGAAAACCTTGAGACACTATCACTATTCCCTTTATTTTCCTCAAGCCACATAGAAACCACTCTTCTCACTCCTGGTAAGGCATAAGGACCCGGCATAGGCAAAGAAGTACAAAATCTTAAAGAATCCGCAGGACCGTAAGGCCCACTTTCATTAGTCCCCACAAATCTATATGCAGATTCTCTGAATAATGGATCAATATAGATTGAGCCGAGGGTCTCACTAAGATAACTTATTAAGTATCTTTGAACCCGAGACTTCTCTGCAGAAAGTCTTGCCAAATCTGTTCCCTTCGAAACTGCATCCAAGCCCATATAAACTATAAGTACTATAATAGACATAATGACAAAAGCTATTAATAACTCTAAAAAAGTAAATCCGTATTCACTTCTTGGTGATCTCATATACTCGAAGCTCACCTTTTACTTGCGGAAGGTGGTTTTGCCTTATCTTTTGCACTTCCTGTAAGGGAATTTTCTTGAGTCTGCATACTCAGCCCGTAGCACAAGAAATTGACATTCTTAGTTTCTCCCTCAGGATTTGTAAGAGTAACATTCACCGCATAAAGAGAGATAGCAGGGTCTGAACCCATCGGAGTTGCAGAATAGCTCCACGAATAGCCCTCAAAATTGTCTCCAAAATCACCTCCATCACTGAGAGTCCCAGAGAGAACTCCCATCTCAGCTTTCGAACAAATAAAGCTTAGGAGTTGATACTCATCAGATATTCCTAATGCCTCTTCGTGAAGTCTCATCGCATTATAATGAATATTGAAAAGAACAAAAGCAGACCCGCCCAAAATAGCAAGCGCAGTTAAAATTTCCATTAAGGTAAATCCCTTGAAGCTAATAAAGTAAAGTCTTCTTCTCATCAAACCGCCCCCTCCAAAATATAAGCCCCACCGGTTGAGGGATCCCAAACTACTGTATAATACTCGCCCTCTGAATTTCTTAAATAAAAAGAAACTACCTCTGTTAATCCAAGTGATGATACCGAAATTTCTACAAGACCCCTTGAAAACTTCTTCCCGCCAACAAACACGCTTTCAATCCATACCTCCTCTGGAATTGATACTGGACTTAAACCAGGGTCATTTACTTCTTCCACCACTGGTTCTACTCCAAAAAGATTTACATCATCTTCATCAAAAAGAGAACCTACTTCATCTAAAAGTGAATCTTTATGTTTCACATTTTTAGCTTGGTCCATAAGTTTCTTTCTCATCACATTTTCAAACATATCATTTACTTGCTGACTAAGAGACTGAGTGTCAAAACCTTGATTCTGAGATGAATTACTCATATTTGATTGAGTACCTTGGTTTAAACCACTTGCTAATAAATTAGTCACCTCCTCAGGAGTCACACCACTACTAAGTAGTTCCTCCAGTTTAGCTAAGAGATCAACCTCCCCTTCCACATTCCTGGGATAAGTCAATCGCAAGCAGAAGTACCTCTGACGGTCTAAGTCTATCTCAACATAAAACTCATCACCCATAATAGCAGAAGTTGCCATTACTACTCTTCCAAAATTAGCCAACTTACGAGCCTCTGCTTCTAATTGGGATGTTGTAAACAGGGGATACAAATATGGCACTGCAATAGTAGCCATCAAAGAAATTATAAAAATAACTATCCCTAATTCTAAAAGAGTAAATCCTTTGAGAGAATAAATCTTTTGTTCTCTAATCACTGAAGGAATCTTTCTCCATCCTATACTAAAAATAGCGGGAAATACTTTTCTAATCCTCGCTTGTTATATCGGCATTTACTCCAGAACCACCAGGAGAACCATCAGCACCATAACACACAATCTTAAAAGCAGAATTACCTTCTTTTGTGTATACATAAGGATTTCCCCAAGGATCTAAAGGCACTTTTGGTGGGTCAAGAAATGAAGCCACTTCATCAAGGGTATTAGGTAATCGCTTATTCTTTATGCGATACATTTTTACCGCGGTCTTCAAATTACTAATTTCTGCTTTCGCTTTAGCCTGGTCTGCGTCATCCAATGCCCCAAACACATAAATCCCTACTGTTGTAGCGAGTATAGCTAAAATAGCAATTACCACCATCAGCTCTACTAATGTAAAGCCTACTTTCTTTCGTAATGTTTTTTCCCGAGCCTGTATACTTGACATTTCTTTATCCTCCAACTTGAGTACTCATCTTTAATATAGGTAACAATATAGCCAAGACTAAAAAACCTACAAACACACCCATTACTACTATTATAACGGGTTCAATCAACCCAACGATAGCATCAACTGTTAATCGCACATCCTCGTCATAAGTATCAGCTATCTGAATAAGCATATTTTCTAACTCACCGCTTCTCTGTCCCAACTCTACCATATGGACCATCATAGGTGGGAAAATTCCAGACTCTCTTAACGGTTGAGCAAGGTCTTTCCCTCTTCTTACCCCAGCTTTTATGTCATCTAAATGCATTTGTATATATCTATTGTCCATTATAGAATAAACCACATCCAATGCGGGAAGCATAGTCAACCCACTCTGTAACATTGTTCCTAAAGTTCTCGCAAATCTCGCACACAAAAGCTTCTGGAGTAATTTCCCATAAAGAGGTATCCTAAATTTCCACCTGTCCCATTTTTTTCTCCCCTCTTCTCTTGTTATCCAAACACGCCACATCACAATCAAAAGTAAAATACCAATCAAAACAAACACACCGTACTTCCCCAAAAAACTACTTACTCCTATTAACAACTCAGTAATTACAGGTAACTCTTGCTGTTGCTTCTTAAATATAGTCGTAATTCGAGGCACTATCACAGTCATCATGAAAGTAATAACTGCTATAGCAAAAAAAGTCATAAACGCAGGGTAGGCTATTGAGGAAAGAATTTGTGCTTTTATCTTCGCTTGTCTATCAAGCAAATCTGCTAACCGACTCAATACCTGTTCAAGAGCACCACTCGCTTCTCCCGCTCTTACCATGTTCACATACAAAGAACTAAAGACCCGCGGATGTTCTGACATAGCATCCGCAAGGTTTTTACCCGCGTTAACCTTATCCCGTAAATCTAAGATAGTTGTCTTTAACCTTTGATTGGAAGTTTGACTAATCAACGCGGTAAGAGCCTCGACCAAAGGCATACCCGCTTTTAACAATACTGCAAATTGACGGGTCATCATTGCCAGATCTCGGGTTGAAACACGCCCCCTCAGAACAAATGAAAATCCTCCTTTTCTCTCGGCTTTATCAAGACCGTCAGTGCTTTCCCTCAATTCTACTGGAACTAAATTTAATTCTCTGAGTTTCAATCTTGCTAAAGCAGGTGTATCTGCATCTATAACACCCTTTGTAGTTTTCCCACTACCTTTCTCAAGCGCTTTGTATTGATATACTGGCATAAGGCAGGCAAACCTATACTAACTTAGTACATCTTCAAACAAATCGTCCCTTGTAACTCTAAGGACCTCTTCTAAAGTAGTTATACCCCTCAACATTTTTTCAGCCCCATCCTCTCTAAGTGTTCTCATACCTTCTTTGTGAGCTTCTCTTTTTATCGCATTCGAATCTGCCCCCTCTAACACAAGTTCTTGGATTCTCGGGCTCATCACCAATAATTCAAATATACCAGTCCTACCGTAATATCCCCTATCCATACATTTTGGGCATCCTTTCCCTTTCCATAAAGTCTCTGCTCTCGGATCATGATTTTTTATGCCAAGTTCCTCAAGAGGATTCCTATCAGGCTTGTATGACTCCTTACAATTAGTACATATCTTCCTCACCAATCTCTGTGCCTGAATCGCTATACAGGAGGAAGTAACAAGAAACGGCTCTATACCCATGTTAGTCAATCTTGTTATAGCACCTGCACTATCATTAGTGTGGAGTGTAGCAAAAACTAAATGTCCTGTCAAGGAAGCCTGAACCGCCATTTCAGCTGTCTCATAGTCTCTTATTTCACCTACGAGTATGATATCGGGATCTTGACGCAATATACTTCGCAAACCCGCAGCAAATGTTAGACCAATCTTAGGTCTAACCTGAATTTGAGCAATACCGGGTATCAGATACTCTATGGGATCCTCCAAGGTAATAATGTTCTTATCCGGTGAGTTAACTTTCTGTAAAGCTGCATAAAGAGTAGTAGATTTACCCGAGCCAGTAGGACCAGTCACCAATATAATTCCATGGGAAACTGTAATCAACCTGTCAAATAACTTATGCTCCCGTTCGTCCATACCTAAGTCTTCGAGACTAAATAGGAAATTCCCTTTCTCCAATATACGCATCACCACTCGTTCACCAAAAGCAGTTGGAATAACAGAGACACGAATATCTATCTCTTTCCCGCTCAGTTTTATCTTAATCCGCCCGTCTTGTGGTAGTCTATGTTCAGCAATATTCAAGTTAGACATTATCTTAATACGAGAAACTACCGCCGCTTGCTGAGATTTAGGGATAGTGAACTTCTCATATAGCACGCCATCTATCCTATATCTTACTCTCACATCTCTTTCGAATGGCTCAATGTGTATATCAGAAGCACGCTCCTTAACTGCACCTGTTATCAAAAGATTTATTAACTTTATAATAGGAGCCTCATTTGCTAAATCGAGCAAGTCTTTCTCACTCTCAGGACCATCTAAAGTATGAATCGTGGTAGGTGAGTCCTCTTCAGTGAGAGCAATCGTATCAATCATTTCAGCTGTATTCTGGGCTTGACTATCAAAATAGGCATCTATTATCTTTTGAATATCCGCTTTTTTACACAGAACTGGCTCAACCACCCCCTCCAATAAAATTCTCAAATCATCAAGTGGTAGCAAATTAATAGGATCATTTATAGCCACAAGATAGGCAGTGCCATTCCGCTTATAAGGCACCATAAAATATTCGCGAATAAAACTTATAGGTACTTTGGTAGTGAGACTCATATCGACTTTTTCAGAAAGATTAAACTCTATAGGGATACCAAACTGCTCACTCAATGCTTCAAGTAAATGTTCCTCTTCTATGTACCCAAGGTCAAGTAAGATTTCCCCCAACCGCTTTGGTCTGATCTTCTGAAGTTCCAGAGCCTCAGCTACTTGTTCGGGATGAACATAACCTTTTTGTATTAATATCTCACCAATCTGTTTTTCTACAAGAAGTTTATCAATCATTTTCTGTATATCGTTCCCTTGTTAAATTCTTCTCTTTCTACCTGTCCTGTTAACGCTTCTGTCCTATCAAGTGTAGGACGATAGTTTTTCCTCATAGAAGATTTTGTTTTTACCTTCTTGAAAAAACCTGCCTTAAACAACTCTTGCACATTCACATCTTGATATTCCATAACCTTGTACTGAGTTATTCTTTCTAAATCACTCGATTCCTTAACTATGTGAGGAGTAACTAATACAACCATGTTTCTCTTCTCTCGAGTAACGGACCTATTCCTGAACAGAAACCCCAACAAAGGCAAATCTCCTAACACCGGAACTTGAGTTTGAGTTCTATCAGCAGTATCTCTTATTAATCCAGCAAGCACAGCTGTAGAGCCATCTTTTACCAAAACTTGGTTTTTAAACAAAGACTTATTAGTGGTTGGTCCTAATATATCAACACTTCCTACGCTTTGATTAGCCCCAGCTACCGCCGATACCTCTATCTCTATTTTTAAGAGAACATTATCACCTTCACTTATCTGAGGGGTTACCGTTAACTTAATACCCACCTCTTTTCGTTCAACTCTTGTATAGCCTCCCCAAGTTCCAGTTATAACTTCACCCGTAGCGGTTCTCTGAGGACTTGCAGTACTCGTGATAAATGGAACCTCCTGACCAACTACTATCGAGGCTTCTTCATTATCAACTGTTACTAAACTCGGCTGGGAAAGAACTTCCAAGTCCGAGACTGTCTCTATTGCCTGGAGCAAAACCGGAACAAAAGGAATTCTTAGCCTTTGAGTAGCACTTATAGGTATAACAATATCATCATATATACCTGTAGTTAGACCTCCACCAGATCCCAAGCCTAATGCGCCCATCATAAGGTTCAGTCTACTAGGATTAACAATCTTATTTGCCGCATCTGCTGCTGGCTTAAGTGATTCAACGATTTTTAGTATGTTTCCTGTGCCCGACTCGACAAAACCTGAATGACCAGATATTGATGCTGCATCTACTTTAACCCCATAGTCGTTGTTTAGTTTTACATCCATAACTACCGCATCTACTAAAACTTGTCTTTGAGGCACATCGAGTCTCGCTATGAATGCCTCTAATACTTTGTAATCTTGAGGTGATGCAACTATAAGCAGTGAATTAGTCTGATCATACCTGGTAATTTGAACCCTCTGTTCAAAAGGTTGCACCTCGCCTGGAGCTGAACTCGCAGCACCGCCAACTGCTCCTACCGGTTGAGGTGCCCCCGGAGCACCTGTAGTAGTAGGTCTTCTTGCGGGCATGCTCCCTGACCCACTAATAAGAGGTTGAAGTGCCTGCTCCACCTTCTCCGCATCAGCATTTAACAATTCATAAATATGCAAATTGTTTGCCTCATACGGTGTAGGACAATCAAGCCTTTTGATCAAATCTCGGACTTTTTCCATCATCCCCGCAGTCGCAACCACAATCAGAGCATTAAGCCTCGTATCTGGTACCATTCTCAAAACTTCTTGACGAGAACCTATTATTTGCATAGCAGGAGCACCTGGCACAGCACGCGTAGGAGGTCTAACTACTGGCTGGGGAACAGGACCAGCAGTAGGAACTCGTCCGCCAACTGCTGTAGTTCTTGTCTCTGATAAGACTTGCTCTAACTGCTGAGCAAGAGCCTCTGCTCTGGTATATTCAAGCATGAATATCTCTGTTTCTGTTTCGTTTCCGGGAACATCTATCTCTCCCAGAAAAGTAAAAATCCTCCTCAAACCATCCGCTGTATCAGTAATTATAAGAGTATTAGTAGGAGCGTAGGCAGAAATACGACATGACTTGGAACCTAATACCTGAAGCGCCGAGGAAACCTCAGAAGCATCCGCATATTTAAGGGTAACTATGTGAGTGGCAAATTTATCATATCCCTCTGGAAGTTTCTCTGTTCCCTTGATAAGCGGTGTCTTTTCAGACTGAACAGCATCAGGAGTTGCAATTATCTTAATTAACTTCCCTCCGAGAGTTTCTACCATTGAGAAGCCACGGGAGGAAAGAATAGATTCCAACACCTGATAAGCCATCTCAGGTGGAATCTTATCATGAGTTATCACGGTCACTGTAGTAGCACCTATGTTGGGGTCTACATCAAAATTCCTCCCAGTTAACCTTGCAATCGCTGCTATCACATCATAAAGGGGAGCATCATGAAAATCGAACGATATTGGTTCTGATGGAGTTTCTCCTGTCTTGGGAATACTCTGATCTGTAGCTAAACCTACTTGAGATTTTTCCGAACCTCCACTTGGAACTGTAGGCGCATTAGACGCTCTCCTTGGAAGTGGAGGAGTGGGAGGAGATTGTCTGTCTCTTCTTACAGTTGGGAAAGAAGGAATAGGCTTTGGAACAGACTCTGGAGAAGGTGGAGGAGGAACATCCACATTAGGCGGTGCCTCAGGAGGAGGGGTACTCTCTACTGGGGATTGAGGAGGAGGTGAAATACCTTCCGGCACAGACGGAGCCTCTTGTACCACTGGAATATTCTCCCCCCCCAACTGGTCTTGAGTATAACCACCAAAAATTATCAAAGCATAAAAAAATAAAAAAACATTTAAAGTCGCAATAAATCTTTCCCACTCAACTCGCTTCGATATTTTCCTCAATTTATACTCTCCTCTGTAAAGAACCTTACTTTTTAATTATCGTATCTTGTAAATTACATCCATCTGTTTACCATCTCTTAAAATTGTAATCTTTATGGCAGGCAATGTAGGATCACTATGTTTTCTAATAATATCAATAATCTTATCTTCACTATCTATATTTTCATCGTTCACCGCTACAAGTACATCACCGTTCTTAAAACCCAACTTTTTAGCCAAAGGAATTTCCTCTATGTTTTTTGCGGTAACACCCCTTATTTTTCCTGACTCATCTCTATACATCTCCGGTCTAATTCTCGTAACCAAATCCGCATAACTTGCTACAAACTCCTTCTCTATTTCATCCCTATTTACCTCCACCTCTCTAACATTATTTTGGGAGGAATCCTCCTCTACTCTACCCACTCTCACTCGATCCGAAGGGAAATTTACAGGTTTACTAACCAAACTCTCTGCTTTGTCCTCTATCTTCAGCCTTTCTTTGCGAGGTGGATTCAATCGTTTGTTCAAAAGAATTACCTCCTTAGGATAAACTTCTTCCAACACAACATTCTCCATAACCTCCTGTCCCACCGCAAAAAAAGCGGTAATCCTTTTGTCCTGATTCTCTATGCAAGCAGATGAAAACTTGTCCTTGGGAGATAAGGCCACAGTACCTATAAGCTTCAAATTTAATTGAGTCTCTTCTACCACATCTTCTGAAACTGGAGGTGGGGATTCTTCTTTAGGCTTTGCAATCTCTTCCTCATCATAACTCCCCGCACTTCCAAATAGTTTGTGATTTATTAATTGTTGGGAAACTAACTCAACATCTAACTTTGGTAAATCAGATATGTTCTCGTTAGTCGTACTTGAAGATGATTCCGTCCCACCTGAACCTGAAAACGAGCTATTAGGGTCATAGGAATATATAAATAGCATAAAAGAGATAAAAAATATAATGTTAACTACGACCAAAATAAGCTGAATTAGGCCAAATACTCTTTTTACCTCTAAGATTCTGAGCATCAATCCCTTTCACTACAAACTCGAGATATTTGCAAAAGTCAAGAGATAAACGAATTCACAGAAACCGTCAGTTGACTATTTAAAGTTCCAAAATTAAGTTTAATAAAAACTTAATTAACTTCGCAAAGCGAACTTCAAACAGTATTTGATTAAATTCTAATTCTTAAATTCTTCTTTTATCATATCTCTTTATTATATCTCTCCTCCCAAAGAAGAACTATAACTTCAAACCTGAAAAAACAACTCACCCCTATTTATTTCACAAAACCTTTCAAATATCTCAAATAACTATCAAATTCAATTCCAATCTCGCTCTTTTGATTAGGAATTACTGAAGATCCTCCGTTTAACTTTTTAAGTGTATTCTTATCTTGATTAAAATAAATCATATCGATTTCGGAATATGGCATCACATACTTTTTCCCTGAGCTTTCATCAGTTTTAACAGAGGTTACACTCCTCGTTCCTGCGTAGAGTGTCCACTTTTGAGTTTTTGGAAGATACCTTAGATAGAGTATTACCTCATCCCCTACTTTAAACACAGGCATTTCCGAACACACCATCACAAAACCATCCTTCTCTCCTCCCAGAATGGTAAATACGAGTGAACTACCCTCATTTAAATCTCCTTTGACTGTTTCCTTAATCAAAATTTCAACCTCTGTGTATATCTTCATATTCTTCGCCATATACGAATTCGTAGCAACTATTTCTCCGCTCACAACTGCATCTGAAGCTTCCACTAACTGTTCCGTAGTAAGATAAGCTATCCGAGCACTTGCAGATGGTAATATACCTAAACTTATAAAGAGGAATATTATAGATATTTTCTTACCCGTATCTTTCCCTAACATTTTATACTCCCTCCTTATCATCTTCAGAGCAGAACGATTTATCACTATCAAAAAGCTTATCACTGCGAGAAGAAATACACCTATATATACCAGCATCTTGGAACTAAGTGTTGTTCTCACTAAACTCGTCACCAACCTCATAACTAACTCATCTTTCAACATCGCTTTAGCTATTAAAGGTGCAACTGCATAGTAAATATCCACTAATACCAACCCTAAATTTGAATTCATCAGGAATGTATCTCTAAACCTTCTTATATCTTGAGCTATTGAGATACTTCCTTCTGTAGGAGTAGTGGGGGTAGTAGTCCCACCTTCGCCTGTTCCAGTACCGACCTCTATTACATTAAGAGGACAAACATCATTGGGATCCCCAAACATAGGTTTAAGATAAGGCCTCATCTGGGGAAGTGTTTTATCTGATACTGCACTTACAACAGTATTTTTTACAAAACTCCACACTAAAGGTGTACCCGCATCTTTCTTGGAGACATCTATGATATTTTCAACTTCATGGAAAACCTCCGACATAAATGATACTTGATAATCAGACTCTGCACGAGTGGAAACAGAGTAGCTATTGGGTCCCTGAATACTATCGACAAAAGAAGGAGGCATTCCAGGTGGTGCTTGTCTTTCCAAGCCAGTACCATTCATAGGAGATAAAGTGATTGTATAGGTAGGTGTAAACACCTCAGCTTGTTTTCCTGGAACTTCCATCGTCTTCCACAAACCAATCAAGTTAAATTTCCCTTGGAGTTGTTTGTTTATCAACGGCTCGTACAAACCAACCATAGTGCTAAACAAGGGTACTCTTGTGGTATATCCATAGTTGTCCACATCTGCCCATGCTACTACATGTCCACCAGGCAAAGGTATCGACGGTATGCCTGAACCCCTTCTTGTTCTACTCCTTGCCTCATGGCGGATATCGAAAAAGTTTTCTTGCGCCCCTCTTGGATATAGCCAAGAAATACCTGAAATATCATCCGGAGCCAAGTCCTTACACCCATCTTCCCTTGTGCCATTTGGAAGTTCTACCTCGAAATATATCGGAAACATAGTAGGTGTAGCACCAACATATTTCGCTACACCATTTGGAAGAGTCATCCAAACTACCTCATTTTCCACTAAATAAGCAGGAATCTCATCTGTAGGTGTTAAATAAACAGCTCGCAAATTATTTAGCGGTGTATGATCTAAACCAAGAAAATGCCCAAGCTCATGGACTAAAGTACCCTTTAAGTTAGCTACTATTCCAGTATCCTCTACACCTGTCCTATGCGCAGTAGCAGATACAACTACATCCCTATCCACAATAGTTCCTGCTGATATTGGAAATATCTGCCCATTCGCTTCATAAAGTGTATCCGTAACCGTGAACAGCGTAATAGTCACTGCAAGAATTCCTCCCCCTACATCTACACTTTCAGGATCTGCCTCTATAGTCTCATCGGTAACATCAGCTTCAGTTACATACATTGAGATTGTTGGCAAAGCGTCTGGAATTGTCAAAGATAGAGGGTCTTGATAATATCCACTAATCCTTACAGAGGCATATGAAGTAGGCACACTATTCCAAACTTCAATGGCAAATTTTATATCCTCAATTTCTTCCGGTTTAAATCCTCTCTTGCCTTCCTCTATGTAAACTCCTACTCCTTCGCCCGCAGTAATTTTACCATCATTATTAGTATCTAAATCATAAAAAGGCCAGCGAGCCAACCTTAAAACATTGAATTGGTCAAACCCACCTGAGGGAAAAAATGCGTAACTCCTCGCTACAAAAATAACTAAAACAAATGTCAGAATAAAACAGATTTTTATCCTGTTCTTAGAATTTCTCACTGTTCGAACTCCTATTTTGGAGTGTACTTTCACAAGTGGTCTTTTTTCCACAAGTAGTTAAAAAACTTATTAAGAGAAGCAATATCACTAACTCCCCTATATTACCTATTTTTCCTCTATTGTCACTATTGTCACTGCCTACACCACATCCAAAAAGTAGCTTCTTACTTGGCCTTTGAGGATCGTTCACATATTCAAATCCACTAACAAGGGTATATTGAGTACCCTGATCAATATTCTTCACTGTAACATCTAAGACACCTACTCTTGAGATTCCACCTAATGGGAATCCTACTGATATGGATGTACCATCAGATGAAACTGCAAGAACAGGCATAATAGTTTCGCCAAATATCACTTGAATCTTATCTATGGGAGAAAAGTTATTCCCCTTCACAGTAACAGGAAATTCTTTACTTGATGCCTTGTTAGGAATAACCGCTTCTATAAACGGTACCTTTCCAAGAGGTTTAGAACTCAACCTTAACAAATCAGTTCGAGTAGCCTCCTCTCCAGTTGCAGGATTTCTGACCAGCAATACAATTGGCTCAGTAGGTGTTACACCGGGCATGGTAGATACCGCAACTGATATGGCGGTATCTTCAGCTTGAATTACTCGCACCTGATACCCTGAAACTTTTACTATCGGATTCCGCCCAAAATTTTTGCCATATATTACAAAGTTTACTTCTTGCCCTGGTAATGTTTGAGCAGGTAATTCTGATATAGAAGTTCTTTCAATTACTAAGGTAGTCGGCGAGACAGGTCTACTTATAGCAGTTAACACTCCCGTTCGTCTCTTCTTCGTACAATGTGAACGGAGCCACTTTACTCCTGAATTATCAACTTTCGCTCCCGCCCTCTTGCCATCCATATAGTATCTGACTGGAGGCTCCTTAAAATAAGTTATAAATCCCAACCCTCGCATAGACCAAGGAAACTCACGGAACTTCATAAAATCATTTCTCTGCTCACCAGAGAGTCTTGCCCAAGTATCAGGATCGGGTTCGGTCGGTGTATTAGGTCCCCAATTAACTATCCCTATTCTAAAATTAGTACCTGCCTTCATCTTATCAGATGCCCGCACCACTACAAAGAAGTCAGGCCCATAGAAAGACGAAGAAACAGAGTCCCCAAACGAGGTGGGTACCCATTGAATATGCCTCGGCTGTTGCACTTTTGGATAAGGAACATCATCTGTTCCGGGCATAGAGAAGACAAACTTAACTTTCGTAGCCTCACCAGTCACTCCTACATATAGCGGAGGAACATCTAATTGAATTGGAATATCAATACCAGGGTCAAATACACCATTCCTATTTCTTGGATCGAAGTCATTATCTCTATACAGTGCTACACCACTTATTTCAGGATCTATATTGAGAGGAAGGAAATCATTCAATGGATTAAAGTCGAGAGTAGTTCCTTCATTATATATCTCTATCATAACTTCTTCGAGGAAGGTAGGATTCCTCTCGATCCTCCATGGACCACTCCTCGGAGTACCACTCAGCAAGAATAACTGATTGGTATTGTTTCCTACAATTTCATAAGCCTCATAAGCAGAATCTATTAAATAATCCCCCACAAGCGCATTAGGTGGGAGCGATACTTCAGAGATCGTAAATGTCTTCTCAGATCCGGTACCAGAAGAACCAGAATATACACTATCTTCCGACCTATTAGTAGAGATATCAAATCCCATAACTGCAACAGGAGGTCCACCAGGAATTATTGATTGTTGCTGATTAGTAAAATCATAAATTTGAACAGGTACATTAACTTCTAACATATCATGTCCATAGAAATCCTGAACTGGGTCTTCTTCAGGACTAGATTTTAAATAAGCTGTGGAACTAGTGTTGATCTGAGGATAGAATTGAATCCCTGCCTTCCTTTCAGGATCAGGACGCCCAGGCAAAGTGGCAGGTATCACAGCACGGAAAGATTGGAATCTCTTCGCTTTCTCACTCAAACTTACAGTTATGAACAAGTCATCACCCGGGTTATTACCACCTTTCTCATCAGGAGCAACCTGCTTTGAAAGGGAATCTATACTATTTTCGGATTTTTGCTCATTGTCACCTTTCTTCTCCCGATCTCCCAACGATTTATCAAACAACACATTAGAAAAATCAATGTTTCCACATTCTACCGGAAACTCTCCTATTCCTATCATTAAGGGCAAGAAATCATCTGTAGGTAAACTCCATCTCTGCTTAGGATATAAGACTACAACCCAGGCATAGTCCCGCTGGTCTATCACTCCATTCCCATCCATATCATCTGGTAAACCATCTCCATCAATATCTATCGGCTCTGGAGCACTTCCCCAACTCAATCCACTCAATGGCACAATCTTATCACCAAAACTCGAAAGAGGCAAATCCCAATAAGTAGACAATAACCTTGGCTCAAAGAATATAGCATTTTTATCTGCATCTTCCCATAACAAAATCCCAGAATCATATCTACTCCCATTCGGATCCAAAGGTTTAAATATCTCTGGAGTAAAATCTGGTCCCCAAAATGCAACTACTATCTTCGCTACCGAAGGTGGCTCTTGAGATTCAGAATTAACAACGGGGTCGTTCGATCCTACTAAATTTATACCAAGAACAGCTGTATGCTCAGAATTTATATCCGTCTTCTGCGTAAGTAATCTAGCTCTATTAAATTCAGGAGCCCATTGACTCGCCCTCGGATACTCATTGGGAGCAAGGCTCTTAGACCAAGTAGTATAATCCGGAAGTGTAGGTTGATCTAACGGGTTAGGATATGCCGAAGAACGAGTGTCCGGGCCTAAAATAGATAAGTGGTCAAAAGGAACAGTTTCGTATGCATATTGCCCCCTCGAGTGTGTGTAATCATACGCTGCGGTTACCTGCGCAGTATCTGTAAAAGAATAAACAAAAGCTCCAAATTCTCTCCATCTTGTTACACCTACCGAATGTCTATTAAGGAATTTGCTTCTTGTCTTACCCTCAGGATCCATCCATTTATCAAAATCTTTTGGATAGTCTACTATTCCATTAGCATATCCCAAGCAATTAGCAAGGTTTACTGAACCACCACCGAAGAAAATATCAGATTCCCACTTGTAAGGCGAATCTGATGTATAAACAAGAACTAAATCATGCACATCTACTCCAACCTTCATAGGTTTGGTAGACTTCTCGTTAACCGTTCTTTGTGGCCACCAAGGCTCTTCTGAACCCCATCTTATATCAGACTGCCAAGGTGGCCCTCCTTCATAAGTTCCACCAAGAGGGGGTATTTGCGAATCTACATAAATTCCACCCGTAGTTTTACCATTTACATCTACTCTTCTCGGTTCCACAAAAACCCTAAAATCAGCTCCCATCATAACACCTACACCGTCAGCTACAGTCTGAGAAACATCCTTGAAGCCACTATCAGTTCTAATTACAACAAAGTAATCCATGGAATATTCACTACCAGTCGGCTCATTTACAAAATTATCCGGTATCGGCTCCACAAAACCTTCAACATCATCTTCATTATTGAGATTAGGTAACCTCCTTCTACCACCAAAAAACCTAAGTGTTATCTTCCACCACGGGTCTCCCCCTCCAGGCGGAAATGGGATATACTCCCAGTTTATGATTTGTCCTGTAGGCAACACAAAACCTTCCGAGAAGTTTACTCCCAATATAGTCTCTGGTAACAGTGGATAATCCCCATTTAATTGCACACCCCTGCCATTAGCAAGAGGAGTAGGCGGATCAAATTTCCCATTGTTATTTGTATCATCCCAAACCCAAATGCCGTTAAATACTATGTCTTGTAAAACTATCCGATCGGACCCTATTAAGTACCCATTGATCTGAGTGGACACTTTATCAAGAGCCTCTCTTGGATCAAATCCACCATTTCCAGGTGGGCCATAAGGATCTGCACCTATATCGGTAACCACCAAACTTATTTCTCTTAGCTGGGGTCTTTTCTGTTTAGGAGCGATAACTCTACTTCCACTTATAAGTGGGTCGTATGTATCAGCATGCACAGATTTAGTAGAGTGGACATTTATGCCTATTACAGGTCTCCAGGTATCCAAATTCACCAATCTACGGAAAGAAAGAAGCTCACCTGCATACATATAAAGCAACTGGTCGAATCTCGCCCAATTAGGTCTTGTATGCTCCGCTAACGGTGTATACAACATAGTAGGATAATTCCAAGCATCAAACCCTACATTATTCCAATCCTCTGGAGAAATTATTCCATTCAGATCCCACACAGTAAAACTCGAAGAATACCCTACATCAGAGATTAGCTTACCTGGTTCCTCTTTGTCATAAAAATTAGGATCATACTCGTCAACTGGATCCCCATCTGCGTTCCTCGGGAATACCCCATTGAGTTTCACCATCTCAGCACCAAGAACATCACAAGCAAGTGTTAATTGGCTCCTCCAAGTCGCAGAGGTTCTAACTGCCACTACATACGAATTTCCCTCAAAATCATTATCTCTTGAGGGGCCTGCAAAAACGGGAAATTGAGGTTGAGCAGGTGTTCCATTCCCTATAAAATTAAGCCTATAGGTAATTCCTTCAGGCGAGAAGGGGTTATTAGACAATACCTGTCCAAGAGGCAAGCCATCGGAGTTCCACTTAAATAACAACGTATCGCCGCTATCTAACTGATAGTTATTTTCTTCATCTACTCTCGAATAATTTTCTTTGAATAATCCGAACTCTAACAAATCAGTTATAGCTGGGCCACTCTGATTCCCATAACCCAGAGACTCAGCTGATCGTCTATCTGCCCTGATCCGGTAGATTAGAGTTTTCAAAACACGAGGGGCAGGGTCTTCAGAATCGTATCCCATTACGAAATTGAATAATGGAACCCAATCAGTTAAAGGTAGTAATCCCTCTTTATCCTTTATAGCAATTTGAGCAGTAAATGTAGCACTTGCTTCCTCTTGACCTTCTCCTTCTTGTGATCCCTCGCCTGTTCCCTCCCCCTCTGTGGACGGACAACCTATGCATGGACCAACTGTTATAAAGTTAGGTACTTGATGACATAGTTTCATTGTCTCATTAGTGTTAACATTCCTAAATGTTACCTCTAATGTCACTGAGTAGAATCCTTCCTTTGTATACCTATGAACTGGATTCTGTAAATTAGACTCAGTGGCAGGAACATTATCTCCAAAATTCCAAGACCATGCTACCGCTTTCCATATATCCGTACCAACAGATTGGTCAGTAAATTGAACATCCAACCCTGGCGCTTCCTCTCCCAAGTTATCGGGTGTCATATACCCTGAAGTAGGATTAGCAGTGAAACTCACAAACGGGGCACTCAATATCTCTATATAATCTCTCTTTATTTTCGAAGCTTTTAACCCGTTTACATCAGTAATTTCTACACTAACTGTGTACTTCCCAGGTCCAGTATAAACATGAGTAGGATTCCGGTCACTTGAAGTAGAACCATCTCCAAAGTTCCAAGAAACTCTACTAACTGAAATACCTTGCCCAGGTATAAGTGTAAACTTTACCTGGCCCCCAGGAACTTGTCTTTGCTTGTCGCTCACAAAATCAACAGTTGGTACTTGCAATGCCACTATTGTTTTAGTTCTGCCTGAAGTTACGGGATTACTTCTTATCCACTTTAGGCCTAACCTATCCTCTTTTTCTTGACTCATATCTGGTTCAGCGCGTGCAGTCCATTTTCTTAACCTATCATCGTATGCCCAATACCTATACACTTGAGAATCTTTGAAAAATGTAATGAAACCCAAACCACGATTTCCCCACGGGAACTCTGTATACAAAGAGAATAATCCATCTATTAAATCTCCAGTCGCCGGATAAATCCTAACAAAGTTATCAGGGTCAGGTTCTGTCGGAGTATCTGGTCCAAAAGAAACGATGGCCGCTTGGAAAGCATCTCCAGGACTTATACTCTGAGAGGTCCTTATTACTATAAAAAAGTCTGGCCCATAAGCATTCTCACTGGGACAATCACCAAAACAAACTGGTATAGGTTGTCTATTTCTTGGTTGAGAAATATAAGGTGTTCCTCCCTGAGTTGCGTCTCTTCCTATACTATTATCAGTGCCAGGAGATGAGAAGACTAATCGAACCTGATACCTCGGATCCCCCGGGCGAGAATACCATACAGGAACCGCATCCAATCTTAAAGGCAAGTCAATATATTCAATACTTCCATCCTCTTTAATAATTGGTGGGTCAAATACACCGTTAGTATTCCTCGAATCCCAATCATTATCACGCCATATTGAAACTCCACTTACCTTGCCGTTAGCAGGATCTTCTTCATTAAGAGGTAGTAAATCATTATAAGGATCAAAACTCCTAACATTTTGAGTATTTGAATTGTAAAATTCAACAATAACCTGTTCCAAAAATGTCGGGTCTTTAACTATATACCACGGACTTCCACTTTTCGGTGTACCTGCTCTCAGATTCAAAGTTCTGCCATTTGTTCCGGTTATCTCAAATGCTTCTACCCTCTTATCAACCTCCCTCTGCACATTCCCATATGCTACCAACCACAGTCCAATTACCTTATTACTCCATCTCCCATTAACATAATAATCTAAGTTACTTGTACTCGGAATGAGAATATCTTTTGCCTCCGGAGTAAATGCTCTATCACTTGAGGTAGCTCCAGTACCATTACCGTAGGCTATTAAATTGGCAACCCTGTTTGTAGAAGCATCGATTCCCAAAATCGCTATAGGTTGACCTCCTGGAACAATTACCGGAAGCTTAATCCCACTCGTAGGAGGAGGCAGAAGAGCATCAGTTAAATCAACTATCCTCGCTGGAACACTTACCTGTAACATATCATGGCCATAGAAGTCTTGAAGCCCTCCTTCTTCGGGATTTGTTTTCCAAGCAGAACCCCTTGATGTCAAACCACCGTGGGATAATACTACACCCGCAAATTGAGCAGTTGTAGGCGCTCTATCTGGTAATCTTGCTGGAACAAAGCACCTAAATTCTTCAAAAGCACTCACAGTATCAGAAGTCCTTACTACCACAAACAAATCATCCCCCCTATGCCCTCCAGAAACCAATGCCTTCTGGTACTCCTTCGCAACTGGTACATAGTATCCAACCCCATCTTGAAACCCTTCAGGAACATTCACATCTATTAATAGAGATTCCACCGCTGAGATGGCAGATTTTTCCAAAGACTTATAATCTTTTAATAACTCCTCAGGCAATGGCATCTTACTATCAGAAGATGACTCTTTATCATAACTTTTAGCAGAGGGAGGTAGAGGACCTCCACTTCTAACATCAGACTGAGGAACTACCCACGGAGTTGCTGGAATCAACTTCAGAACCCACGCAAGATCTTTTAGCCCATCCCATCTCCTTCTTTGGTCTGCTGACAATGTAGGCCTATCCGGATTAGATAGATCTAAATTCCCATCTGTAACTATCCCATCTCCACTTAAATCATCAGGTATATTATCGCCATCAAGGTCTACCGCCTCTGGATTAGTACCCCACTCTAAAGAACCTGGAACTACAGGAACTATCCTGTCTATGAAAACAGGGAGAGGTACAGTATCAAAAAAGATTGGTCCAGTGAAAACTCCGTCATTATTTGTATCTTCATACAACAAAACCCCTGAAGATGGTAATGTTCCTCCTGTACTATCCAACGGAGCCAAATCAGAAGGTTCAAATTCAGGACCCCAAAAAGCTATTGTAACACTATTCAAGGTTACTGGTCCTGTCTTATTTACAACAGGGTCATCTGCTCCAGAAAGATTTAACCCCAACATAGCAACTGGTCGGGATTTGTACTCCACTTTCTGCCTCAGAATCCTCGCTGATCTCGACTCTCCATTAGGACCTGCTACTGCTGTATTTACTCCCCACCCTGAAGGCCAATCTGCCATTTGGGGATATCTATTTCGCACCATCGCATTTTGGGTAACTAACCATGGTCCTCTTTCAACCGCATTATTTCTTCCACCTCTTATCCCGTATGGATACTGAGAAACTTGTAAAACACCACCACTTATAAGATACGGAGCCACATAGGCGGAGTGCCCATTTTCTAACTCAAGCACATTACCATTATTTCTTCTTATGTAAAATCTCCCTCCATTATTATCTATAAACCACCATCCTGAGAGGTCAATTCCTCCAAAATTACCATCTAAAAGCTCTGCATAATAAACATCATTTTTGTATGTGTTCCAAGCTTCTTGCCATGTCTCTATAATATTTGGATCCTCATTAGGATCAAAATGATAATACTCAACATTGTCTGCCAAACTTGCCTCATCTGCGTAAACTATACATTTTGAACCAAAATTAATAAGATTAAGCCTTATCGGCCAGGTTGCATAGTCAGGCAGAGTGGGCTGAATAAAGGGTTTAGGATAAGCAGTGCTCCTCGGCACCAACGACCTAATGAGAAGAGGATCATCGAATGTAGGTTCAAAGGGCACCGTCTCAAATGCAAACTGGAATGAAGTCAACTCGTCAAGGTTAGGTATATTACCCCCTGTCCAAAAAACTAGCTCAGATGCGTCGGGGAAAAAACCAGGGTTAAATAAGTGTCTTTCTGGGTAATTAAATAGAGAATTTTGATTAGGATCTAAGATAAGGTCAATTGGGGGAGCTAATCCTAACAGAAATCTCTGATTAAATATACCAAAAACATCTAATCCTAACCCTAACGAAATAGGAGGATCGCTCCATAAACTTAGATTAGTCACCCCCCTTATTCCTCCCAAATCATAAAATGCATAGTTTACAATATTAACTATGTGCCTTGAAATAGGTACCGGCTGAGACGGATGAATATAAGATTCCCTCCCAAATGTATTATCAGTGCTGTAGGTAAGTACTAAATCGTGTATTTCCAATCCTATTCGCTGAGGTTTTACATTATCTTGAGTATGTTCTCTCTCATGCCACCAAGGCCGGTTTATCCTTCGAGTCAGGTCAGAAGTAGATCCTGGCGGGTATTGGGGGTCTATCCACTCGGTATCCTGAACATACTTCTTATTTCTATCTACATTCATATTAGAAAACCATATTCCTCCATCCCAGTGACCACCATCTCTGGGATTCCACCGTCTCGGCTCAATAAACGCTCGAAAATCACCTCCGAAAATTGCTCCAGGACCAGTAGTTCTCCCAGATAAATCTTTCCTACCACTATTAGTTCTCAGAACTATGAAGTAATCGGGCATCTCCCTTCCAAAGGTTGTAGTAGCAGTTCCTTCTGGATAATAATCCGCTACTGGTTCTAAATAACCGGTGGGAGTCTCCCCCGCATTTCTCCTTCTTCCCCCCCTGAATTTTATCCTGATCTTCCACCAAGGATCTCCCCCTCCTGGTGGAAACGGTTCGTATTCCCAAGGTATGGTGTAGTTCACTTGCCCCCCTTGGTCATAAAATGAAGGATACATAGGATAATCGCGGCCTTGAAAAGTCACACCATAGCTACTTCCAGATGAATCAAGTGGTTGAGGTGCATCAAACATACCATTATTATTAGTATCATGATATAACCATACTCCATTGAACGAATAATCACTCTGAACAGCAACATCGACTGAGCCTTGAGACTTTGTAGTAACTACCTCAAGAGCCACATTAGGATTGAAACCGCCGTTACCAGGAGGACCAAAGGGATCTCCTCCTATATCAGTTAAGATAATATTTATCTCACTAGGCTGAGCACTTGGATCTCCATGAGCATTTAAACCAATTACAGGCACCCATGCATCCACAGGCCAAATATGTCTCAAATCCATTATTTCACCCGTTACCGCCTCAATCACAGTATTTCCCAGGTCCCACCTCGGCCTTGAATGCTCCGGAACGGGGGTATACATAAAAAATGGCCATGAAGAAAGGTTCCTTTCCAGCCCTGGTCTGTATCCAAAAACAGTGTCACCAGTTAAATCATATACATTGAAATGTGCAGAGTACAGAGTTCCCTGCGACATTGTGTCTCCTTGATAAAAATTAGGACTATATGAATCAACTGGCCCTCCTCCACTCTGAACTGGAAATGCACCTACTCCATAACGCCAGTAAGGGAAACGCTTATCTTGACTCTGGGCAAGCTCGGCCAATATATCAGACATATAAGGTCCCGTGTAGGGTTGCATCCGTGCGGTCAAAAGAGTTACACCCATAGTATTCCTGTAATTCCACTTGTAGCTCACCCTAACCGCCACTATGTAACTATACCAAGGATCTGCCCCTGTAGTTACCCACTGCTTTTTAATATACCCACCACTCGTATCAATAGTACCATCCTCATT
>JAOAHN010000053.1 GCA_026415215.1 Candidatus Hydrogenedentota bacterium
GGCCTGGTTTATCACTCACCTGCGCACTGTACCAATGAGAGTCATCAAACCCTACTGAGCTCCATCCCTCTTGCTCCAACTTCTCATCGTATTCCTCTCCCAAATACACATTGTTCTTGACAATAGGGGAGAGTTGGCACTTCCATCTACCATCGGTAGGAATTACTAAGCCAGTTTCGTCCTCAAATTTCAGCTCTATTTGGGCTCTTAACTTTGGAATTCCTACGGGTAGGTGCTCTCTAAGATTTATTCTCCGCCACATTTTTAAGGGCAACGGATTATACCACCCAGAACCAACTAAGGCTCCTACAACATTCTCTCCTTCCCTTATCATATTAGTTATGTCAAATACTGAATAAAAAATCCTTTTTTCATAAGCAGTCCATCCAGGATCAAGCTCGTTATCTCCTACCCTCATCCCATTAATATAAGGGATGTAGTATCCAAGCCCCGATATGTATAACCTTGCTTTTTTTACTTTCTTATCCACTACAAAATTTTTCCTGAAGAAGATGGCGGGGTTAAAGTGGAACAACTCATTTTCATCTAATTTTCTTGGATAAATATTCTCGCTCGGCTCAATCCATTTTCCTTCCCAGTTATCTTCATTGATCAGCCCCATTTCCCACCACGAAGGCTCACTAAAATCCGAGACCCTTCCTTTATCATCCCAGATTCTAACTCTCCACCATACTCTTTGCCCCTTTTTCAAAGGTTTGCCAATATAGACTACTTGATACCTCTTATCTTCCATCTTCCCTGAATCCCACAAATCACCTTCTAAACTTTCAACCTTCTCCCCAGAGGAGCTCACTACTATTTGATATGCTGTTTGATAAACACCTCTTTCTTGAGTGGGATTATCTAACTTCCAGGTTAGGAAGGGGTGGGGAGTATCTACACCCAAAGGTTCTTTCAGTGCATTGCATCTCAAATCGTAGACTCTGATAGGGGAGTATTGATATTCGGATAATGAAAATAAGAAAGAATTTAACATAAAAAATATTGTCAAATATGAGAACATAACTGTCTCTCTCCTCTTCTCAATAGTGTGTTGAATTTCATGCTCCGATAGCAGAGCTTAATGTAAGCATAGGCAAAAGCATAGCTATTACTAAAAATCCAATTATTACACCCATGATTATTATTAAAATGGGTTCAAACAGGGTAACCAATGTTTTAACTGCTCGGTCAACCTCAACATCGTATGCATCTGCTACTCTCTTTGCAATAACACCTATTCTACCGCCCTCCTCACCTACAGCAAACATGCTAACCACAATAGGAGGGAAATGAACACACCTTTTCATACTATCACTAATACTATCGCCCTCTTTAACGGAATCATGTATTTTCAATACTTCTTCTCTTAAAACAGTATTAGTCAATGTTTCTCCAGTAATTCTTAATGCAGTCAATACTGGCACGCCATTATCCATCAAAGTTCCAAAAGTTCTCGCAAACTTTGCTATCTCATATTTCTGAGCTAAATCTCCTACCACAGGGATCCTCAATAGTATAGTATCCATTAACTTCTTTCCATCAGTAGTCTGAAGAAACCTATATATTGAAAACCCTAATATTACAAATATTAACAATACAAGCCACCACCAGTTGCCCATAAAGGTACAGAACGCCATAACCACCACCGTTGGTAAAGGCAACTTGGCATTAAAATCCTCAAACACAGCCACAAACTTGGGGAATACGAACGAAACTAAAATAAAAATAGCAATGCTTCCAACTGCCAATAAGAATATAGGATATACCAAAGCAGAAATTATTTTACCTCTTAGTTCTTCTTCTTGCTCACTAAAAGAAACTATTCTCCACAATACCTCGTCCAACATTCCACCTGTTTCACCTGCTCTCACCATACTACAGTACATCGCAGGAAATACTTTGGGATGCTTTTCTAAAGCATCCGCAAGGGGACTCCCTTTTTGAACATCTTCATACACTCTTTCTACAATTTTAATCATTGCAGGATTAGGCGTTTGCTCCATTATAGTCCTCAGCGCTCTTGATAGAACCATACCTGATTCAAAAAGATTTGCCAATTGTCTCAAAAATATGTTTCTATCTTTTAACCTAACTCTATTCCAGAAAAAGGTTTTTCTTTTTCCTGCACCATCACTAATCCCCTCTAAGATTGGACTTATTTCTTCCACCTTTATAGGAAAATACCCAAGCTCTCTTAGTCTCGATACCGCCGCTTTTCGGGATTCCGCCTCTATCTTCCCTTTTAGCAATTCCCCAGAGCTTTTTTTAACCTCATACTCAAATACAGCCATATCATTACATCACTTCAGCATCTGCAGTAACTCTTAATACCTCTTCAACCGTAGTGAGCCCTTCACAAATTCTTTGCCAGCCCGAGGCTCGTAGAGTCCTCATTCCCTCCGCTATGGCTTGCTTCTTGATAACGGTTGAGGGAGATCTCTGAACAGTTAACTCCTTTATCAAAGGAGAGAAAGGCATAATTTCACAGATAGCCATTCTCCCTTTATATCCCGTATATCTACACCTATCACAACCCTTCCCCTTATAAAACCTCAATTCCTGAATTTTCTTTCTATCTACTCCAAACTCAGACTCTAACAAATACGGATCAGGAGAGTCCTCTATCTTACACTCAGTACATATCCTCCTAACTAACCTCTGAGCCATAGAAGCAATCATTGTACTGGCGATTAGAAAGGGTTCTATTCCCATATCGATTAGTCGGGTAACCGCTCCGGGAGCATCGTTAGTATGCAAAGTGCTTAAAACTAAGTGACCAGTCAAACTTGACCTTATAGCCATTTCTGCTGTTTCGTAATCTCTTATTTCTCCAACTAACATTATGTCAGGATCATGCCTTAGCATAGAACGCAATCCTGTTGCAAAATCAAACCCTATCTTAGGATGAACTTGCATCTGAGTAACGCCAGGCATTTGATATTCTATCGGATCTTCAATCGTTACTATCTTTCTATCAATCTTATTCAATTTATCAAGGGCTGCATAAAGCGTAGTCGTTTTTCCGCTACCTGTTGGCCCAGTAACCAATATTATTCCATAAGGCTTACTTATAAAAGAGTTGAATAACTTAATATCACTCTCTGTAAAACCTAACTTATCCAGAGTTAATAGTGTGGATGAACGAGAAAGTATTCTTATATTAATAGTTTCACCGTAAGGGGTAGGAAGTATAGATACTCTCAAATCATATTTCCCATCTCCCAGAGTAGCAAGTATTTTACCATCTTGAGGTAATCTTCTCTCCGCAATATTCAGGTTAGCCATAATCTTAATACGGGAAACTATAGAAGAATGAAAATTCTTTATAGAAGGGGGAATAGGAATAGAATGCAAAATACCGTCTATTCTGAATCTTACCCTCAAAAAATCTTCAAAAGGCTCTATGTGTATATCAGTAGCTTCCGCACGAATCGCTTCAGATATCAGTTCATTCACAAACTTAATTATTGACGCATCAATAGTCTCGTCACCGAGATCTGCACTAACTTGTAAACTTTCTAAGTTGATTTCTTCTCTGCTTTCTTCTTCACTTACAATTATCCTTTCTACTGTATCTGCTCCAACACCATAATACTCTTTAATAGCTTTCTGTATCTCCTTAGGTGTAGTAACTACAGGTTCTATATTCCGTTTTAATACTAACCTTATGTCGTCTAATAAACTTGAATTAAGCGGATCTGCAACTGCTACAACCAACTTCCCATTTTGAATTTGGATTGGAACAAATTCGTAGTGGGTAACGAATCTCGCAGGAATCTCTTGAAGTAACTCTTTCGAAACTTGAATCTTTGAAAGTACTATAAATTTCAACCCGCAATACTTAGCAAGGCTTCTATATACCGCTTCTTCCGATGCAATTCCCTTCTGGGTTACCAGATCAATAACACTCATTTTCTTCTCCACCGCCTCCTCTTTTATTCTCTGCGATATCTCCTCAGAGATTACCCCCTCTTTAACCAGAAACTTCTCAAAATTCTTTGGTTCTATCATTTCTAAATAACTCCCCACAAGTAATATACGGGATTAATATTAACTCATTGAAATTAATAGACTCAAAATTTCCTACATTTGACTCAATAAGCAAATCGTAACTCATTCAGAATAAGAAACTAACTGGACAAGAGCATCATGAGCCATTGGTTTTAGGGAGGGGGGACCTGAGTAATAAACAGACTCAAAAAATTTCTCTGCACTTCGCAAATCAGACTTTTGCTTCCAATATAAGTCCCCAAGTATGTAATCAACCTGAGCCAGCACAGTTGGATCCGATATAGAGTACCTTATAGATTCAAGCAATGCTATTTGTTTATCTGGGGTTAAGGACTTACCATCAGCGTAACACTCTAACATCTTCTGAACAGCAAGCTGAGCTACCAATGTTCCAGGATATCTTTTCACTATCCCCTCTAATTGTTGAACTGAATCTCTAATATTCCCTGATGAAGAATTTAACACATATAAAGGTTTATAATTTTCTCCGCTTACTTCTTCAAGCAAGTTAAATCTGTATATAGCTTGGGGCGATGATGAAAATATATGTGGATAGTTAACTCTTAAACTTTTGTATGACCTATGTGCCTCTTCATATTTTTCCTCAGAAGAGAATTCTATGTCTGCAAGCATCAAAAGCGCCTCACCAGCAAAATCCTCTCCCTTGTAATTTTCTATTATTCTCCTTAATTTTTCCTTCTGTTTCTGAAGTGGTAAGTCTGTTTGCGCCATCATCTTGCTATCGATATTTTGGAAACTACCTAAATTAGAAACACTAACTCCATTCCTACTTTCACTCCCATATTCCATATAACCCCAAAACACCAAAACAAGACAAGCCAAAGACAATCCCACTGTAATTGGAATCCGCCAACCTACCGAACTCTTCTCTTTTTCATCCACTTCTTGTCCAGAGATACTTGTCAATACCTCAGGCAACAAGTCAATGTCTTCGAGTAAAGAGTCATCCCACACTATTTCTCTTACTTTAGAAATCTTATTTACAAAACTCGACACCTCTTCATAATTCTTTCTGCATTTAGTACACACAGAAATGTGAGCAACTAACTCTTCCTTTTCCTTTTCTGTCAAGTCCTCATAAGCATCTGTTACTATCAAAGACTCGTACTTGCTACAAGGATTTAAAACTGAATAAATCCAAGCAGTAAGGTTAATCATAGGTCTAAATTCCCCAATTCTTTCCTTAGTTTTTGTATAGCTCTGAAAAGATGCACCTTTACACTCCCTACGGTGCATCCTAAATGCTCTGCAATTTCATTTAACGAATAACCCTTATAATGACGAAGGATAAAAACAGTTTGCTGAGTGCGGGATAGCTTTGTTAGGGCCTCTCTTATCCTTTCGTCAATCTCTTTTGCCCTAACTACCTCCCCAGGCATTAGAGGAGAAGGTTTTGTATGGTGAATGTTTGCTTCTTCTTCATCAACCTTTGCTATGTTCTCTATTAAAGTCTCGTGAGAGGTTCTTTTCCTTTTACGAAGATAATCAATCGACCTATTTATTGTAAGTCTAATTAACCAAGGTAAGAAAGAACCACGCGGTTCCCACTGGTGTATCTTTTCGTATGCTTTTAATAAAACTTCTTGAGTCACATCCAGCGCATCCTCACGGTTTCCAGTGACCTGATATGCGGTCGCATATAATTTACCTTGGTGCCTCCTCGCTATTTCTTCAAAAGCCTTAATATTACCTTTCTTCCATAAAAGAGCTAACTCTTCGTCGGAACATCTATCATACTCAAAACTATTTGTATTTTCTTCTGACTTTCTCATTACTTAACGCTTTTTAATCAATTAGTGTTAACTAAATAAATGAGCTCCTCTACAAATTTACTTTACGAGCAGTCCTATACATTTCTATAATGCTTTCCGGTTGGACCTCTGCAAGTATATTGTGGATACTACAAAATATATACCCACTGTCCTCTCCCAGTATACTTACTATCTCTTGTACCTCTTTTGCAAGCACCTTCAAATCTCCTGATACAAGTGTATGTTGACTATCAACACCCCCACCCCACATTATTAGCCGACCCCTACATTTATCCTTCCAATCCTTGTATGACCTCCCACCCGCAGTCCATTGAACAGGGTTTATTATGTCGAATCCGGCATCTACTATCAAATCAAGAAGTTCATAGATTGCACCACATGAGTGAAAAAAAGTTTTTATATTCCCCCCACACCCGTGTATAAAATCGTTAAATTCACGATAATAAGGCAAAAAAAGTTTTTTAAATATTTCAGGGGAAGCTATAAGTCCTTTTTGAGTACCCCAATCATCGGAATTACACATATAGACAGTAATATACTTAGAAATTTTAGGAAGCACTCTTTCAACCTCACTCAGACTAAATTCCAATATCAGATCGTGAAGTTTACTAACCTTTTCTTCATCACATATACAGAGAAGAGGGAAATAAGCTAAACCGCCATAATTTCCAATCCCAATCCCTAAGGTTGGACCATTAAAGAATATTGCGTAATCTGTGTTGTAGTAAATCTCTGCACAAATTTTTTCAGTCTTTAGTATTACTTCATCTGTCAAACGATTCTTTTCAAGCTCCTCTTTTATTTTCTCCAAATCAATATCAGGGATTTCACCTTCGAAATATATTGGATGCCCTCCATGCTCCGCATCAAAAACATATGAGTCTCTCGGCATCTTCATTTTATTTGCACGCTGAATAACTGTTCCATCGGGAAGCACCTCAAAAATACTCGGATTCCTTACTTTTGCTTGTAGTCTACCTCCAAAATCAAATTCACTCCACTCCGAATCATCAATAAAAGCATTTGTATAGCCCATTCTTACAGTTACAACATCACACCCAAGATAATCGATCACATCCAGTTCAGGTAAAGCAAGCATTTGGCAAGTATCGTGGACATAGGGCGACCTTTTACCAAACCCAATGTGTTCTACCAATCGCTTATATGCAAAAGCGCTTATACCGGTAGAGTCCATACCTCCTAAATCCATAGGGATTCTATCTACTTCACAAAAATTCAAAGCAGATACTACTCTCTCTCTATGATTCATAAATTGATTCCTAAAAAGGAAAGAAGGATTATTATATAAATTCTCCTACCCCTCTATAAACCTACATTTCAATTCAACCCAGAACTAACCCTCCTCAAACACTCAAACTGGCTTATTGTTACTATCTACATTTACAACTATAGGTTTCCATCTCACAGCTTCTTCTGCTGATAGTAATATATAACTAACTATAATTATTAAATCCCCAGGTTGACCCAACCTTGCAGCGGCACCATTGAGGCATATTACTCCACTATTCTCTTCCCCCTCAATAGCATATGTAACAAATCGATCACCTGTATTTACATTAAACACATGAACTGCCTCATAAGGAAGTATCTGTGCCTTTTCCATCAAAAACTTATCGATTGTAAGACTACCCTCATAGTTTAAATTTGCTTCTGTTACTTTGGCTCGATGAATCTTACTTTTCAGAAGTGTCACCATCATCAGCCTTTCTCCTTATTCGCTAATCTCTTACCGTTACCTTTATATTATCTATTAACCTTGCTCTCCCAACCCATGCTGCTACAGCGACTAATACTTCCCCCTTTATTGAATCTAACGGTTTCATAGTATTTGCATCTACCACCTCTACATAATCTACCTTCACATTAGCCATTTCATTTAGCAAGACTCCCTTTATCTTATCTACGCTCCTTTCACCATTCTTAATCATCTCTTCAACCTTAAATAATCCTCTTGATAGACAAAGTGCCTCCTTTCGCTGAGCAGGTGTCAGATATAAGTTTCTCGAGCTCATAGCTAATCCATCCGGTTCTCTCACTATAGGCATTTCAATTATCTCAACGCCCATGTCCAAATCTCGCACCATTCTCTTTATTACTACGCATTGTTGGGCATCCTTCTGGCCAAAATAGGCTTTATCTGGTAGCACAGCATTAAATAACTTCATTACCACAGTAGCCACACCTCTGAAAAAATGAGGCCTCGATTTGCCACATAGTCCCTCAGAAACCTTTTCCACAATCACATAGGTTGAGTAATCCTCGGGATACATATCTTCAACACTCGGTGCATAAATTAAATCCACTCCCACTGAGAAACATAAACTACAATCTTTTTCAAATAAGCGGGGATAAGATTCATAATCCTCATTAGGCCCAAACTGTGTAGGATTTACGAATATGCTAACCACGGTTACATCATTTTCTGCCACTGATGCACGCATTAAACTCAGATGACCTTCATGTAAAGCACCCATAGTGGGCACAAAACCTATGCTCTTACCTTCCCTTTTTTGCATAAGTGACCATTTTCGCATCTCATTTGGATGTTTTATAATTTCCATCTTGATACCCCTTCCTTTTATGTGTAGCTATGTTTTTCCTCAGGATACTTCCCATTCCTCACTTCTTCGACGAATTGCTCAAACGCCTTTTTGATCTCTGCTTTTGCATCAAAATATGTCTTTGCAAACCTCGACTTACCCCATCCTAATATGTCATAACACACTAAGATCTGGCCATCACAATCGGGACCAGCTCCAATACCAATTGTAGGGATATTAAGACTTTCCGTAATCTCCTTTGCCAAATCTTTAGGAATACACTCCAAAACTATTGCAAAACATCCCAATTCCTCCAATTCCTTTGCTTCTCGCTTTAATCTCTCCCTACATTCCTCAGACCTACCCTGAACTTTATAACCCCCTATTTCAAGAACAAATTGAGGCGTCAAACCAATATGTCCCATCACTGGTATACCAGCGTCGATTATCTTCCGAATAGCTGTACCGAACTTAGAGCCTGGTCCCTCTAACTTTACTGCTTGAGCTCCTCCTTCTACTACTAACCTCCCAGCATTTCTTAGAGCTTCTTCCGCCGAAATCTGGTATGAAAGAAAAGGCATATCTGATATCACTAAAGCATTTTTTACAGCCCCACTTACACAAGAAGTGTGGTGGACCATTATATCTACTGAAACTGGCAGGGTATTTTCCTTCCCCATCAGAATCATACCCAATGAATCACCCACTAAAATACCATCTATGCCTACTTCATCCTCAATTTTAGCCAATAGATAATCATAGGCGGTGAGAAGTACTAATTTTTCCCCTCTCTGCTTCTTCTCGAGAAAAACTGCAGGCGTTATCTTATTCATTACTGCCTCCTGAACCTATACTTTTATCCTGAATCCGTCCCGGTCCCTAAAAAGGGCTCCAAGCGGAGGGTTCAGGTAATTATTTTTAAATTCGTCTCATGCACATCTCCGACCAATTTAGAATCTTGCAGTACTTCTAATATTTTTCTCCCAGTTACGGGATCAGCTAAATCTTTACAAACCTCCAATAATGGAACTAACACAAACCGTCTGGTTGTATATTCTGGATGGGGAATCTTAAGTTCTTCCGAGACCCACACAATATCATCATACAAAATAATGTCTATATCTATAACCCTCGGACCCCACCTTTCCCTACGGTCTCTGCCGAGTAAATATTCAATTTTCTGAGTTTCTTTTAGAAGTTCAAGCGGAGTTAACTCCGTCTCGACTTCTATTATTATATTATAAAACATTGGTTGAGTAAAGTTACCTACAGGCTCAGTTTCATAGACTTTTGAGCACCTCAATATCCGGATTTTTTCAGACTTTTTGAGTTCTCCCACCGCACTTTGTATATTTCCTAATCTATCGCCTAAGTTACTTCCTAAGCTAAGATATGCTTTATTCCATTTGTTCTCCATTAAAAAACTCTTGAACTTAACTATCCAATATTCTTATATTACTATCAGAGATTCATTAACGAAATATAACCATAGAGTAGTAAGGAAAACAATTATGAGATATTACCATTTGCTTCCTATCATATCAATTATCTTAATAACTCTGCTAATCCACTTTAATTCCTTGTCTCAAGATTTTACTAAAGAAACCCTTGAGCAAAAATCCCAAAGACTAAAATGGTGGAGCGAATCTAAATTTGGTCTCTTCATCCACTGGGGACTATATGCTATTCCTGCTGGAAAGTGGGGTGATAAGAACCATTACGGTGAATGGATAAGGCATGAGGCACAAATACCTTTAGAAGAGTATAAAAAACTGCTTTCCAAATTTAACCCTGTAGAATTCAATGCCGAAGAGTGGGTCCAACTCGCTAAAAAAGCCGGGATGAAATATATTGTAATAACCTCCAAGCATCATGATGGCTTCTGTTTATTCGATTCTAATTATACAGACTGGGATGTGATGTCTACTCCCTTCAAACGAGATATTCTTAAAGAGCTCTCCGAAGCATGCAAAAAAGAAGGCATAAAACTGTGTTTTTACTATTCTATAATGGATTGGCATCACTCAGATTACCTCCCTCGAAGAGAGTGGGAGAAAGAATTAAGACCGGAAACAGGGGCAGACTTCAACAGGTATGTTGAATATATGAAAAACCAAGTTAAAGAACTCATTAATAACTATGGACCGTTAGGCGTGCTATGGTTTGACGGGCAATGGGAAAATACTTGGACATTCGAAAAAGGTCTTAATCTTTATAACTATGTCCGCTCCCTCCAACCCGATATAATCATAAACAACAGAGTCCATTCCAATAACATTGAAAGTAAAGATACTAAAGTGTTTCCTATCGGTGACTTTGCAACTCCTGAGCAAACTATTCCTGACAAAGATATTCCTAAAGGATATTGGGAAACTTGCATGACAATGAATAAACATTGGGGATACAATGAAGCAGATATTATGTATAAGTCAACCAAAGTACTCATCCAAATGCTAATAGATATAGTGTCTAAGGGGGGAAATTTCCTACTCAATATAGGACCTATGGCAAACGGTAAATTTCCTCCACAATCAGTTGAAAGACTGGTACAAATAGGAGAATGGATGAAAACTAACGGCGAAGCTATCTACGCAACCAACGCAAGCCCTCTTGGAAAACCCTCATGGGGGAGATATACTGTAAAATACCTCCCAGACAAAACGATTCTATACTTACATATATTCGATTATCAACCCCGCCAAAAAATAGAAGTTTCCGTAGAGACTAAACCTACAAAGGTTTATACCCTATTAGATAAGGGGGTAAAGGTCCCCGTAAAACTAAAAAACAAAAAGTTAATTGTTTCACTTCCTCCTATAAACAACCCTGATCCCAATGCAACTGTAATCGCTCTTGAATTTTCAGAAAACCCCTTTAATAAATAAAAAAATGGCGCGCCCGGTGCGACTCGAACGCACGACCCACGGCTTAGAAGGCCGTTGCTCTATCCTACTGAGCTACGGGCGCGCTTAATCCATTTCTGAAAAATTATACAACACTTTTCCCAAAGAAATTCAAACTATGTCAACACAATCGAATATATTCCATTACTAATCCGTCTGCTGAGCACCCTTTATTTTATCTGTGACTTTAAATATTAGCTCAAATAAAGATGCCAACATCTCAATGGCACTATTCCAAACCGCAATCTGTTGTTGCTTTTCCAATTCAGAATCTGCTCTTAAAGGCAAGGGTTTTGCATAAATACTGATTTTATTTAAGTGTTTCATACACAGAACTCCTTTATGGAAAGATTTAATTATTAATTTAATTATTAAAAATCTATTTGAAATCTTGTCTGGAAAATGTCAAGCACACCCTCATATAAATCATGTTGTATATCCGCCCTCGTATAATTCAACATTAGCCTCGTATTAGGGTTTAAATACCAATTTAAACCTAATGTCCAGTTTCTCTCCTCTCCTCCTCTAATAATTTCAGAGTTCAAGTCTATCCAAGAATACCTTAATCCTACTTCCCACGCTCCCCATTTACCGCTTTTGGGATCAAAATTATTGATAGGCCTTATCCTTGACAGTATGCCATTATCCCGATTATAAGCACGCGTCTCTTTAGTTAAAAAATAACTCGTATATAGATAGCCTCCTGAAAATCTCTGATTTCCTCCAAGATATGTATCTACAAAAGAAGTCATATATTCTCCTTGAAGCGACCATGGACCATAAATAAACAATAATTCCGACCCCACTAAATTTACATCGTCCACTAAGGCATCCGTACTAAGCCTAAATCCCTCATACCTATCAGTGTCAAGATATGTGTAAGCAAGAGCACATTCTGGCTGAGTCTTATATCTAAAAGGTATACCATCATAATCCCTATAGCTATACGCCAACCCTAAATGCAAAAGTTGCTTACCATCATTCTTAAATAAAGGCAAGTATACTATTCTCCCAGTAAAAGAATAGCCTTTGTCCTCATTGGTATCGTCGTCGGAAGGGAAGTCATCTGTCTCCTTAAATATCCCTGCTTGCCATATAAATCTATTATCAAATACACTATCAAAGGCCATAAATCCTACATTTCTCTTCGGAGTAAATGTATCGTTTAACCCCCTCTCCAGAAAAGTTATATAGTTATTGTTGGTCAAACGCTCGAGTCCAAAAGGTTCCCTGTAATGTCCTACTTGAAGATTCCCTAAATAGGGGAAATCTACAAAGGTAATGTAAACATCAGTAAATTTTCCCTTTCCACTTAGATCTCTGTCACCTGCAAAGTCAAATTCCATTCTATACTGAACATTTTCGTATATCTTTCCACTAAAGTCAATTCTTGCCCTTCTAAATTGAACCCCATCTTCCTCTTCACCAAAAGCATATTTAAGCCCTTTGTCATTATCAAAAAATGCCCAGTCTAAATGAAGCCTTCCACCAACCTGGACCTCAAAAGATTTGTCTTCAGTCCTAAATGTTAACCTATCTTTCCAAACAGGTTTTAACTCAGTGTTTACCTTACCCTTTTTCGAATTCTCCTCTTTAATCGTTTTCTCATTATCCAAACTGTAACTCTTTTGTTCTTCACTAAGAGAAGAGAGTCCCCTCTCTACTTTTACTCTTTCCTTTTCGCCAACATTATTTATTAGATTTTCAAGTTCTTTAACCTTTTTTTCAAGGTCTTCGATTCTCTGAATAAGAATTTTTTCCCTCTCCGATAAACAATCTCCTTCCGCATATAAAAACTCTCCAGAAAGGACTAAAACACCTATTGTCAGTATGAAAAAAATCGCTTTTCGTGGGTTATGCGTAATCATTATTGCCCCTTTCCCTTGTTAAAGTTTCCCAGAAGAAAAATTGATGCAGTTTCTAATTCATTCAAACACCTTATGTTCCTTTATTCCTACATATACAGTTGTATTCTTTTTCAAACCCAACCTGTTGTAATCATCTTGAGTGAGCAAAGCCAGTATATGATTACCCCTTATATCCACAACTTCTACTTTTACCATCGGTCCCGCAGGATTTATATAATTTACCTTACATTGCAAAGGATGCTCCAAGCTCTGAACTAATGATAAACTTACCTGATTGGGCCTAACATAAAACTTCTTCTCTATCCCAGCTGTCTCATTCTGAATGAAAACTATCTCTCCCGAACTCAATTCTCTACCATGGAACAAATTCACATCCCCGAGAAATTGAAACACGAAGGGAGTAGCAGGGTTAAAATACACTTCTTCAGGGGAACCTATTTGCTCCACTCGACCTTGGTTTGTAATTACTACTCTGTCTGCCAGTTCCAAAGCCTCTTCTTGATCATGGGTAACAAAAACACTCGTTACCTGAATCTCATCGTGAAGCCTCCTCAACCATCTCCTAAGTTCCTTTCTTACCCTTGCATCTAAAGAACCAAAAGGCTCATCGAGCAGTAGTATGTACGGCTCTATCGCAAGTGCCCTTGCTAACGCGACTCTTTGTCTTTGTCCACCAGATAGTTGAGAAGGATACCTATCCGCAAGAAAATCAAGTTGCACTAAATGTAAAAGTTTCATCACTTTTTCTCTAATCTCCGATTCTGAAGGTCTAACCTTTCTTGGCTTTACCCTCAATCCAAAAGCTACATTCTCAAATACAGTCATGTGTTTAAAAAGTGCGTAGTGTTGAAATACAAAACCAATACCTCTGTCTCTCGGATCTTCCTCTGTAACATCTCTGCCTTCTAAAAAAACAGCTCCAGAGTCAGGCCTCTCCAATCCAGCTATAACTCTAAGCAATGTTGTTTTTCCCGAACCAGATGGTCCTAACAATGCTACTAACTCACCTTTATCTACTGAAAAACTCACATCATCAAGTGCTACAAAATCTCCAAATTTCTTAAAAATATTTCTAAGTTCTATCACCGCCACAGCTAATCTCCAAAGAAATATCTTCTCTTGGATACTTTCTCGCTGGACTCAATCCACTTTCTCAATATTAAGCTTAACAACCCTGTTCCACACAATACAGTCGCTAAACAAAACGCACCTACCAAATTGTATTCGTTGTATAAAATCTCAATCTCTAAAGGAAGTGTTATAGTCTTACCCCGTATGTGTCCTGAAACTACAGATACCGCTCCAAATTCTCCTACACACCGTGCTACGCAAAGCACTACCCCATAGAATAATCCCCACTTGATATTCGGTAATGTAATCCGAAAAAAAATATGTCTTCCACTTGCCCCTAACATCCTACCAGCTTCCTCCATCTCTGAACCCTGTTCTTCCATAACTGGAATTAACTCCCGAGCAATAAAAGGAAATGTTACAAATAAGGTAGCTATCACTAATCCAGGAAATGCGAAAATTATCTTCATTCCTAAAGATTCTACTACCCATCCCAAAACACCATTGACCGAATAGAGCAAAACAAGCATAGTTCCCGCTACTACAGGAGATAAAGTAAAAGGTAAGTCCAATAATGCAACTAAAAATCTCTTCCCCCTAAACTGATATTTAGTTACATACCAAGCACACGCCACTCCAAATATCACATTAAGTGGCAACACAATAATCAGTATGCCAAGTGTAAGAGTTAAGGCAGATATTGTCTCCTCTCGCTTTAACATCTCCAAATAAAAACTAACACCTTTTTGAAAAGCATTAGAAAACACCGCTAAAAGAGGAGTAAAAATAAAAATCACTAAAAAACTACAAGCAAGTAAAGACAGGATAAACCTAAATGCTAAAATTAAAAACTTTTTCTTTCTACTATTGCTCAATTGGGCTACTATCCTCATCGCTCACCTTTACTAAAGGATTCTAAAATGTTTAAGAAAATCAATATTAGCAAGGAAACTGTCATCAAAAATACCGCTATACTTGCACAGGCAGTATATTCATACTCTTCAAGTTTTATAGCTACTAATAGTGGTGCTATCTCTGTCTTAAAAGGCTGATTACCAGAGATAAATATTACAGAGCCATACTCTCCTAATGCTCTCGCAAAAGAAAGAGTAAAACCAGTTAATAAAGCAGGAAACACCGTAGGAAATATGATTTTGAGGAAAATTTGCCACCTCCTTGCTCCTAAACATCGTGCACATTCTTCTACCTCTAAATCCATTTCTTTCAATACAGGTATGACTGTTCTTACTGCGAAAGGGAAACTTACGAAAATTAAAGCTATTATAATCCCTAAGGGAGTGTGAACCACTTTAATACCTATAGACTCCAAATGTCTACCAATCCATCCATTAGGTCCATATAGCCAGGTAAGGGATACACCTGCTACCGCAGTAGGTAATGCAAATGGTAGGTCTATCAAAGCATCAAATAAACCACTAAATGGCACTCTATACCTCACTAATACCCACGCCACTATAAAACCCATAATGGTATTTACTAAAGCCGATAATAAAGAAAGTGAGAATGAGATTTGGTAAGATTTTAACGCCCTTAAAGAAAATACCGCTTTCCAAAACTCATCAAAAGACACTTCACTCGCTTTCAAAAACAACCCAGCGGATGGTAGCAAAAGAATAATACTTATATACAACCAAGTAATTCCCATCGAGATACCAAATCCAGGCAATCTAAACCCTCTTGTTTTACTTTTCCCACTCCAGGAAATCTTCACTACTGCCTACCTTCTACAATATTGTCGAACATTCCTCCACTCGCAAAGTGAACTTTATGTGCTTCTTCCCATCCACCTGGGTAAATTTCAGAAATCTTAAACATCCTAATGGGAGGAAACTGATTCTTATATTTCTCCAAGACCTTCCCATTTACAGGTCTATAAAAGTGTTTTGCTATAACTTCCTGGGCTTCCTCGGTATATAAGAATTCAAGATATTTTTTTACAATATCTTGCGTCCCATGTTTCTCCACATACTTATCTACCATTGCAACTGGAGGCTCTGCAAGAATACTAATTTCAGGGTAAACTATTTCAAACTTTCCTTCAGCCTCACTTTTAGCAAGCATAGCCTCATTTTCCCAAGTCAGCAAAACATCGCCCATTCCCTGCAAGAAGGTGTTGGTTGAACCCCTAGCACCTACATCTAATACAGGCACATTTTTAATTGTTTTTCTAATAAAATCTTTTGCGTAATCTTCTCCACCCTTTTTTAATGCATAACCCCAAATAGCGAGATAAGTCCATCGTGCTCCACCAGATGTCTTGGGATTAGGCATAATTACCCCTATATCACTCCTTATCAGATCCTCCCACGACCTTATGTTCTTCGGGTTTCCTTTTCTGACAAGGAAAACTATTGTAGATGTGTATGGGCAACTGTTATTAGGAAGTCTTAACTGCCAATTTTGGGGGAGCAAATTTCTCATCTTAGCCAGCATATCGATGTCATACCCGAGTGCAAGTGTAACGACATCCGCTTCTAATCCTTCTAATACGGACCTTGCTTGCTTACCGGACCCCCCATGAGACATCTGAATATCCAAATCTATATTAATTTCTTTTCTGCACTTTTCTATAAATAAGGAATTTATTTCCTTATATAACTCCCTTGTGGGATCATAAGACACATTTAGGATAGTTATCTTTTGACCATAAGCAAGCACTGAAGCACATACAACCCAAGACAACACCACAAGTTGATGAACAATTTTAACCTTCATTTTCAGTCCTCTCTTAATATGTATCCAGTGAAATTAAATTTTATCTTGCAAATTTCTTGCCGAAAATATTTTATTTATACTAATCATTAATAAGTTATTCACCTACAATGTCATAATTAAAGGACTATTCTAAATTGATTATTTTCATAACGAAAACCTATAATATTTTTCTGAAAAATATAGTAGTTACCTACAATATTTGATAGGAATTAACCATGAAACAATTTGAAAAAAAACTATGGAAAGAAGTAGCAAAGCATGACAGATTAGATAAATTCATCATAAACATTATTCCCGAGTGTCTTAAAGCAGTTAAGGAACTTTTATCTATTGAGGTACTCTTCTTTAACACAAAAACCCAAAATGTTGAAATATTTCATCCTCCAAACTGTCCAATACCACATATAAATACACATATATTGCTGGATATGTCCCCATTTGCCTCTGACGAGCTAATTAAAACCTCTGTTAGAGATAAGGTGTTCCATTCAAGAAAAAAACACACACTTCTCCACGAAATCTTGACAAAGTTCTACTATCCAAATGATATAGAAAGAGTCTTATATGCTCCTTTGTATATTGAACAGTCGTTATCGGGACTGTTAGTTGGTATATTTCACAACAAAACTGAAATAACCCACTACCTAATCGACAACTTTTCTACGATTATCGAGCCTTTCAATCTTGCACTCGCTAATCACCAAAGAATCTTCGAACTCGAACTTTTGAGAAAAGCCGAAGAGGCTGAAAAAATAAAGCTTCTGAGAAAACTGGGAAGAGAAAACCTTCCAGAAAAAATCATAGGTGAGAGGACTGGACTTAAAACAGTGATGGATAGGGTTCACCTGGTAGCACAGTCAGATATTCCAGTATTAATCTTAGGGGAAACTGGAACAGGAAAGGAGCTAATTGCAAGGGAAATTCATAGACTTTCTCCACGCTGTGCGGGTCCTATAATAAGAGTAAACTGTGGAGCAATTCCTTCCGAGTTAGTTGACTCCCAACTTTTCGGACATGAAAAGGGTTCTTTTACAGGAGCAATTGAAAAACATATTGGATGGTTTGAGAGAGCAGATGGTGGGACTTTGTTCTTGGACGAGATAGGAGAATTGCCTACTCAGGCACAAGTCAGATTACTCCGAATACTACAAGATGGATGGTTGGAAAGAGTTGGGGGAAGAGAACCAGTTCATGTCGATGTAAGACTTGTTACTGCTACTAATGCTGACCTTGCTCAAATGGTTGCAGAAAAGAAGTTCAGAGAAGATTTGTTTTACCGTATATCTACATTCCCTATTGTTTTGCCTCCTCTTAGAGAACGGAAAGAGGATATTCCTGAACTTGCGAGATATTTTGCTGAAAAATCTGCTCAAAGATTTAGTCTTCCAGTTATTTACCCCTCAGATAAAGATATAGAACTTCTATGTGAATACTCATGGCCTGGAAATGTTCGAGAACTATCTGCAGTAATTGATAGGGCGGTAATTTTAGGTAACGGCAAAAAACTTGAGATTGCGAAGGCATTAGGATTAAATCCCTCTCACAGCTCAATGAGTTTGGAAAGCACCAGTGACTCATACCCTAAAGTGTCATACAGTAACTTGCTTCCACTTGATGAATATATGAAACACTACATAATTCAAGTACTCAAATACACAAAAGGAAAAGTAGAAGGAAAGGGAGGATGCGCCGAAATACTAAAAGTCAATCCGAATACACTCCGAGCTAAAATGAGAAAACTAAATATCAATTGGCGAGAAATTAAAAATAAATCTTAATACTCATATCCATCCTGGTTTACATTGTTGAATTAGATGGTAAGAAAAAATAATAATTAGACTAATTTAATATTAGGAGAAATAAATATATGCTCAGTCCAGAAGAAAAGGAAAAATATAGGAATATTGCATGGGAGATGTTGAGAAAGCAAGGTATTACAATAACCGAAGAAGAAAAAAAACAGATAGAAATTACTGACTTTGGCTTAAATCAATATGAAAAAATAGGTTTGGCAATATTAGTATATGTTAATACAGAAAGATACTGTGCTAAAGAATTAATAATGTTACCATACATGATCTGCCCCGAACACAGACATCCCCCAATAGGAAATGACACTGGTAAAATGGAAACCTTCAGGTGTAGATGGGGGACAGTCTATCTATATACTGAGGGTGAGCACACCTTAAATCCCAAAGCAGTTGTCCCAGAAGATTCAAAAAAATTCTTCACAGTCTGGAAAGAAATTATACTTACACCAGGAGAGCAATACACTATACCCCCAAACACTCTCCACTGGTTTCAGGCTGGGCCAGAAGGTGCGATAGTTTCTGAATTTTCAAGCACCAGTAGAGACGAGATGGACATATTTACTGATCCTCGGATAATAAGAGTAGAGCAATAGGATTTGTTAATTATTTCACAAGATTTTGTTAAAAGTTTCACAAATTTCGTTAAGTATTGTGAACGAAGAAATTAATTTGACTTTTAATCTATGAATATATTACAATAAAAACAATTAAAACAATTTTAACCTGAAAGTGTTATATATGAGCAAGGTAAAAGAAAAATATGATTTAATCCTTAAAAAAGCCGAAGAATATAGGAAAAGTCTTAACTATACTGAAAAAATTCGGATTAGAGTAGGTTCAGCTACCTGTGAACACGCAGCAGGTTCAACAACGGTTTATGAAGAATTTCGAAAACATATTGAGTCTTCTGGAAGAAAAGATATTTTATTAGAGAAAACTGGTTGTACTGGAAGATGTAGTTGTGAGCCTATAGTAGGCATATTTGTCCCAGGCAAATTTCCTATAAAATATCAGTTAGTAAATCGTGAAAAAGTTCACAAAATATTTATTGAACATGTACTCAACGGTAAAATTGTAAAGGAGTATGTTCTTGATCAAGCTCCAGATTCTTGTAAATATCATGTGCTTATGTGTGATGGCTCAGGATGTGGAGGTGCCCTTGAAAGTGGTATTCGATTTATATTTGAAATGAAGTTAGAAGAGGTAGGTTTTACTCAACAGGATGTCTTACTAACTTCAATAGGATGCCTTGGTTTTTGCACTAATCTTGAAAAATCTTTAAGTTCAGCTCAAATACTTGTAAGACCCGACAATGTGATTTATAAGATACGAACTGCTAAAGATGTAGAAGAAATTATAGAAAATCACTTTCGAAATGGGAAAATTGTGGAAAGGCTGATGGTTAAGGACAGACCTATTAGCCAAAGGTTTTACAATTTATACGGGGATGTAGCCTTTTTTAATAAGCAAACAAGGGTTGCATTAAGAAATGCTGGTGTAATTAATCCTGAAAACATTTACGACTACATACATTATAAAGGTTTTTTAGCTCTTAGTGAAGTGCTTGAGAAAAATGACCCAGATTGGGTGATAGAACAGATAAAAATTTCTAAGCTTCGTGGAAGAGGTGGTGGAGGTTTTCCTACTGGCATAAAGTGGGAAAGCGCTAAGAAACAGAAAAGTGAGGAAAAATACATAATTTGTAATGCAGATGAGGGTGACCCCGGAGCTTTCATGGATAGAAGTATGCTTGAGTCAGACCCATTCAGTATAGTAGAAGGTATGATTATTGGAGGATTTGCAATTGGTGCGACAAAAGGCTACTTCTATATACGGGCGGAGTACCCATTAGCCGTGGAGAGGATAGAAAATGCCATCAGAGAGTGCAGAAAACACAATATTTTAGGGAATAACATACTGGGAAGTGAGTTTAACTTTGATTTAGAGGTGAGATTAGGTGCGGGCGCCTTTGTGTGTGGGGAAGAGACTGCTCTAATTCATTCTATAGAAGGAGAAAGGGGGCAACCCCGAGTAAGACCTCCTTACCCTACTGAGAGTGGATTATGGAGCAAACCCACAGTAATTAATAATGTAGAAACTTTTGCAAATGTTCCTCCGATAATTGTTTACGGAGCAGAGTGGTTCAGAGAAATTGGTACAGATCGTAGTGGGGGAACGAAAGTTTTTGCTCTTGCCGGGAAAATAAACAAAACTGGGCTTGTTGAAGTTCCTATGGGTACTACCCTAAGAAAAATCGTGTACGATATAGGTGGAGGAGTAGCGGGTGGAAAAAGAGCAAAGGCTATTCAAACAGGAGGTCCAGCGGGTGGATGTATTCCTGAAAAATATTTTGATACTTCAGTAGATTTTGATACTCTCTCTAAGCTTGGTTCTATAATGGGAAGCGGGGGAATGATTGTTCTTGATGAAGACGATTGCATGGTCGATGTCGCCAAGTTTTATATGGAGTTTTGTCAAGACGAGTCTTGTGGAAAATGCACCCCTTGCAGAGAAGGAACGAAGAGAATTCTAGAAATTCTCAAGAGGATAACGGAAGGAAAATCTACTGAAGCTGATTTAGATAAATTAGAGAGGCTTGCTAAATTAGTTAAAAGAACTTCACTTTGCGGATTAGGAAAGGCTGCACCCAATCCAGTGTTGAGCACTCTTACTTATTTCAAGGAGGAATATATAGCACATGTTAAAGACAAGAAATGTCCTGCAAAACGATGTAGATCCCTTATTCATTATGAAATTGATCAAGGAAAATGTGTAGGGTGTACGATGTGTGCTAAGAACTGTCCTGTTAACTGTATCTCTGGTAGTAGAAAGGAACCGCATGTTATAGACACTCTCAGATGTATAAAATGTGGCAGATGTTTCGAAGTTTGCAGATTTAAGGCTGTAATGAAAATTTAATATTTCAATTACAAAGACAATTGAGGTAAAAAATTATGAACGATATGAAAACAAAGGTAAAAACTATCAAAATAAAGATTGACGACTATGAAATAACTGTTCCTGAAGGAACTACTATCCTCGAAGCAGCCGAAAAGATAGGAATAAACATACCTACATTATGTTATCATCCTAACCTAAGTTTACTCGGTGCGTGTAGGGTGTGTATAGTAGAAGTAAAAGGACTTGACGCATACTTAACTGCCTGCAGTACAAAGGCTTGGGAGGGGATGGAAATTAAAACAAATAGTCCAGAAATTAGGCAAGCAAGAAGAGATATAATAGAACTAATATTAGATAACCATCCAACAGATTGCCAAACATGCGAAAGATGTGGAAACTGTGAGCTCCAAAATCTTGCATACTCTTTAGGTGTAAGGGAAAAGTTTTTTGAAGGTGAAAAGAAGCATTTTCCCATCGATGCAAGGAGCAAGTCTGTTATTCGTGTTCCGGAAAAGTGCATACTTTGTGGAAGGTGTGTTCGAGTATGTGCTGAAGTTCAAGGAGTTTACAATCTAAGCCAACACGGGAGAGGATTCTATACTCAAGTTATGCCTGCCCATGGTTCAGCAATGGACGATTCAGTGTGTATACAATGTGGGCAGTGTATAATGGTATGCCCTGTGGCAGCATTTGTAGAACAATCTCATACAGAGAAAGTTTGGTCTGCATTAGCTAATCCTAAAAAGCATGTAGTAGTTCAGACAGCTCCTTCGATAAGAGCGGCAATAGGAGAAGGATTCGGGCTGGAGCCAGGAACCCCAGCAACAGGAAAAATGATTACCGCTTTGAGGCTCCTTGGATTCGATGCTATATTTGATACTAACTTTGGTGCGGATTTGACAATTGTAGAAGAAGCTACAGAATTCGTAAAGCGTTTGAGAAGAAAAGAAAAACTTCCCCTTTTGACGAGTTGTTCACCAGGATGGATTAACTTCCTTGAAAAGTTTTATCCTGAATTAATTCCCTATGCATCTACTTGTAAAAGTCCCATGAGCATGACTTCTACTTTAGCTAAAACCTATTATGCCGAGAAAAAAGGCATAGACCCTAAAGATATCTTTATGGTAGCAGTAATGCCTTGTGTAGCGAAGAAATTTGAAGCTGATAGAGATGAACACAAATCTCCGGAGGGTTATCCATATACTGACGCGGTGTTAACAACCAGAGAATTAATATGGATGATTAAATGCTATGGAATAGACATGAAAGATTTACCAGAAGGTGATTTTGATAATCCGTTGGGTGAGTCAAGCGGTGGTGCTGATATTTTCGGAACTACTGGAGGAGTTATGGAAGCGGCTTTAAGAATGGCTTACGAAGTACTTACGGGTAGTCCTCCAGAGAAAATGGAGTTTACAGAGGTTAGAGCTGTAGAGGGGTTGCGAGAATCTGAAATTAACATAGGGAACTTTACTATAAATGTTGCAGTTGCAAATGGATTAACTAATGCAAAATCAGTATTGAATAGAGTATTGAATGGCGAGAAAGAATACCATATAATTGAAATTATGGCATGTCCCGGTGGTTGTATCGGTGGGGGAGGCCAACCATATCCACCTAAAGGCTATCACTTCTTAGACCCTGAACTGCTTGCTAAAAGAGCTCAAGCTTTATATAAGATAGATCAGAGCAAGAAGATTAGGAGTTCCAATCATAATCTCTCAATTCAAAAATTATATAGAGAATATTTAGGAGCACCTGGTGGTGAAAGAGCCCATCAGTTACTTCATACACACTATCATCCAAGATTACCAAGAGGAATTAGATAATGTGCAAAGACAATGCCCAAACTACTCAATTAGATACCTGGAAAGAAGTAGAGGCTTTCGCTAAGAGAACACTACCTCCTCATGTAGTAGAGTTTATCGAAGAAGCACAAAGAGAGCCCCATCCAGAGAGCAAGCTCATCAAAGTGCTTCAATTAGTCCAAGAACATTATGGATATCTTGGCAAGACCCAGATGGATGCGGTAGCACAGCTCATGCAAATACCCACTGCTAAAGTTTCGGGTGTTGCTACTTTTTACCACTACTTTAGACTTGTGCCCCGAGGAAAGTATATGATAAGAATATGCTTAGGAACAGCATGCTATGTAAAAGGAGCTGAAAGAGTAGTAGAAAAGTTAAAAGAGGAATTGGGTATACACTTTGGGGAAACAACTAAAGATGGATTATTTTCTCTTGAGGGAACAAGATGTTTAGGATGTTGCGGTTTAGCGCCTGTAGTGGAGATTAATGGTGAGGTTTTTGGTCAGGTTACTCCTGATAAGATTCCCGCCATATTAGAACATTATTCTGAAAAAACAGATTAATTTGTGAATGTGAATATGGAGATTCGAGTTTTTGGAGATTATGAAGAGTTAAGTAAAGCGGGAGTAGAAGAGGTTTTTTCATATTTAGAGAAGAAAAAAAAGTCTGTGATATGTGTCGCTACGGGAGAGAGCCCTCGTGGTATTTACAATTTATTCTCGAGTAGGAAAGAACTCTTCAAAGAGGTAACCTTCTTAAAATTAGATGAGTGGGGTGGAATTCCAGTTACAGATCCTTGTACATGTGAAACCTATATAACCGAGGTAATTTTAAGTCCCTTAGGATTGGGAAAAGATAAATTAGTGGGTTTTGCGACAAATCCAAAAGATCCAGTGGAAGAATGTAAGAGGGTAAAAAAAATCATTGAAGATATAGGAGGTATAGATTTAGCAATTCTCGGATTAGGAGGAGATGGTCACATTGGGTTAAATTTCCCGGGAGAAGCAATACCTAACAGTATTCATATAGTAAGCGGAGAATTTCTAACTCACGCATTAGTGAAAAAGGCAAAAGAAAAGCCGAAGTATGGGTTTACATTAGGATTTAAAGAGATTCTATCATCATCTAAAATAATTCTCCCTGTAAGTGGAGCTTCCAAAAAAGTAGCCTTAAAAAGATTAATGTGTGAGGAATTAACTTCTAACCTTCCTGCATCTTTCCTTACACTTTCCCGGGATTTACTAATTCTATGTGATAGAGAATCCTACGAGTGATCGCAAAACTATAAGTCCACTATCTCAATACCTGGGATCTCAAGAATTAAATTACTCCCATAGGCTTTGGCTGGGGTCTGAAAGCCAGTTCTAAACTTATCTTTGAGAACCTTTTGGGCTATTAAGACACTTAGTTTAGCGGTGAGATCATACCCATCTGGAGTTCTCATTACTGCTTGTTTTTCCTCTCCCTCCAAGTTTTGAACTTTTCCCCAAATAATTGCATAGTTATTTTTCCTTTCTTCTGGCATAGGTCCACCATCTGGTATCCTGTTTTTAATAAAATTTTGAACTGACTCCTGTCCTATAATTTTTTGGGCGAACTTTATACCCTTTAACATAAAGTTCATTCCTGGTGTAATTGCCATAAATACTTCGATATTGGGAATCCCTGTAGAATAATAAGCGGTACTGACATCTCCCCATGGTATAGTAACTGCAAGTTTCGGACCTTCACCAAAATCTATTTTCATTTTCTTGTATGCAGGAGGCACAGTTTGAATTTCACCCCCAACCCTAATTTTTCCACCTTTGCCCAAGCTTTCCAAGGCGGTAATCATAGTTCCGTGTGAAGGTTTACCATTTGAATAAAATGCAAGTGTTAAATGTGTAGCATCAGGTAGCAATTCCTTCAAATGAAGAGCAAGACAATCGGTTGGAACTACATCAAATCCTGCTCCCGGTAGTAACATAATTCCTTTAGTTTTTGCAAGGGAGTCGCATGTGGCGATCCACTCAAAAACATCAATTTCACCTGTAATATCAATATAATGAGTGCCAGAAATCAAGCATGCTTCTATCATTGGTTTAGCAGTGTGTATAAATGGACCAGCAGAATGAATTACTACTTTTACACTTTCAAGGTTATTAGCGATTTCGTCTTTATTATTTAGCGAGAATATCCTATAGTCAACATTCTTCTCCTTACTTAACTCAACTATTTTTTCTTTATTTCTACCTGCAACGATTATAGGAAGACCTCGGAAAATTGCTTCTTCGACTATTAATCTCCCTGTATAACCATACGCACCATAAATTAAAATTTTTTCCTTTACCATAAAACTGATCCTTTATAATTATGGAAAAAATATTAATATAATTCTTGGTTAAGTATAGCAAAGGATTATGGTTATGAGAAGAAAGAAAAATATTAGGTATTTCTGTCTTTTAACGGATTTCGGAACGATAGACCCATACATAGCTGAAATGAAAGGTAGGATATATTCCTCGATACCAAATGCTATGGTTATAGACCTTTCTCATGAGATTGAATCTCAAAATGTATTGCAAGGGGCTCTTTTTTTAGAGAGGATGTGGGATTTTTGGGATGTTCCTTCTATACACATAGCGGTAGTAGACCCTGGAGTTGGCACAAGCAGAGAGATATTAATTGTGAAAGATAGAGATAAATACCTGATATGTCCTAATAACGGTTTAGCAACTTCGGTCTTATGTAGGAATAACATAGAAATAAGAGAGCTCCTTGTTCAGAAAATGCCCAATATATCAGACATAAGCAAAACATTTCATGGACGAGATATCATGGTGCCTGCTGGGATTGAGATCGCAAAGGGAGCTGATTGGAAAAAAATAAGTAAGGAAATATCTAATCCCAAGATTTTAGAAATTCCTAAACCAGTGGTAGGGAAGAGGAGCTTGATTGGAGAGGTTATCTACATCGACAAATTTGGAAATGCAATAACTAATATAAAAAGGATTCACATCGGTAATAAGAAAATTAGATACGCAACAGTAGAAGGTAAAAAAGAGAGGATTCCTTTCGCAAATACTTATGGGGAAGTAGGTAAAGGGGAACCATTATGCTTATTCGGAAGTGCTGATAGATTAGAAATATCTATTAACTGTGATTCCGCTAAAGATAAACTGAAAATAAGTACAGGAACCAGAGTAAAGGTAGCCATTTAGAAGAAACTACCCTACCCACTTTCTCTTTCGGTCGACTCTTTGGAGTGCCTCATTTACTATACGAACATCTTCCTCTATCTCAAAATCGAACATCCCAGCAAGAACAAAATCTGCGCCGTTACTAAAGGCGTATGGGAAAGCATCAGTAGGAGGAATAGCGCCTGCAGCCATGACTTTGAATGCAATCCACGGAACAGGAACATCCTGCATCACTTGAACAGTTTCCTCTGGGTCTCTACACCAATAACCAGGTATTTCTGAATATGGTTCTATTAATTGTTCCTTGCGGGGAGCAGTGGGATAATTATGATGGTGGAATGTTTTTATGAAAAAGTCTGGGATAATATTCTCTTTCAAGCATACTCTTACAACATCAAGGTCGTGTGCTCCAATCCCCGATGGTAAATTATATTCCTTTACAAGTTCGAAACATTTTTTGATCCAAGGAATTTTATTCTCTTTAACTAACCTATCTGCGGTAACACCCCATAGATAAATTGCATCTGTTCCCATATCTACTAATTGTTTTACTTGACTCTTGTAAAGGTCGAAATCAGCATCAGGATAAGCTGTAGGGCATATTATCCACTGAATCCTTCCTCCTTTCTTATATCTGTACTCTTCGAGTAATTTCATTATTTGCGGGACCGTGTGAACCACTAAAGTGTTGATACCGTGCTTTTCTGCCAACTGCATTGTTTCGACAATTTTCTGGGGAGTATTATAGTTAGCACATAAATTGTATACATATTTCAGGTCCCTACTATGGGTAAAATGAGTCAAAAGGTTACCACCTAACAATAACCTGCTGATTTTTAACTCTCCAATTTTTCCGCATGGAATATGAAGAGCCTGGGAATCTAATTTTTCCTCCCCTGATACCAAACTCGCATTACCTACAAGTGAAGTTAGGAGGGTAGATTTTATAAAATTCCTACGGTTAAATCTTACCATGTTTATTTCCTCACATAGGTTTTGGTTAAACTAAATTATAGATTGAAATATCTCAATAACTCAATAGAAAGAGCTGATATGACACACAGAATTGGCATAGTGGGCAGTGGACCAAGCGGTTTTTTCTCTGCTGAACATATATTAAGAATGTGCGAAGAATGTGAAGTCGATATGTTTGAACGATACTTTGACCCTTTTGGACTCGTCAGGAAAGGAGTGGCTCCCGATAGTCCTAAGATTAGAGAGGTTACAAGGGCTTTCGATAACATAGCGAAAAATCCAAGGTTTGCATATTTTGGTAATGTAGAAGTGGGAAGAGATATTTCGATAAGTGAAATGTTAATTTTTTACGATGCAATTATACTTGCTTGTGGAATGGAAACGAGTCAAAGGCTGGGAATCCCAGGGGAAGATTTACCTGGGAGTTACACTGCTAATTCAATTGTAGGATGGTATAACTGCCACCCTGTATATAGGTCCTTAGACATCCATCTTGATGGAAGGAAAGCAATAATAATAGGAATGGGAAATGTATCCCTCGATGTAGCTCGAATACTCCTTAGAAGAGTCGACCAATTAAAACCTACTGATATATCTAATGAGGCAATTGAAAAATTAGAAAAGAGTAATATAGAAGAGATTTATATTGTTGGAAGAAGAGGACCAGCCCAGGCTAAGTTTAAAGAAAACGAGTTACTAACACTTAAAGAGTTGTCTGATGTGGATTTGATGGTGAAAGAGGACGAACTGATCCTCAACGAAGCAAGTAAAAAAGAAATGAAGGATAATCCATCTATAGAAAGAATAGTTACATTCTTTGAACGACTTAGAAATGTACGGAGAAAAAATTCGAAGGTAATTAATTTTCTTTTCTATAGAACACCCATAAGAGTAAATGGAAGAGGAAAAGTTGAAGAGGTTATTTTCGAAAAGAACAATTTAGTTGGAGAGCCATATAACCAAAAAACGGAAGGAACAGGGATTATAGATACGATACCCTGTGATATGGTAGTAGCAAGCATAGGATATAGGGGAAATGTTTTACCGGGAATTCCTTTTGATGAAAGAAGAGGAATTATACCTAACGAGAAAGGAAGGGTTATAAAGAATGGTAACATATTAGAAAGAATATATGTAGCCGGTTGGATTAAAAGAGGACCCGTGGGATTGATAGGACATAACAGAGCTGACAGTTTGGAAACTGTGAGCTGTTTGTTGGAGGACTTACCTAAACTTGAAAAATGCACACTTAGGAATAGGGAGGAAGTAATAAGATTTCTCCACAATAAAAATATAAGATATATCACTTATTCAGATTGGAAAGTTATAGATGAGTATGAACAGTATCAGGGTAAATTAGAGGGTAAGATAAGGAAACGGGTCTGTAGCATAGAAGAGGTTTGGGAAATACTTGGTAAAAGTAAAAATTGTTATACCTGATATTTCTGAAAACACCTTTTTATAATAGTTATTTAGGGGTAACTATAGTGAAGGGAGTGAATGGAAGAGAGAAATCAAACAAAGAGGGAGGAATTATAATCAAGGCCCCAATTCAGCAAGGACGATTCTAATAAATAATGAAGGATACTCGGTATGCTAAAAAAGGATTTAATAGCAAGTTTTTTAGTATTACAGAGCATCAAGACATAAAGCCGAGAAGGTATTGGTTTCGAGTTTAAGAGAAGAAAGAGGTATATCATTTTTTGTTGATTGTTGGTTATAATTTTAAGCGTATATATAGGGA
>JAOAHN010000073.1 GCA_026415215.1 Candidatus Hydrogenedentota bacterium
TATGTAGAGCATACATAAGTGTAATTACGAAAACGGTAAGTAAAATCCATATCAGCAAAATGGCTATTATTGATTGCCAATTGCTAATTACGAAGTCCTTAAATCCTATTCTTATTGGTTTCTCGAAAGGATGGTGTCTGATTGTTTTTAAAATTTTCTCGATTCCTGAGTAGTCTTCAGGAGTTGAAAAGCCGGCAAACCCTATCACAGAAGTTAAAGGATTGTCTGGGGGTATTCTCATTAGTGCAACTGCAATTTTTCTTTGAAGCTCCTCGGGAACATTTAGTTGTGAGATAAAGCAATATTCTGGAAAAACATCTGTGCTATGAGGAATTGGAAAGTTAATATTAGGTTCTTTCTGATTTATGATTTTTATATCGTTACTATTTATTTTCCCTTCGTTAGTTAATTTCCAAAGGATATATGCGTCCACACAACCTATGTCAGCGACACCGTTTAATACACTTTGTATAGTAGCTTCGTGACTTCCTGTGAAAATCACTGAAGCATGGTTGTGAATAGGTAATAGGTTATGTTTAGAGAATTCGTATAGAGGCAGTATCCAGGCTGCGAAGTAATCTTTTCCGGGCGATGCGATAGTCTTGTTTCTTATATCGGTTAGTAAGTTAATATCTACTCTGTCAGCTTTGCAAATTATTACGCCTGCTTGTAGTTTGAGTATTTTTTTATTGGGACCTTGTATAGTAAGTGTTGCAAGGATTTTGCAACCTTTGTTTTGCATAATTAAATAATAAGTATAGGGAGTGCAAAGGGAAAAATCTATTTCTCCCCAATAAAATGAATCAAGGAGAGGAGTCGGTGAATAGGGGATAATACGGAACTTATATTCTGGAATTTCTACCTCCAGAAACTTCTCAATTGGCGTGAAATCTATAGGAGTTTCTAAAAGCCGTTGAGTGCCAATTTTAATTTCGGGTTTTTCTGCTAAAGCCTCATGGGTAAGCAAAATATTAATCGATAATAGAAAAATAATATAAATTAGAGTTAAAAATTTTTGTGGAGTAGATTCCATATATTTACTGTCTCTAATTTGATTAACATTATATACTATGAACCACATTTAGAAGTAAAAATTTGCCAAATTTGATAAATACTCTTAGTAGCCAATAATGAGTGTTAGGAGACAAAGGTAGGCAGGATATTAAGTTTTGAATTTTAGGAGGATTGAAAGAAATGATTATAAGATTTATATGGTGGAGAGAAAAACTGGACAAAATTTTATATACATTATTAATGGGTGTGAAGAAATCCTTAGAAATTGGATTTTGAGAGTAAATCACAATAAGGTATGAATTTAATCATAGATTGACTGATGTGATTGTCTCTTTTATTTAGAAAGGAGTTTTTTAATTTCTTCCTTATCCAACACTTTTCCTGATGATAAAACTTCACCATTAACTACTAAGGCAGGAGTAAGCATTATACCATATTCCATTATTTCTTGGATGTCAGTAACTTTTTCTATATTGTATTCGATTTTCAGCTCTTCTGCAGCTTTTTGGGCATTCTCATAGAGTTGGATACACTTCATACATCCTGGGCCTAAAACTTTTATGTTTTTCATAATATATATCCCTATACTCCAAAATTATACCTATTTTACCAAGTTATCGGATAATTCTCAAAAATATATTATTCATCTTTCTAAGTATTTAGGTAGATTTAGGATAAACTTTCCTATTTCATCCCGAACCTTTCTGTAAATCACCAATTTCTCCTCCTCAGAGGTAGTATGATTCACGAGGGAAGGAGGATCATCAAAACCTTTATGAATTAGTTTAGATTTTCCAAGAAATATGGGACATTTTTCTCTCGCAGAGTCACACACCGTTACTACAAGGTCGAAGTCAGATGTAGGAAGTTCTCTTATAGTTTTTGAATATTGATGTGATATGTCTATCCCCACTTCTGACATTACCTTGACTGCGTATGGGTTGAGCCCGTGTTTTTCTATTCCTGCAGAGTAGGGTTCTATAATTTCGTTCCAGTAGTGTCTTGTCCAACCTTCAGCCATCTGACTTCTGCAGGAGTTACCTGTGCATAGGAAAAGGACTTTCTTTTTCATGAAGTATTTTTTGATGTTAGCATTAATGTTTTTGTGTCCGTTCGATGAGTTTTATTTATGGAGTTATGTTTGATTATATTATAGTGTTAGTTTTGGGGAAAATTAAATAAGTATTTTGCATTCTATACTTAACGATAAGTAAACACATAATTTGCAATTTATATGTTTTTTTTGTTATAAAAAATCACCATTTTTTAGGAGAGGGTGTAACATATGTCCTATTTATTAAAGCAGGTATTGGAAATAGAAGAGAAAGCTGAAGAGGGTATTCAAGAGGCAAAGCTTAAAGCTAAAGAAATACTCGATAAAGCTGAGGAAGAAGGTAAAAAGATAGTTGAGGAAATAAAAAAGGCGACTGAAGAGCGCATAGGTAGCTACCGTGCGGAAGCGGAAAATAAGTGCAAAATAGAGGAAAGTAATCTTAGAGTTCAGGGAGAAGAGGAGGTAAGGAAAATTAGGGAAGTTCCTTTACAAAACATTGAAGCGATGGCGGATTATCTATTGGAGAAATTTAAAGAGTATTGTAAATAGAGGTGTAATATGGCTATTGATAAGATGAAAAAAGTAACCTTTCTTACGCCAGCGAAGGCGTCACAAAGGTTGCTTAAGTCTCTGCATAGCTTAGGTGTTTGTGAAATAACAGATGTTCTGAGTCACTATCCGGAATTTAAGGAGGTTTTTAAGAGGCCAGAGGTAGTTACTGAGGAGTGTGACGCTAATCTCCAAAAAGTACAGACGATTCTAAATTTATTGGATGTTTTATCACCAGTTGTAAAGGGTTTTATTCAGGGGTTGGCTCCAGTTCCCCTATTAATTACTAAAGAGGAATTAGACTACGCCCTTCATAAGTTCGACCTCGAAAATGTGTATAAGGAAGCTCAGGAATTAGACATTGAATATAGAAAATTAGAAAGGGCTATATCTAATATTGAAAATCAAATTGCAGAACTTTCTTCTCTTGAGGAATTGCCTTTTAGAATAGATTTTTTCAGAAAGCCGAAAAAGATAAAGTTGATTTTTGGCAAGATTTTGTATGGCAATTATGAGCTTCTGGTTAGAGATGAAGTTGTAGTTAAGAAGTGCGCTGTGGAACTTATATATCCTGGGCGGTATTATAGGAAGGATGCCGACAAGTTAGAAAAACCAAACTATAATCCCAAAGATTTTGTATTTGTTTTAGTGGCTTGTTTGCCAAATGATTTAGTAGATATTCAGAACAGGTTAAAAGGATATGCTTTTGAAGAAGTATCATTACCTAATATAAATGGTACCGTAAGAGACCATATTCGAGAATTGAAGGCAGACCTTTCTACCTTGAAAGTTCAGGTTCAGGAGATTGCGAGTAAAGCTCAAAAACTTTCTATCCATCGGAGGGTTGTAGAGGTATTAAAGGCTTTTTGGGAGAATAGAAAGAAGATGGTTTTGGCACGGTGTTTGGCCGTGGAGGGTAAATGGGTTCAGATTCTTTCCGGGTATGTAAGGGAAAGAGATTTAACCAAGTTGCAGGAGACACTTAGAAAGGAAATGCCAGAGGTTTCAATATTTGTAGAGGACCCGCAACCCGGAGAAGATGTTCCTGTTAGTATAACTTTGCCCCCATTGGTAAAGCCAGTGCAATTACTTATTAATATGTATGGGCTTCCTCCGTATGATTTCTTTGACCCATCTCCATATCTGATGTGGGGATTTTATTTATTCTTCGGAATTTGTTTTGGCGATGTAGCTTATGGTGTCATTCTGCTTTTAGCAAGTTTATATTTAATGAGACGCACGAAGCCGTATGAGGGAGTATATAACTTCTCTAAATTACTATACTATGCTTCTATACCAACGATAGTTTGTGGTTTTCTTTTCGGCTCATTTTTTGGCGATTTATATAAGCCCGAATATTTGGGTGAGAATAATATTTTTCAGAAGATAATGGAGTCCACAACAATACTTAATCCTGTGGACCAACCTGTATACTTGTTGCTGTTTGCCTTATTTGTGGGTGTTTTGAATCAGTTCTATGGCATCGGCTTAAAAATGTATGGGATGATAAAAAGGGGAGATAGTGCGGGGGCAATTATGGATGGGTTATTGTGGTTGATTCTCTTACCAGGGTTTATAATTTTAGTATCTGGTATGTTTGTAACGCCTCCGGGTTGGTTGACTGGGATTGGGTGGATTTTATTCGGAGTAGGAGCTATCGGATTAATCTTGACCCAGGGGAGAGATCAAAACAATCCTATCGCGAGGTTAATTTCGGGGGTGATAAGCCTTTACGGTATTGTGGGGAGTTATGGAATTACTTCGTTCATCGGTGATACGATGTCGTATTGTAGGCTTTTAGCTTTAGGGCTTACTACTTCTATCGTGGCTATGTCTTTCAATATGATTGCAAATTTATTGAAATCTATTCCTTATGTAGGTTTAATAGTATTCGTTTTGGTTTTAATAGTAGGGCATTTGTTTAACTTCCTTATAAGTGTGATGGGGGCGTTTGTGCATTCTATGCGTTTGATATTAGTTGAGTTTTTTGGAAGATTTTATGAGGGCGGGGGTAAACCATTTGAGCCATTAGGGTTTAACTCTGATACAGCAATTTTGGTTAATGGAGAGAATAAAAAGTAGGATGTAATAAAATTAACTTAAACAAAATAAAGATGGAGAAATGAGTATGGATCATCAATTAGCAGTTGAAATAGGAAGAGGATTGGCAATTGCTGGAGCAGGTCTTGCAGTAGGATTGGGTTGCTCTGGCTCTGGTAAAGGAATTGGTATCGCATCTCAGGCAGTTGGTGGAGTATTAAGTGAGAAACCTGATCTTTTCGGTAGATTATTGGTGTTGCTCGCATTACCTGGTACGCAGGGATTCTATGGATTTATAACTGCAATATTAATTTTTGTAAGGTCAGGGTTGATTGCCGGTCAAATGGTAATAACACCCGGGACGGGAATAGCTCTTTTTGTATTAGGACTCGGTGTTGGTTTAGCTCTATACTTCTCTGCACAGTGGCAAGGCGAAGCATCTGCAGCAAGTATTTCATTAGTAGCGAGAAGACCTGATGCTTTTGGCCGTTCAGTAATTCTGCCCGCGATGGTAGAAACATACGCTGTGGTGGCGTTATTGGTTGCCATCCTTGCTATTAACTGGCTTACCGCTCCTAACGATGTAACTGCTTTTATCAGGCAATAGTAATATTAAAGGCTATTTCCTTTTAAGGTTTAATCTGAGGAAAATGATATGTCATTAGAAGAAATTAACAGCGCAGTAATGGAGAGTGTGAAACGTGAAGCGGACCTAATAGTTAAGTCTGCTCAAAAAGAGGCAGAAGAACAACTTAAGAAAATCCGAGAAGAAACGGAGAGAGAATGTGAGCTCTGGTACCAAACTGCAATTAGAAGTGTAGATGAAGAGGTCTCTCGAAAGCTTGTCCAAGTGCAGGGGCAAATTAATAAGGAAGTACTGAAAGAAAAGAATGAAATAATAAACAAAGTATTTGAGAGAGCAAAACAGCGAATCCTGTCCTTACCTACCTCGGAGTATGAGGTTTTAATGAAAGGATTGCTTTTGAAAACTGTGACAGAGGGTATGAAGGGAAAAATTAGAGTGCATCGTGATGAAGTTGAGATATTTAGAAAGATAATAGGTGAGTTATCGAATACTAAGCAAGTTTTATTGGTTATAGACGATATTGAGTATCTCAGAGAGCGTGGAGGTTTTTTGTTTATAGGAGAGGGCTATATAGTTGACCACACATTAGGCACGATCTTGAGTGACTTCCAAAGAGAGTTAGTTCCTGAGATAGCAAAGCAACTATTTGGTTAAGAAGGAGTATAGTTTTGAGGGCGTTGACTAAGGAACAACATAGGTGGGGTTTTGTATGTGGACAGATTAGTGTTTTGGAAGGTAAATTAATGCCTTATGATTTCTTTGTGACCCTTGGTGGTATCGAGAAGACAGAGGATGTTTTACATAGGCTACAGGAGACTTCACTCAGGGAGTTTATGGTGCCTGGTGCGGAAAGTTGGGAAGATTGGAGTACAATCATAGATAGTTATGTTCACTCACAGATAGAGCAATTAAAAAGGTCTTGTCCTTCAACTGAGATTACAGATGTATTTTTACTTTCTGAAGATTATGTTAATTTGAAGCGAGCCTTGTTGGGAAAGGGAAATATTTTCCCACAAAATCTTTTTAACGAGAACCGTTTGAGTGAAATCGCGAGTGGTAATGTTGCATTGTATCCGGAAGTGATAAGGCCTGCTTTAGGGGTGCTTGCAAACCCTGCGGGACCTCATACTGAAAATCCCCTTATTATTGACATTGTATTGGATGGGGTCTATTTAAGACACTATTTATGGCTGATAGGAAAATTAGGTGCTCCTCTTTTGACAGAGTGGGCTCAATTTAGAGTGTTGTCTAAATTAGTTGTAATCTTATGGCGGGCTTTACGAATGGAACAAAATTTAAAATTGTTTTCCCAGTATTTACTGCCAATAGAGCCTTTTAATCATATAGTTATTGAGCTTTGCAATTCTAATGATGTGAGAAATTGGATAAGTGTGATACCGGGTGAGGTAGGAGATGTCTTCCGTGAATCTTTAGAGTTTGATTTAGATGAGCAGATACCGAAGTTTGAGCAAAAAACTTCAAATCTGTTGACTAAGAAAGTTCAAGGCGCTAAACTCCAAACAATGGGTCCAGAAAGAGTAGGTGCTTTCTGTTGGGGAATTAATGTAGAAGCTTTTAACCTGAAGTTAATTGTGAGTGGTAAGTTAAATGGCTTACCTTCTTCTATGATTAGGGACAGGATAAGGGAAACTTATGTATAAAGGGTATGTGATAGGAGAAAAGAGCTTAATTCAGGGATTTAAGTCCGCAGGATTTGAGGTGTGTCATGCATTGACACCTGATGATTTGAAAAGAGAGCTTCAAAAGATTCATCAAGAAGGAAAGGCGGGTATTATTCTGATTACAGAAGATTTAGCAAAGGAGAGTAAAGAAATAATAAGAGATTTTCGATTAATTAGTAATGTAGTAATAACTGTAATACCGACTCATAAGGGAAGTGAGCATCTGAGCTTTAAAGAGTTGAAGAGACAGATAGAGTACTCAATTGGAGTAGATATGTTAGGAAAGGAAGAATAGTATTGTTAAGGATAAAATATAACAAAAATATGCAATAATTAGGGATTAAGGGTATGAGCACGACTACTATAATACAAGGTGAAGTTGTGAAGGTGTCCGGACCACTCGTAGTAGCTAAAGGTTTGCCAGGGGCAAAAATTTATGAGATGGTTCGTGTAGGAGATGCAAAGTTATTTGGAGAAATAATTGAGATTAGAGGGGATGAATGCTCAATACAAGTATACGAAGAGACGGAAGGCATAGGTCCAGGTCAGCCTGTGTATAGGACTGGAGAGCCGTTAAGCGTAGAGCTCGGACCTGGTTTGATAAGGTCGATATACGATGGAGTTCAGAGGCCTTTAGATAAGATTGCTTTTCAGTATGGAGAGTATATCGTTAGAGGTGCTGAAAGCCCTTCGCTTGATAGGTCTTTGATATGGAAATTTGAGCCAGTAGTAAAAGAAGGTGATTATGTAGTAGGGGGAGATTTGTTAGGAACTGTTAGAGAGACTAAATTGGTGGTGCATAAGATAATGGTTCCTGTTGGTATTGAAGGAAAGGTAATCAAAATAGCCCCTGTAGAAGGAAATGTTGATACTGTTGTAGCGGTTATAGAGACAGAAAAAGGGCCTCGTGAAGTAACCATGGTCCAAAGGTGGCCTGTGCGTGAGCCAAGGCCTGTGGCGAAAAAGCTTCCACCTTTAGAGCCATTGACTACCGGGCAAAGGGTATTAGATATGTTTTTCCCGATGACCAAAGGCGGAACAGCTTGTGTGCCTGGTCCTTTCGGTAGCGGAAAAACTGTTGTTCAGCATCAATTGGCAAAGTGGGCTAATGCGAACATAGTAGTGTATGTGGGTTGCGGAGAGCGGGGTAACGAAATGACAGATGTGTTAATGGAATTCCCCGAGTTGAAGGACCCAGAATCGGGTGAACCATTAATGGAGAGAACTGTGTTGATTGCAAATACATCGAATATGCCAGTGGCTGCACGAGAAGCGAGCGTATTTACAGGGATAACTATTGCTGAATACTTCCGAGATATGGGATATAGTGTTGCTCTAATGGCGGACTCTACAAGTAGGTGGGCTGAAGCGATGAGAGAAATGTCAGGCCGTTTGGAAGAGATGCCAGGCGAGGAAGGTTATCCTGCTTACCTTGGAACTCGTATCGCAAGTTTCTACGAACGGGCTGGAAATGTGATATGTTTAGGTTCGGACAAACGGAATGGTGCGTTGTCTATCATAGGTGCAGTTTCGCCTCCAGGGGGAGATTTCTCCGAGCCAGTTGTTCAGGCAACACTTCGTGTTGTAAAAGTATTTTGGGGGTTAGATGATAAACTGGCGTTTGCTCGACATTTCCCAGCTATAAACTGGTTGACTTCATATTCACTCTATCAGGATGTGGTAGATAAGTATGCAAATGCACACTATCATTCCAAGTGGTCTGAAAATAGGAAGCGGGCAATGGCTATTCTGCAAAGGGAGGCAGAGTTAGAAGAATTAGTGAGATTGGTAGGTATGGATGCTCTTCCTGCAGATGACCGATTGTTGATGCAAGCTGCGAAGATGATAAGAGAGGATTTCTTGCATCAAAATGCTTTTGATGAGCTGGATACATACACCTCAATGATTAAGCAGTTCCATCTGTTAGATACGATACTGCATTATTACGATGAAGTGAGGCCTGCGTTACAAAAAGGAGCTCCTCTTTCAAAACTTTTAACACTGCCTGTTTTGGAGGACATCTCTAAAGCAAAACTAATTCCTGAAAATGAGTTACATAGATTTGATGAGATTAGAAAGAGAATTAGTGAGGAAGTGAAGTCGTTATTATCTCAATAAATTTTAATATAGGAGAGGTGAGTACCGTGATTACGAAGGAATATCGCACTGTAAAAGAGATCATAGGACCCCTTATGTTAATACAGGGGGTAGAAGGA
>JAOAHN010000097.1 GCA_026415215.1 Candidatus Hydrogenedentota bacterium
AGAAGGCGAGGAAGGGGAAGGATTGTCTGAAGGTCAAACAGAGGGCGTTCCTGAAGGAGTAGCAGAAGGTATACAGGAGGGAGAAGGAGAGGAATTACCCTCTTATCATTCTGCAGATACCAATAGAGATTGGAAGGTAGACCTTAGAGAACTTTTGAGAGTAATCCAGATTTTCAATTCTTGGGGTTATCATTGTGCTGAGAATCCTGCACTTACAGAAGATGGCTATTCTATAGGTTCGGGAACAAATCATAATTGTAAGCCACACTCATCAGACTATAATCCACAAGATTGGAAGGTAGATCTTAGGGAGCTATTAAGAGTAATACAATTCTTTAACTCAGGGGGATACCATTTAAACCCGCTGGGAGAAGATGGCTACGGGATTGGTAGGACTTAATAGAAAAAATATACTATGACCTAGTATCTTAAAAACTCAGTTGTGAAAAGGGTATAGTATGCTTTCTTTAGTAATTAAAGGTGGAAAGATAATAGATGGAACAGGCAGTAAATCATATACCGCTGATATAGGTATTGTAAAAGATAAAATAGCGGTAATAGGAAATCTTTCGGATGTGGAATGTGAAGAGGTAATCGATGCCAAGGGTAAGGTAGTCACTCCTGGATTTGTTGACCCTCATTCGCATGCTGATTTGAGTCTTCATAAAGATAATGCAGAAGAATTGCTTAAACCTCTTATAATGCAGGGGGTCACCACTTTTGTAGGTGGTAACTGTGGAATGGCTCTATCGCCAATACTTGAGCCGGGAAAGGAGTTTATATATACATATATAGAGGTTTTTTCAAGTTTTGATCCCGAAAAAGAGTTTAAATGGAGTAAAACGGCAGAGTATTTTGATTCCCTTGAGAAAAAAGGTATTCCTCTTAATTCGGCTATTTTAGCTCCTCATGGGCTACTGAGGCTCCACGGAGTAGGACCTGAGAACAGATATGCGAAACCTGAAGAAATAAAAAAGATGGCGACCGCACTGGAAGAGTGCATGGAAGCGGGGTGCGTAGGAATGTCCACAGGCTTGCAGTATTTTCCAGGGAGCCAATCTAATACGGAGGAGTTAATCGAATTAGGGAAAGTATTAAAGAAGTATGAAGGTATTTTTACGAGTCATCTAAGAAGTTATTCAAATACTCTGGAGTTAGCACTTGAAGAAGTTTTTAAGGTGGCAAGGGAGAATGAAATTAGAGCTCAGGTATCCCATCTATTTTGGGTCCCTGATTTTGGTTTATGGGGTCCGTTTCTTAGGAAAATGGTGAGGTTTTTAGCTGGGATATATAATTGGCTACCGATTCCTGTGCCCGTGGAGAAGCCTATAGCGGAGGCTATAGAGAATATAGTTAGCCAGCGGAAGAGAGGGATTAGCGTTAGCGTGGATGTTATGCCTACGACCACAGGATTTACCCACTTGCTTGCTTTTTTCCCTCCGTGGGCTTTAGAGGGTAATAGAACTCAGGTGTTGAATAGATTGAAAGATAAAGAGGTTAGAAAGAAGATTCTCCATAGTATAGAACATGGAAGGATGGTTTGGCCTCATACAGGTCCAGATTCATGGACACTAAATTTATTCAGATTAATGGGGTGGGAATGTGCTCACATTATGGCCGTGAAATCTGATAAGAATAAAAGATATGAAGGGATGAATCTTGTCCAAATTGCTGAAGAAAGAGGAGTTCATCCGTTTGATGCGGCATGTGATTTACTGCTTGAGGAAGAAGGACATGTTCTTGTTTTCGAAAGTATTGCAGAACCAGACGACCCATTTACTGAAAGGACTACCTATCCCTCGATGTCTCATCCTGAGGTAATGGTTTCTACTGATTCTATATTGATGGGATTCGGCATGCCGTCACCATTATTCTATGGCTGTTATCCTAAATTTATTAGGCGGTATTGTAAAGAGCTTAAAATAGTAGATTTGGAGACCGCTATTAAAAAATGTACGGGCTTGCCTGCAGAGCACTTCAAGATAAAAGAGAGGGGATTAGTTAAAGAAGGTTATTATGCGGATATTGTTATTTTTGATTATGAGAACATAGATTCTCAGGCCTGTTTTAAGTCGCCTAATTTAGGACCTACGGGAATCGAGGAAGTTATAATAAATGGGAATAGAGTGGTCAAAAAGGGGGTTTTTAATAGCGGGTTGAATGCGGGTAGGTTATTAAAGTATTGTAAGTAGATTTTTTTCTGCGTATTTGTTGTTTTTAATTTAATCCACAATTAACTCAAAGATAGGAGTAGTATTATGGGTTATTATGGAAAAGTTTCAGGAGTTTTTTTGATCTTTTTACAGATTGTTTTAAGCATTTGTAGTTGGTCTGAACTTTATGCCCCTACTAATTTAACTGAATTAGAAAAACCACTGGTAAGGCGAGAGATTAAGATACCTGATATAGAGGAGTTTAAGGTGCTGAAGAGTGATTTCCATATGCATTCTGTGTTTTCTGATGGATATGTCTGGCCTGATTTGAGGATAATAGAATCGTGGGCTACGGGGCTTGATGTTATAGCAATAACTGACCATGTGGAGGGTCCTGTAAGCAGACCATACTTAAGTGGAGATGATAATACATCATACGAACTTGCAAAAGGAATTGCAGACTATTACGGTATCCTGCTTGTCAAGGGAGGAGAGATTACTAAAAAACAACCATACGGTCATTATAATGCTCTCTTTCTTAATGATGTGAGTCTAATAGATGTAGAAGACCCACTTGTCGCCATTGAAAACGCGGTAAAGCAAGGAGCTTTTATTCAATGGAATCATCCAGAATGGAATACTGCTACGAGGAATAAATTTGAGTTCCAAAAAAAACTGCTCGAGAAGGGGTATCTGCATGGTGTCGAAATTTCAAATGGTAGCGAATGGTATCCTTATGTATTAGATTGGGCTTTAGAGAATAATCTTACACTTATGAGTAATAGTGATTTGCATGGATTAATTATGGGCGAGTTTAATCTCGATAGGTTTCAAAGACCTATGACCCTTGTGTTGGCGAGAAATAGGACTCTCGAAAGTGTTAGAGAGGCTCTTGACAATAAGAGAACTATAGCGTGGATTGGTGATAGATTAGGAGGGAAGGAAGAGTGGCTATCCAAATTGTTTTTTGCATGTGTAAAGTTTGGAAGAGTTGAGATAGTAAATGTCGAAAAGAATGAGGGTAAAGTCAGGGTGGAAAATATATCGGATATTCCTTGGTTGTTTAAATTTTCTGGTTTAGCGGCCTCTGGAACGCACCGATTAGAGCCAAGAACTTCTTCAATAATTAAGACGAAAGGAACGGGAGAGGTAATTGTAAAGGTTCTAAATGCTTGGATAGGTTCTGAGAAGAATCTCGAGGTAAAAGTTACATTGGAATAGTTAAAATTATTTTTCGGTTCTTCCCCTAAAGTTTTTCCTTACTGGCTGAATAGAGATTTTTTTGTCCGAGGTAGCTTTGGCTTCAGGAGACTTAGATACTCCTTTGTAGTGGCTTGATTTGTTTTCAGATAACTCAATTCCGATTAATATTCTAAGTTTCACGAGTTCCTCGATGAATTTTTCGTCTGTAGCGTTCCAAGGCAGGAAGCTTTCTGGACTGTAGTTTAATACTTTATAGAGTTCCTGATTGTTCAATTTAGTTGATACAGACTTACTCTGTAAGAGTTTCAAGTATTCGTAGTCTTCTAATCCATCCCGAAGCCTTTCCAATCTTACTGATGGTATGAATCCATGTTTCACAGACGGGTATAAAAGAGTGGTGGATTGTAGTAAATCTTGAGGTGTAAATGTTAACTCCTCTGTATTTCGGGGTTTTGTTAGCATGTTTCCCCAGTTTATAAGAGGTGTAAGCACCACCCCAGCTAATTTGAGATTCCAACAAATCCAAGGAATGAGACGAGGTTCAATCGGATGTGAATAGTATGCTAAGGATGGAAAATCGTTAGGCACAATAAAGAGCCAGGGTTGTATAGGTTGTATAGCTCTAACTAATGTTAATTCATCCTTTTCTAATGGGTTCAGTAGCACCTCCTGAATGTTTATTACATCATCTTTTTTCATGCCTTTGAATTCTAATCTTAATCCTACAAATTCAGGCGTGTACTTAAAATTTCCAACTGAATATGGGTATTCAAATGGGTTGCCTGTGAAATGTTTCCAATTTACAGATGATGCAAAATAGTAAACGCCGTCTTTGGATACGAATAAATCAACAGAGCGAGGCGTTTGGAATTTCCCCCATACAATGATTACTTTCTCGCCTTGTATTGGAGCTTTAAATTGGATCTCTACCCATTCTTTTTTTGAGTTGTCTTTTATAGGTAGAGAGAACCAACCGATGTTTATGTTCCCATCTACTACATTGTTGGCGGAACTCATCAATTGGGGATATGTAGCGGGCATAGGTCCTCGTGAAGATGAACTTGCTGATTTTATAGGAATTTTGCTTTCTTCAGACAAAGGGATTCCATTTTTGAGTCTTTCGACCAAATCGTGTGAGTAATAGTAGAAAGGTATTGCCCAGATGTCCACTTGGGTATTGAAAAAACTTGATGGGATGCCACAAAGTATTCTTTGAACTAAGGGGACTTGTTCCGCAATTGAACTTAGGAATTTCCTTAATGGATTGAAAAATTTATCATCCTCTGGGATAAAGAAAACGCTTGTAAAATATTTGTTGTCTGTTTTTTTTACTATCTGATTCCATAGGTTTTCCTCATCTGGACTTGGAGTTTTGACTGTATCAAGGGGTCCTGGGGGTAAAAGTAGGGAGGTTACATCTATCACAGGTTGAGAATCAGAAAATGAAAAGAGCGAGGACCAGTAATTATAGTCGTTGAAAGGTTGAATTGAATATATGTTTGTAGCATATAAATTTAGGGATGGGATAAGTCTTTTGTCAATAATAGATTTCAGAATTTCGTTGGATATGTTTTCGATGCTTTCGCCTATTTTATTAAGTATTGATAAATTTATGGGATCAAGAAAGGTTAGTGCTGGTAGAGAACTGTGAATGGGGAGGGTGAAGTCAAACACATTTATGGCTACCTGTATTCGTTTTAATCTTTTGTTTTCTTCCACAAGTGCAAGCTCTGTGGTGTAGGTTTTTGCTTGGGTTTCTGCGGGAATTTTATATGTAACCCAGAAAATCGCTTTCTGTCCCTTAAGAAGGTCAAATTTGTGTTGGGGATACAAAATATCTGGAACGAGAATAGACTTATCGATACCACCCTGTGGTAGAGGAATACCCTCTACAGGTTTCACAATATATATTTTGGGACTGGGTAAATCAACTGGGTGGTTTAACTCAACTATGGAAATATTTTTTAGGTCCTCACTTGAAAGAAGATGGAGTTGAATAGACTCTTCTTCTCCTTTACACGCGAAGATTTGAGCTTGATAGGATGCATATTTACTTCGGGAGTTGGTTGAATTAGTAATCCATGATGGTTCGATCCATAAGTCAATAGAGCCTGTTAGAAACAAGTTTGAAGTTAATATAACCGTCAAAAGATACATATAAGTAACCAGAGCAGGGATTTTAGTTTGAATTTGTTTCAGTATATAATAACACCTACTAAATGTAAATAGTAGACACTCCGCAGAGAAGGGATGAGGAATAGGTGATGGAACGCGAGTATGAGAAGTTAAGTAGGGAGGAACTAATTGAAGAACTAAAGAGGTTAATTGGAGAAGCTGAAAGGCACTCTAAGGCTAAAGATGGTGAGGTCGGAGTTGCTGAGAGGTATTATGATGAGTTTACTCTGAAGCCTTTGTTTGATGCAATGGATGCAATTGATACCGCCGTGTATGTAGCCGATATGGATACATATGAAATTTTAGCTTGTAATGAATATTTGAAAAAGTTTTGGGGAGAAAACATAGTTGGGGAAAAATGTTACCTTGTTCTTCAGCAGGGAGAAGTTGAACCATGTCCCTATTGTACAAATGATAGATTGCTAAACGAAGAAGGAAAGCCTAATCCTCCTTATGTGTGGGCATTTAAGAATACAAAGACAGGTTCTTATTATCAATGTATAGATTTTGCAATAC
>JAOAHN010000096.1 GCA_026415215.1 Candidatus Hydrogenedentota bacterium
TCACAGGTGAGGGTGGGTTAGTATCTGCTGGGGGAGGATTATCTGAGAATCAAAAAACTTTACTTATAATCGGAGGGGTTATAGCAATTCTTATTATCGTCTATATCGTAGATCCATTTGGCATTGCTACTATATGGGTTAATTCGCTCAAAAGTCTCGCTGGTGTTCCTCCTCAGTGACTTGAGGTGTTGAATTTTCCAGGTCATATTCCTGTCGTAACCTTTCAAATGTGAGATAGTGTTTTCTTTTGGTAAAATATTCCTTACGCTTTTTGTCTTAAGCTTTTTTACGAGGATAATGTAGTGTGGGAAGATGAAAAACGAATGACATTTACAGAGCATCTCGCGGAATTGCGGATGCGGATTATCTATTCTGGGATTGCGGTTATTATATGTATGGTGGTCTGCTATATATTTTCGAACGCTATATTAAAAGGACTTCAAATCCCGTTAACATTTCTTCAAGATTTGGGAATTGTTAACTTTACTGGGTCAGGTTCAGGTAAAGAATCTGTTAGTGAGAGGACTCCTTCTGAAATACCCTGGGTAGTTTTGAACCCTTTTGAAATTATAATACTGAAGATTAAGGTGGCGGGTTATGGAGGGTTAATTCTTGCACTACCTTATGTAATATGGCAGGCTTGTGCATTTGTTTTTCCTGGTTTAAAACCCAATGAGAGGAAGGTAGCAAAGATAATTATCTTTGGATGTAGTTCACTCGGTATATTGGGAGTTATAGTGGCTTACTTCGGAGTTATACCATTAGTAATGCCATATCTATTACAGTGGGTTCCAAAGGGTTGGGAGATTCAACTTAGAGCGAATGAAACTATCTCGGTAATTGTTCTACTTATTTTTGGTTTTGCCCTGGCATTTCAATTCCCCATGGTTATTCTCGCTTTAGTCTATCTTGATTTATTAAGTCCAGACACTCTGAGAAAAATAAGGAAGTTTGTTATAGTAGGTTTGTCTGTTATATCAGCGATACTTACTCCACCAGATCCTATTTCTATGATTATTATGTTAGTTCCACTTACAGTTCTATACGAGGTTAGTATTTGGGTATCCTATTTAGTAAGGCGTAGAAGTAGTGTTGCGTTATAGGTTACAAAAAGTAAGATAAAAGGAGCAATCCCTTATGATGGGAATCGGTTTTTCTGAAATGTTGATAATAGCGGGGATTGCTCTTGTTTTGCTTGGACCGGAGAAATTTCCAGAGTTTGCTAAGATGGCGGTTAGAGCATGGCGTGACTTGCAAAAATATATGGACGAAATGAAAATGGAGATAGCCAAGGAGGTAAAGCCCTTAGAAAGAGAACTCCGTGAAGTAACGAAGAAAGCTGAAGAGATTTATAAGGAAGCGTTAGAGGATGTCGATGCGGATGATAACTACTATTCCGCGTATTCTAACAAGGGGTATTCTTCTCCTCAATACTTGGAGCACGCGGTTACTACTTCTTCTGCGAGTGAACCTCCCTCCGATTCAAAGACATCTGAGGGAAAAGATACATCTTCTGATACTTACATTGAACCTTATGACCCTGATGTCCCTCAAGCCGATTTAAGTAGGGACTCTGTTTCCTACCCCCATTCTGATGAGGAGATTTACAATAAAGAAGATACTCCTACCGAGAACCGGAGAAAAACGGGACAGTCTGAGCAATTAGAGGATGGAGAAGATATTTCAGAAGAATCAAAAATAGAATTTCCTGAGCGTCTTGATGGGTAAACATTAGGCCACTATTTGTTTGTAAAGCAATGAAGCCGAGAGAAAGAGTTATCAAGGTTATTATGTTTGAGAAACCTGACCGTATACCAATTTATGGTCAGGTCGGGGCGAATCTAAAGGAAGAGATAGAAAAGTCTTTTGGTTCAATTGAAGCGTTTGAAGACCATTACGAGTTTGACTATGCACACATATTAGAAGGTCCTCCGGTATATCTACAATCTGATATAGATGAACTAAAGCAGGTCTTACTGAAATTAGAGAGACACATAACTTTAGAAGATGTATTTGACTTGTCTTTCTCTGATCCTGATGACGAAGCTTACTATACAGGAATCAAAGCTCAGATAAAGCATCATAAAGAATTAAGAGATAGATTTGTGTTTATTCAGGTGCCGGGATGTTTCGAGTTTTACAATGATGTTTTTGGAATAGAAACTCACAAGTCGTATATGCTCGAGTATCCTACAAAACTTCGGGATTTGTATGGTAAGTTGCTAAAATGGGCTGTTGCCTTCGCTATGAATTCCATAGACCTTGGGGTGGATATGATACATGTTTCGGATGACTGGGGTTCTCAGAAAGGTATTCATATAAACAAAGATATTTGGATTGATTTAGTCTTTCCGTATCATAAAAAACTCGCTGATATGATAAGGAAAAGAAAAGTATTTCTTAGCCTTCATAGTGACGGAAATATAAATGAGCTTGTAGATGGGATAATGGAAATAGGTTACAATGTAGTCCATCCATGGCAAGAGTCAGCTGGAATGAGCTTTGAGGAATACAAACGAAGATATTCTGATGAATTTGTGTTAATGGGGGGATTAGATGTTCAGGCTACTCTTGGGTTTAAGGACTATTTTAAATTGCAAATTGAAATTGACCGAGTTTTAAGGTTTTTCAAAGATGGCAGATTACTTTTTTGCACATCTCATTCTGTTCAGCGAGATTGTTCAGTTGAGGAGCTTATATTTACCTATGATTATATATATAAAAGAGTGCGAGAACTTTCTCCCCAAAGCGGGCTTCACACCCTTTTACAGGGGGATTAATAATCGTTTCATTCTTCTAAGTTGAATAGTGGGTTCGTATGTAGTCCTCAATCAGTTCAATAAACCTTGTAGTTATTTCCTCAGGATTGCCGGTTAAACTGATTTTCTTTACCCCATTGATAAAGACTGAACACTGAGGTTGTTCTTCTCTTCCTGGTAAACTTAATGCTATATTTGCGAATCGAGCTTCTCCAGGACCGTTCACTATGCAACCCATAACAGCTATTTTTAGGTTTTCAAAGCCTCTGTATTTTTTTAATTTCCACTCAGGGATATGGGTTCTCACATAATCTTGCACCTTCTCTGCTATTTCTTGAAATAATAAGTTAGCGGTTCTTCCACAACCTGGGCAGGAGATGACCTGAGGAGAGAAACTTCTTAGTCCGAGAGATTGGAGAATTTCTTGGGCAACATACACTTCTTCTCTTCTGTCTGAGCTACTCGTAGGGGTCAGGCTTATTCTTATGGTATCACCTATCCCCTCTGAAAGTAAGATTGCCAAAGGTGTAGTAGACCAAACTATACCCCTATACCCACTACCTGCTTCTGTCAAACCTATGTGAAGGGGTTGCATAGTAAGTGAGGAGAGCTTGCGATGCACTCTTATAAGTTGTAGTGGGGAACTGCTTTTGCAGGAGACTACAATCTGGTTATGTGATAATCCTTCTTTTAACGCTTCCTCAATGGATTCTATCGCTGAAATTACCATACACTCATCATAAACTTCCTCAGGGGAGTATGGTTCGTGTAATCGGGCGTTTTCATCCATCTTAGTCTTTACTAATTCTTCGTCAAGTGAGCCTATGTTAACTCCAATCCTAATCGGCTTACCGAGATCTTTCGCTATTTTACAGATAATGCTAAAGTGCTCAGACTTCTTAGCTCCCTTTCCTACATTTCCAGGATTTATTCTGTACTTATCCAAGGCTTTAGCACACTCAGGGTAGTTCCTAAGTAGAATATGCCCAGTATAGTGGAAATCCCCAACGAGTGGGATATCGTAACCAGCGTCTTCTAACCTTGCTCTTATTTCAGGCACTTTCTTTGCTGAGAGTGGAGAGTTCACTGTTATTCTAACTATCTCTGCGCCAGCGGAGTATAGCTCTATAATTTGTTTAACAGTTGCCTCTACATCTTCAGTATTAGTGTTAGTCATTGATTGTATAACTATTGGATTCCCATCACCGATGGTGCAATTGCGCACAAGCACAGGATAAGTTTTCTTCCTTGTCTTGAATACTCCACAATTGCTCATGTTCGGCACTCTCTGAAGGCTATATATCGCTTAATATGGTTTAAGTAAATAGACACTAAGCAATTTAATTTCCCATTCTACCATTGTCAGATTTTAGGTTTCTATAAGGGTTACTGCACATATCAAAATGACAGATGGATTTACGGCTACTTAAAGAAAAAGTTTTTATAAGTTCTGTGTCTCTCGAAAAGATTACTTCCATTATTATTCTGCATTTTTATTTCTTGTAAGGTGATATGGTTAAAACGGAAGTAAACCATTAGATTATCTAAAAGTATTCGATATATATTACTTGGCATTTCTCTGGGAGGTGGGTGAGTAGGGTGGAGTAGTTTTCTTCCTCCTTGGCTGTGGTGATACTCCTTGATATGCAGTAAATCCCGTAAATACACAGAGGATGGTCAACAGTAAGGATACGAGAAACATTCCTATTAGATTTTTCTGTTCCATTGGCGATTTACTCTCCCACCATTTATAGATGTTAGCCACGAAGTTAAGAGAAAAAGTGTTTTTTTGAGGTGGCGTAGGGGAAGACAAAATCGCAGGGGTGTTTTCTTGAGAAGTTTCTTGAATTGATGAGATTGCTGGCTCTTGAGGTGGAGATATAGATGGTTGTGATTCTATAGGTGAAGTATTCACAGTAGAAGCTTGAGATGGTTGAGGGGAAGATGTAACTTGAGTTGGTTTTGGAAATTCTTCCTTAGTGGCTTTTTGAGGTGGAAGCTGAGTAGGAATTTGGTTTTTTTGAAAGTTAGGCGGAAGAGAAAGTCCGGAGCTGATTTCTTTTGGGAGTTTGAAAGGCTTAAGTTCCTCTCCACTTGCGATTCCTCTCGGCTTTGTTTGTTGAGGCATGTTAGGGGGAGGGACGGTTTGATCTGGTCTCGGAAAGGTAACCTCTTCAGGCTTGGGTCCCTGAGCCGCTATATTGATATTGGGAGTGGGGATGTTAGTTGGGGGAACTGTGCCTATTGGAGTGCGGGGAGGAGGGGTAACAGGAGGTTGAGTTGGAGGAGGCGATGGAGG
>JAOAHN010000129.1 GCA_026415215.1 Candidatus Hydrogenedentota bacterium
GAGATGAACTAACTTTCTATGAATTTTTCATTGCAATCCCACAAAAAAATTGGGCTTGTCAAAACATTGCAGTTAAGAGAAATGTAATAACACACATTGCAATCCCACAAAAAAATTGGGCTTGTCAAAACTGAATTCGAAAAGATTTTTGGTGATGCCGAATTGCAATCCCACAAAAAAATTGGGCTTGTCAAAACTGAAAATGTTTTCACTTGCCCACTCTACAAGGACATGTGATAAATATCCCTCTTCTCACCAGTATTCCAAACCTCAAACTAATCTTACACTTCAAACTCATATATTCAATTTTTATGTACCGAAGAACTATCTTCGAGGACTTATCCTCCCCTAAAAACAGTTCCTCTACAGCGACTATGCGCTTCTTCAATCCCGCATATTCAATTCTGATTTTACTATACCATATAGCAAACACCCTTGTCAAGTTTAAAACACATCCTCGGAATATTTTCAATTTTCCACATAGGAACAGGGCTACCCCCTCTCTAAAATTAAATCAGCCTTTAATCAACTCTCACATACTCCTGAGAAAAGGTCACTTCTGCACCATAGCCCGTCTCATCTTAAGCCTCTGAAGTGCCCGGAGGATATAATACTTGAGGACTTCCTTGGGAAGAAGTTTCATTATTTCTAATCTTTGCCTCTTCCCAATTTCTACCGCCTTTTGCAATGCAAGATCAAACGCTTTTCTCCTCTCTTCCGGGGTTAGCTTCCCGTCTTCTCGAGCCTTTTTAATCTCTCGAGTGTATGTATCATAAGTCTCCTGAACCGCACTCTCTATAATCGTCAAGAGCATCTTATATCTTGATACTTTTATCCTCTGATAGATATCAACCGCTTTCATAACAACCCATCCAGTTCCAAATAAGCATAACAATATGTAGAAAATAAACTGGTCTATTATTTCAATACCTGTCATCTTTACTCCTCCTATACTTTTGGGGTTACTTATTTAGTAGTTTCCTGTTGTCAGCGTGGATATGTCCATCAGGGTATCCTCTCTTTACAAAATCAAAAAATCTCACCGCAGTATTAGCCACTAATTCTTCCGATACAACTAATCTTTTCTCCTTCGTTCTCACATAAAAGTCTACTGCTACCCCACCGTATTTATCCAAGTGTTTTGAATCTTTAGATACCACTCCACCTTCGGTAATCCACCCGTATATCTTGCCAAGTCTGTTATTTTCCTCTTCCGTTCTCGTTGAGCTGGTGATGAGGATTTCGACCTCCTCACCAATCAATCTCGACAGTTCCGCCCTAAGTTTCTCCAAAGATAGCACAACAGAACTATGCACCATAGCCCAGCCTTGGGTATTCTCAAATTCCTTGAGATTGAAATGTGACACCACCCATTTCCCGTCTATTTCCACTGCTAACTGCAACTCGTTTCTACCCTTCATAACATCACCTCCGTATCACGAAAACAGCTCTATACTCCACTCTCCGTAGTCCTTATTATGGAGCCCGAACTCGCTGAGCCTCTACAATATGGTGCGATGAGTCGCCACCCCTCCTTTTCAAGCATATCTGCCACCTTCAGTATCAGTTCTATCGCATTCCTTGCTGAAGCAGAGGAATTCTCACTTTCTCCATCGGCATCAGCGAGTTCAGGCATCCTTTTGACTGTGTGCAATCTAAGAGTGAGTGCACCCACCAGCATTATCTCCCCCTCAGTGATGGCTTCTATTCCAGTCGCATGCTTGAATTCCTCCGCTAAACAAGCCCTCACTAATATCTCCGCGGTCTCGATGCCCGCTAAGATGGCACTATTTGATACTTCCGCCTCCGTCCATCCAAATTTTGCCCGAACCTCACTCACCGCGACCATATCTCATCCTCCCATTTTAATAAGAGCGGTTTACTTCCGCTACTCTCAACGCTTCCCACTCTTAAATGTTAAGATTAACTCCAGTCAGACCTAACCACTACCCTCGCCTTGCGATAGATAATGGCAAAGTCTGTTACCAATGTTATATATGTTCTGTCCCACTGTTGACTGATTAGCTTATCACTCTCCACGAGCAGGTCTTGCTCCGTAAGTTTCTGAACCGCATACCTGCTATCAAGTAGAGTAAAGCAGTTAGCGGGATGGTCAGCCATGGGCACCAACCTCACACCCAATGGCGTTGGCAGGTTACCCGTCCGCACAAAGTCAAACATACCCGTGTCCGCTATCTGTGGAAGAGACAGTATGGATTCCATCGTAGACGCATCTGCTACTAAATGTGTGGGTGTAAAAAAATTCTTCGTTGTCAAGTGTAGAAAAGCCTTGACCAAATCGCTGTAAGCCCAAACACCCGATGCATGCGTGTTCAATGTCTCCGGTGCAGTTGTCCCTGATGTGTCTCCGTAAACCAGTATCAAAGCAAGCCTCTTATCAAGATTCCGCCCTAAACATTCACCTATACGCCTTAAATGAACTCTCAACATGTCTATCGACATTCGCCTAATCACCTCATAAGATGCAATCACGCCCCGACCTAATTTATCCAGTCTAATCACCCTATCACCGTAGGTTATTTCTGACTCGGGAATTGCAGACCCTTCGGATACAAGCCTTAACTCCTCTTCCTCCTCGGACTCTTGGACATAAGGCACATCGTAAACCGCGCTATCTATCTGCTCATCGCGGATTATCAACTGCGGGTACACCGGCTTACTACGCATACCATCTACTACCGCCTCCCTCACAAGGTCAGGAAATAGCCACTTAGCATTCGGGTCAGTCTGAAAAAATCGCTCCACCGTGATTCTGTGTAAGTCTATCCCAAATTCTTTCGCACAGTATTCTTCTACGCTGATTCCAAGTGCTTTAAAGTATTGTGAGTGCGTCAAACCGAGATTACTCAAATCCTCATACAGTTCTCTCCCTTTGATACTTAACAGCCTTTCCTTAGGTTGAGATAAAAATTGAACCTGTTCCACTAATTTTGTGCCTAATCCTAACATAAAAATCCCTCCATATCTTAGTTAAAGTTCTTTTATTGCTGTTAGAGCAGAACATGCACCCGTTTATTCCCAGGCTCTATTTTTACTACCCTACCAAATCCGTTACCCACAGCAGGGCTCTTTACCCTCCCCGCTACAACCGACCCCGACACTCCTTTTACCCCGTCTATTATAGGAACTCCCCCTTCATACTGAAATACGCACACGCCCCTTACCTTGATGGGTATCGCAGTATCCGGCTGATTACAATCGCTCATCGCCTGGCCAAATATAGGGTCATCATTATTCATACTGTTTGTGACTTCATAATTACCTATGATTTTTACCGCATCACCCTTGCGAATGTTAACCATGCCCGAATCCGGCGTCCGGCAGGTTATGATGAGTTCAGTGTAAGTTCCTCCAACATCTCCAAAAGCCATTTTAGTTCCTCCTATCTTTTTGGTTAGATACCTGTTATCGGGGGAGAGTCACTTTCAATCTCTCCCTACGATAAGTTCCAATACCTTGCTCAATTTCCACTTCTCACTCTCTCCCTCCTGCCCTATATCCCCAGGCCTCGTGAGCCTTCCTACGGATTGGTTCGAAGATACCTTCTTTTCCCAATAAGTAAGATTTCTCTTCAGCTCATCGAGAGATTTACCTTTTAGATATTCCGCATATTCCGCCTGTGGGAGTATATAATTCCCCGAGTATTCCACCATCCCACAAATTTTAGTAATCAGCCACTCCCTCGCTTTTATCCCATCTCCTATTAAAGAGAGAGCTTCATCCCAACTCAAGCCATTATCAGATATTATCTTGTTTAGTCTATTCTGAATCGAAGCAGGCAAACCACCGTGTTTCTCAACTTTATATACTCTGATTTCTCCATCGTCAAACTCCAGCTCAAGAAAAGTATCATCCTTATTATCCAAGAGCCATCGAAACTTCCCCTTTGCAACCACAGGTATAGTACCGTCATCCAGAAGTCCAGGATGATGCGGTAGTTTCGCCACACCCCACATCTCATCTCCAAGTTCAGAGGTGCCATCTACACGCCATCCTACAAGGGAGAAATCCTCTTCTAACCTAATATCAATATGTTCACCTGCGATATCACTATGCCTATGGATTATAAATCTGCCCATGGCAACCTCGCCCAGCTCAAGGCCATCTTGAATGTATACCCTTTGAAATTTATAAATCATGCTTATCCCTCCCATCTTACCTGTTAACTAATATTTGCTGAACTAAAGAAAAGATAACCCCTAACAGATTCGCAGTGAGTAGCCACAGCCCTCTCATCAGTGATTGCTCTAATCTTGAGATGCGACCCTTCAAATCTTCAACATCCTTGCACAAAACTGCGATTGCCTCGTATTTCCCGCTTCTTCCCAATCCAACATTTGAAATCCTTTGCATATCTATACCTCCTACTTTTTAGTTCTGTAGAGCGGTCGTTATAAGCCTATTATTCCTTTTCCAACCAACCCCCAACTGTTAATCGAGTTTGGAGTGGAGAAAGAATCCGCTTCTCGCCAAGCCCTTCTACCACCGAGTTCTTATACTCCTTCACAAAACCTGTCCCTTGTGAGCCACAAGCCACAACAGACCCTTCCAAAACCTCTTGCACCCCTCTAATCCAATAAAAGCATACATCCCCCTCGTATCTCCTACCAGGTATATGCACACATCTCCTAATATCCTTTCTACAGATGGAACATTCCGGATAGGCGAAGGTGAATCCAATAGATGTCTCACGATATACACCCCCTTCAATGTTCGCAATGAAGCTCCTGTTCTCCTCTAACTTAAGCACATACACCTTAGGTCTCACTGAAATTTTATCCCCTTCCACTACTACGCTGGATGTGAAAAAAATCCCCCGTGGCAGACTTCCCCGCAAATCATGCCGTTCCATCAAAGGTCGCCCCGGCACAAGCTTATTAATCTTTTCTAATTCATCATTCGGAAATTTACTGTAATGCCTATCTAATTGATTGTGGCACAGGTCGAGCGAGAACACCGCATACTCTTCAGGAGTAAGAGCCCGAAGCGCAAACCTATTTATCTCTTCATTCTCATTAGTAACAGCATCATCTAAATACACCTTCTCTCTACTAACACAAACCGCACCAAACCGCTCCCCATAACATATATACTCATGCAAATCCATCTCTATTCTCCTCTCTAATGTTATCTCTGATTTAGTCTCATCAATGATGACCTTTCCATTTCGCTTCTGAGTTCTTCCTTACTGAGCACTCCTAACTCAAACATCTTAAGCAATAGGTTAAATCTATTAGCCTCCGCATAGGCCTGCTTTAGCACTTCAGAACTCCTGTTAGATTTCGGGATAACTCGTACTTTAACATTTATCCCCGCCAATGAAAGTTCCAAATTGTAAATCCGTTCAAGTCCCCTTGCAATCTTCAAATTTATGGCATCTACCTGCCTATTAATTATTTCGTATTGCACCGTCCCATAAGTCTCGGTTGTGCCATAGTTCCTCCCAAGTAAAATAGGCATTAAATGCGTTCCCGTAATTATTTGTTCCTCTATTGCCCTTTGAGTCTCGTAATACGCAGGGAACCTCTGCGAGCCTTGAACCACATTTACATCTATATTGTCAAAGGTAATAAGATTTTGGTCCACACTTAAGCAACTGAGCTCATTCCTCAATTCCTCTAAGTATGCCTCCATCCTCTGGTTATATTCCTCCTCACTCTCTCCCGAGGCGCGTTCCTCTGGCTTATACTGTATATGCATCCGAGCCCAGCCCGCATTGTGCATTGCACGCGCCATATCCTCCATCAATCTCTGTTGAATACGCACAACGCCAGGCAAAGACCTCAAAATCGACCTGCCGTAAGGATTTGTGCCGTCTCTGTCTAATGCAAAATACAAAAATCGTTCTGCAGGCAGACGCACCGCCCCATCCGCATGCACCTGATATGCCTGCCACCTGTCTTCCTCCCATACAAACCTAATCGTCCACACATCTACAGGCACCACATCGTATATAAAACTCATCTCCGGCTCAAATACTATCTCCAATCCCGCTGAGCCATAAGTAAATAACGATGCATACAAAATATCCAACAACTCTACCATCCCACCATCTCTACCATTGACCCTATCATCCAACTCAGCGATAACCCTACGAACCCTATCCTTATCTGCCTCGCTAACTCCACTATCGAACCCTATATTGAACCCCGTCTCACATAACTTCTTCCAAGTCCACACCGCATCAGCCAAATCTGGCACATTATCCCTTAGACGCCTATACACCTCCAACACCGAAAAAGGAAGATTATCGCTCTGTGAGAGATAACCTCCCGCTCCAATATTGAATGCACCTCCTATTATCCCCGCCAGTCTCGTTATTCTTTTCGGCTTCTCACTCACACCCCTACCTCTACCCCCAACCAGCGACTTTAATAGCCCTAAAATGCCCTTTTTGCCCTTACTCATTGCCACAGACTCCTGATAACCTTTCTTATCTCCCTCTATTAATACCTCAATATTCCTGCCCCAAACTCACCACATCAACTGTTAAAATTCCTACACACATCTCAACCAAAATTTATAACCTCCTATTAATATTACCCATCTCTTTGCACTTCTCCATCTTATCCCACTCGCCCATAAATACTTCCGAGGGATTCTCTAAATTACCTACTCTAAATCGATACGGTATGATGTAAAATACAAACATATCCTCCAACATGGATAAAATTAGAAACCTCTCACCCCTGAGAAATGCCTACATCTCATCTAATTCTTCTATGGTCATAGCCTCATCAGCTTAGAATAAACTAAAAGTAGAAATGTATAACCCCAAAAGCCCAGAAAAAAGGGAAAATCAAACTCGGAAAGCGAACTGGTTTTTGAGTGTGGCTACGCTTTAGAACATCACTAAATACTAAACACCATCAATGAGAGAACTCGCCTAAATAGATGTTGAAAGCGACGCTTAAGTTCCCCCCCTTTATTTAGGAAGTGGGAACACCCCTAAGACTATAAAGAATTATCCAAAATTACTTACTCCATCACACAGTCACACCCTCAATCTGAAGTAGCCTTCTTTTCCATTCAACTCCAGCGGAGAAACTACCTAAACCGCCAGTAGCAGGTAAAACTCTATGGCACGGAATTATTATAGGAATGGGATTTCGCCCCAACGCAAAGCCAACCGCTCGAGCATAACGAGGTGGAAACCCTGCACGCACTGCCAACTCTGCGTATGTGCAAGTCTTACCAAAAGAGATTTTCCTCAAAGCATCCCATACTCTCAACTGAAATTCACTTGCCCCAGTTAAGTCAAGCGGAATATCGGAAAAGTCCTCATTAATGCCCGAGAAATACCTGTCAAGCCGAAATGTAAGCAATCTGCCCAGTAGTATATTAGGTCGCTCATGCAAAACATAGGGCTTTGGCTTTCCTTCTTGATACAGTAATATCTGTTTCAGCCCGCCACCTGTGATGTAGCCATACACTATCCCCTGCCTATTCTGAAACACAAAATTTGCTGAAACCAGTTTCATACATCAACCAGGCTCACAATGCCTCCTTTACTACAATACTTACCATAAATACTTACATAGACTAAACAAAAAATTAATAAGTTAACATTTCCAAGTAATTGATTAATTCTATATAAAACCAAGTTTACCATGCGAAGCATAGACAATTATAATTTAGCCAAAGGAATTCCACACAGTAGTTTACAATCCTTCTAATATCCAAGACGCAAATATCATCAAGAGCATTTACATTTCAGCATTATATGTCTATAC
>JAOAHN010000027.1 GCA_026415215.1 Candidatus Hydrogenedentota bacterium
ACAATCATTAGATTCTCTGCCTTTTCTTTTTCCGAATTTTCTAACTCCTTTCTCAGAAAAATATCTTCTTCTATACTTCTTCCTCTCGGTCGAGTGCCTTTCATTGGTCTCACAACCAACTTGTTCCTTTCATAGCAGAAAAACAACTCAGGAGAAATAGATAAAACTGCAAATGGAGGGGTGTCGAGAAATATGAAATAACCTTTACCCTGAGCAAAACACAATCTGCGAAATAATCTGTGCAGATCCCCCTCGAATTCAGATTCAAAGGGAAATGTAAAGTTTACTTGGTATACATTTCCTCTCCCAATATTATCTTTAATTGTCAAAACCCCTTGAATATACTCCTCTTTCGTAATTAATGGAACCCACTCTGGAAACACCGCCTTTTCTGACCTCTCAGTGGAAATGTAATCGACAGGGGAAGTAGAGTAACTATCAAAAATTGCAAAACAGGCGTAGGGCATGTTGTGGAAGAGTGAGGGCCTCCTCGGATATACTGGGTCAAAAACCCAACTCCCCTCATAGGATAACCACCCTAAAGCGACCTTTCCCTCATAGGAATATCCCTCCAACTTGCGTATCAAGGGAAGTATTTCTTCTTCTGAATACGCTACCTGAATTTCCAGAGGAGGAGGAAACCTGTACTCTACTGAATTTATAATGGCTAATGCAGAATTAAACTTAATTGTGGAATAACTATCTTTTCTCAAGCATTCCCACTCTCACAATTTATTTCCGAATCAAAAACTCAATCACCTATCAAAAGATTAAGTTTATTTGCGTCGATTCCTGTAGAACCTGAACCTTTTTTCTCATGCTCTGTGTCTTCGGGCTTTTTCTCCTCCCCCTTTTGAGCAGTTTTGTCTCGGCCTATAATAGACGAGATAAGTGATGTATTTATCTTGATGGGTATGCCTCTTTTTATAGCTTGTTCACGCAGGTAAAGCCTATAATCTTCACTCATCTCACTTTGAGCCATTGCTATCTCAGACCTTAGCATTTGATCCCGTTCTTCAACCATCTTTTTCCTGTCTTCATCGGAAGGAGGTGTTTTCTCGAGAAGCTGAACAACATAACTATCACCCGCAAAATCTTCCACTGGCCCAGCAATTTGTCCTATCTCCTTTCCTTCTATTGCCTTGAAGATATCAGACACCGAGACCATTAGACCTTCCGAAAACAAATTATCACGAGCAGTAAAAGGTTTTTGAATTTCTTTGACCTCTATCTCTAATTCAGGTATAACCTTACTAATATCTTCTAAACTCTTAACCTCAGCGAGTATCTTATCTGCATATTCCTTAACTTTCTTTTTGTAATCTTCTTTAGCCTTAACGATGGTTATATAATCCTGCTTAGCCCTATCCTTTACCTCTTCGAATGGAGATATTTCTCCTTTTATCCTTTCCAAAACTTTCACAACATATATATTATCCCTTGCAGTAACAACTTGATATTCTCCATCTTTTGTTGACTCTCTAAAAGCATTCTTAAATAAGTATAAATCGGGGTTTGGAACTCCATCGATTTGCTCTGTATCTCTATTAAATGGCCCCACCTTTAGGAATACATAACCTTTTTCTTGAGCAATCTTTTGTAGATCTTTTTCTTGGTTAGCTCTTTCTGCAATAGACTTAGCCTCATCTTCCCTTTGCTTCTTCTCCTCAGGAGATAGTGAGGCTCTAATCATTATTTGGCGTGCGTGCACCTCTCTGACGCCCGTATCTGGATCTATTCTATCCTCTTCAGCTTTATATATAAAGAAAGCACCATAAGCGTAAATAGGAGGACTCACTTCACCAATCTTCAAATCAAAAATCACTTTCTTATTGGGTGGATCTTTTTCTGTAGGCTTTTGCCATCCCATATCTCCCCCATTCTTCGTTTTTATATCAGAGTATTCATCCGCAAGCTTAGCAAAGTCCTCACCTGCAACTGCTTTATCATAAACCTCTTTTACCCTGTCTGGAATGGGAGGCTGAAGCGAGATTTTTAATGCCTCAACTGTTAGGGTATCTGGTTTTCTATATACTTCTTTGTGTTCCTCGTAGTATTTTTGTAGATCCTCGTCGGTCATTTCTATCTTAGGACTAATCTTCGCGTATTTTATCCTGATCTTCGTGTAATTATTTTCCATTTTCTTATCCACCTCTCTCGGATCGAACCTGGCAGGCGCAAATACGGAAGCTACACTAACAGCATTTACCACCCCATCGTAAATGTCCTTGTATAACTCATTCCAATTTATCTTACTCCTATTCGCATCGATCCAAGCATTCCACGCTTCTCTATCAAACTTTCCATCTTCTGTCTGGAATTGAGGCCATTTCTGCATCTGCTCAATAAGAAGGGTCCTATCCAATGTAAGCCCTGATTTTTTACTCTCCAATTCGAATAGCTTGCTATCAACTATTTCTTGAACCAATTTATCAATCTCTCCAGATTTATCAAGCTCTTCTACTGTCACTGGTTTATCAGGAGTGGATTTTCTCTGGATGAGAGAATTAAGTGCTCTCCGAAATTCACTCTCCATAATAGGCAAACCACCAACCGTCCCTATAGGATTATCATCAGGAGTCTGATGAGTTCTATATTTTCCAGGCATACCAAAGAATAGAACAAACGGCACCGCAATAACTATAACTATAAATAGTAATATTGCCCTTCTGTGTTTTCGCATCAAATCCTGAATCATACAAAAGCACCTTCTTCGTCAAGTTGGAAATAATGTCAGATAGTAAAATACATACCGTGAGACTATATAATTTATCATATATTAAAAAATATACTCAACAAGGATGTTAAACATATTATGAACAACAAAGTTATAAGTGTAATTGTTGGGTTAACGATATTTACATTAACATCCTCTTTTGCCGGTGAAAAACATATAAGGAGTATGAAACTCCCACCTCAACTTCACTCAATTCAAGAAATCACAGACTGGCAAAACAAAGTTAGGAACCAACTTATCCAACTAATGAAACTACCATCATCCCAAGAAGCCCCGGCCGACTTTGCTGAAAAAACGCTTACCATAACAGAAAAAGGCAAGTTCACCATTAAAGAATGCGAGATTCAAAGCACAAACAATAGACGAATAAAGATATGCCTTGCATATCTCAACGATGCCCCTATGAGGAAAGAGAAATCTCCCGCAGTAGTCTGTATACACGGACATGGAGGAAGTAGATGGAGTCCTTTTAGCGACGAAGAACATTTCTATCACCAATTTGGCATAAAAATAGCAGAAGCAGGCTTTGTCGTTATCAGTACTGATGTAGGTCAACACCAGGTGTATGAAAAAGAAAGAACTCTAATGGGCGAACGAACCTGGGACCTAATGAGATGCATCGATTATTTGATTTCTCTACCATGGGTAGATGCAGAGAAGATAGGTTGTGCAGGGCTATCATTAGGTGGAGAGATGGCAATGTGGCTCTCCGCTTTAGACCTTCGAATCAAAGCTGTGTGCGTCTCAGGATTCTTAACATATATGGACCAAATGGAACAGAACCACTGCATGTGCTGGAAATTTCCCGGACTCAGAGAACTCGTTGATTTCCCCGATATATACGCACTTATCGCACCCAGAGCTATTCTATTCCAAAATGGGGAGAAGGAACCTCCAGACCAATTTCCACCTTCAATTGCAATTAAAGCTCTGGAAGAAATTAAGCCTGCATACAAAATCTTTAACAAGGAAAATAACTTAGAACTGGTAATACACGGAGGAAGTCACGAAATTGAAATCCATTCTCTTTTAAGATTTTTCAAACAATACTTACACACTGGAGCACAAAACTAAACTGTGTACTTTAAGTATATTATTTTAACTCTTTACCTTCTAACCATTCTTCAGGTGTTCCCATAGTATCTCTATCATAATTAGCGGTAACAGTGCTGGATATACCACCTCTCGGATTACACTCAATTAATACCGCCATTCTTCTCGGTCTACAAGCGAACACCAAATCTTCAAGCATCTTATTCACCAAATGCTCATACCAAATTCCAACATCACGATAGGACAATAGATAATACTTTAGAGAGCGAAGTTCTAAACAGTATTTATCGGGAACATATCTAATAGTAACTCTTGCAAAATCAGGCAAACCAGAAAAGGGACATACAGATGTAAATTCGTCCGTTACAGAGACTATTTCCATATTTCGCCCAGATGCAGTATGTGAATACTCATACTCAAAACATTCAAGACACTCGGCTTTCACGCTTTCAGGTCCCTTAAAAGGCAGAACCTTATCATGGGGTTTAAACTTCTTTATCACTTTTATTTTTCTTTTCATCTCTTTCCCCTTCATATAAATCTCCTACTTACGGAATGTGCATAAATTTACTCGACAATTCCTATTATAATAATATATGCTTAGTCTGGACACTAAGGAATATTTCATTGGATAAAGAAAAAAGCATGTAAGCTTAATTAATTACGGAATTTTTTTCAAACTTGGTCTAAAAATGTTGTCTTTTATATATATTGAAAAGAAATTCAGAAAAAAATTTCATTATTATTCTTGAGGGAAAAATTTTCTTCTAATAGGTGTTTCAGAGTATAAAGCCCTAACTTAAAAACTAATAATTGCATTTACTGACATCAAAAAATCTGGTATGTTGACAAATTACTGAAAAACACAAATAAAACTTTATTAGTATTATGAATTAGTATTATGAAAAAGATAACATTAATATATAATAGAACTTAAAACACCAAAGGAGGTAGTAGATTGGAAGTAAAAGTTTATGAACTCACTCCGTTTTTAGTCAACACTTATATAGTAATAGATAATAATGAGGCCATAGTTATAGACCCCGGCGAATCTAATCTAAGACTCATTAGAGATTTAAACGGATTAAAAGTAAAAGCAATAATAAATACGCACTGTCATATTGACCATTGCGGAGGAAATGCAAGCTTATGCAGAGCAACCGGCGCACCTTTACTGATGCATCCCGAAAGTGAAGTGGTGTTACAAACTCTGGGGCAACAAGCACTACTCTTTGGGGTTCCTTTCCAAGATTCTCCTCCTCCTGATGGATACCTTCAAGAAGGAGACGAAATATCCGTGGGTAATACCACATTCAAAGTTTTATATACTCCAGGACATGCTCCAGGACACATATGTATAGTTTCTAATGGTCATGCATTCGTTGGGGATGTGCTGTTTCAAGGTTCTATAGGCAGAACAGACCTGCCCGGAGGCGATTATGAACTACTAATCTCATCTATTAGGAATAAACTTTTTAATCTCCCAGATGATACCGTAGTCTATCCTGGACACGGACCCACTACAACCATAGGAATAGAAAGAGAAACTAACCCCTTCGTAGGCGAGTTGTGATAAAGAAACTTGGGGCTTATAGTGTATGCTAATATTCAAAATAATAATAATTTCCTTTTTAGCTACTACTGAAAATCCCCAAACTCCTTTTAATGTTTACTTCCCACCTAAAAATTTACCCCCAATTTCTTATACCGATGAAATCCTACCGATATGCGTCGTAGGACCACCAAGCACATCCTTTACCCTACAAATACTAATAAAAAACTCAAAAGACGAAGTAATACATGGTTTTACCCCAGAAAAACCTATGACTCAAGCCAACTCCATATATTGTTGTGAAATTTCAAATTTTCCTCCATTGAGAGGATTCTTCACCGCGGAGGTAACTATTTCAAATAAAAATATCTCAAATAACTGGAAAATACCCTTTTGCAGATTGGAAAGATTTTCACCTGGGAATCGAAGTTTCTTCTCCTTGAGAAATCCAGATCCAAAGCTTATTCCGCTCTTTAAGTTATATTGGTTTGACGAGTTGGTTTTTCCCGCTGAGCATCCTCAACTTAAGGACCTCGTTCAGAGTTCAATATCGCAGGGATACAAGGTATCATTAGACTTTGATCCGAACAAATTTCAATCATCTCTCGATGCCCTTGAACACATATATTCTCAAGTAGGCAGTTATGTTACAGAATGGAATTTCAAGATTCCCCAGGACAAGTCTCTATTAAACAAATTGCTACAAATTATTACAACAAATTCAAGAAGTTCAAAAGTGACTTTATCCTTGGATACCATAGAAAGCCTCCCATTCATAGAAACATTAACTGCAAATGCTCAATACCCAGATATCAATTGGTGTGGTAGCTTAGAACTTAATGAAATTAAAAATCTCATAGAAAAATTTATTGAAATTAGAAATGAATCGCCTGAAATCTCTGTATCCATTACGGAAAATAATTTCCCATCTGCTACTCCCGAGCAATTTCAAAAGATATGGGAACTACTTACCTTAAAACCGGTAAAAATAAAACTACCTTATCACCTAATATTTCAGGAAAAGTCTCCATCTCCCCTTCTCCCCTTTATCATAGGAATTTCGAGGTTGTGGAATAATGAATTTGAGTTCGTAGGTTGGTATAAAAATGAAATAACTTCAAAAGCTTGTGTATTCTCTACCCCAGGAAATTGGTTACTTGTATTCTGGGGGGATCAACCGCTTTCTGTTAGGGGGGAAACTCTGGCTACCACACAAGGATTCGACATATTCACCAACCCCTCAGCCCTACCTACTTTAACTAATGGAACTCTGACAGTAGATTCTAAAAATATCCCTTCTTACCTCACTGGGAACTGTTATGAAGTAATTGCAGAGTCCGCTCAAAACTCTTTAAAAACTTTGTCAGAAAAAATGCTCAGCATCGATCTTTCCAATACACTTCCTCCCGCTGAAATAGAAAACATTAAAGCAATTACTCAAAATCCAAGAGAGTTACAAAACAGAGTTAGAATGTTGAGTTTAATCAGGTTTATCCCAACGACAGAAAGATATATTATCACCGACCCCAATTGGAATAAAACTGGGGCTCTTTTCACTTACTATTTATACGACTTTTTGAGAAAATCGTGCATATTAGAACAGGTTAAAACTGAACCTTTCCGAGAGCCTTTTTTAGACATCAAAACAAGATGTGAGGAACACATTACAATCTTTCTAACAGGCTCATCTACCAATATGGAAACTGACAAAAGAGCTAATTTGATTATGAAGGAAGTTAACAAAATTCTCGAACTTGCTGATAAGGCCTCTACAAACGGGAAGCGGATAGAGGCAACTGCTTTATTATACTTAGCTGAAGGTTTAGCTCTTTCTCTGATTGAACACCTCAAAACAACTCCTCTAATGTTAGCAGAAAACAAAGGCCCCAAACAGAACCAGAGCCCAGATTCTCAAGATACATCTTCCCCAGTTAGTAACTCTCAAGTAAGCGAAAAACTTCCAAAAGACAAATCAAAAAGTGATAGCCTTTATACTGTAACTCCAGGAGATACTCCAGAAAAAATAGCTAAAAAATTCGGAGTACCTACAAAGGAACTTCTGCTTGCAAATAACCTTACTGAAAAGTCCGTTATTAGAGTGGGACAAAAGATAAAAATCCCCACTAAAGATGTAACTGGAGAAATTCAATCTCCCCAAATCATTGAAAAAGCCTCAAACCAACCTGAAGAGAAAGATGTAGTCACTGAGTTCACGCAGAAAAATGAAGAAAAGGCCGAACAGCCTAAAGAAGATTCTCAACCAAGTGATGTGATAATTTACAAAATACAACCTGGAGATACTCCAGCGACGATCGCGAAAAAATTCAATTTAACTCCCGAAGTACTCATGAAATTTAACAACATTACTGATCCAACTAAACTTCGTGTGGGACAGGAATTAAGGATACCTACATCAGAACCCAAATCTTCGGAAAAAACATCACCCGAACCTGAAGAAAAGAAACAACCTAAAACTGACTCAGAAACAACAACCGCTCCTCAAAAAGAAGAGGATATTATCCATATTGTCCAAAAAGGAGATAATCCTTATACACTCAGTAAAAAATACGGCGTCCCAATAGAGGAGATTTTAAAAGCTAACAATCTCACCTCCAAATCTATCTTACAGATTGGACAGAAATTAACTATCCCTAAGGCAAGAAAGCAAGAGTAAACTCCTTAAATACATAACGGCCTTATAATCTATTGACAGAAACTTACAAGCACAGGGCTTTACAAATATACAAAGCTGAACGGGATTTGTTCAGAACATAAAAGTGTACTCCAGGAACACCATTTTTAATGAGGTCTTCCACTTGCCTTGTGGCGTAATAAACCCCTACTAAGAACTGCCCTTCCTCATCGTTAGGATACTTTTCAAGTCTTTCAAGTAGAGTTTCGTTAATCCTGGCTCCACACAAAGATGTGATTCTCTTCACTTGAGAAAGGTTTGTAACAGGTAATATTCCTGGTACGATTGGCACATAGATACCTTCTCTATCGCATAAGTCTCTGAACCTGTAAAAATCCTCATTGTTGTAAAAAAGCTGAGTCAATACAACTTCTGCACCCGCATCTACTTTCATCTTCAAATGCTTAATATCCTCTTCGAGAGTCTCAGCTTCAGGATGCTTCTCTGGATACCCTGCTACAAGTACACTAAAATTAGGAAAATCGCTTTTTATAAGCCTAACTAATTCTAATGCATATCTAAAGCCACCTGGTGTAGGAACAAAAGGACGCACATTACCTGGTGCATCGCCTCTCAATGCTACAATTCCTATTATACCAAGTGCACTAACCTGAAAAAGGTATTGTCTCAAGTCATCCACTGTTGCATTTACACAAGTCAGGTGAGAAACCAAAGGAATTTGTGAATAATCTTGTTTTACCCATTTTAATACCTCTAATGTTCTTTTTTGAGCCTCTTTAGCACCGCCTGAGCCACCCGCTCCGTAGGTACAAGTTACATAAGATGGTTTACACTTCACAAGTTCGCTAAAGTGTTCATAAAGTTCTGCAAAACCCTGCCAATTTTTAGGAGGGAACAATTCAAAAGAGATAACTAATTTTCCCGTAGAATATAGGTCCTTAATCTTCATATTTTTCACACCCCTAAATAAATTATGCACATATTCCCATCAACCGATCTTTCATTGAAAAAAATAAATATTTAACAATCACAACAAAAGAATATCAAACTTAATATGTGGTATTATAGTGCTCTATCTTTTCTCCATGAAATTCCGTGTTAGGGTGCCACCTATGGGCTTTCTCGACACACTAAAAGATAAAATTCTCATTATTGACGGTGCCACCGGGACTATGATTCAAAAGTTCCAACTGGGCAACGAATTTTACGGCGGAGAACAGTTTAAGATGTTCACAGATATAATTAATTTTTCCAGTCCAGAGGTGGTGAAGGAGATTCACAAATCTTATTTTGAGGTAGGGGCTGATGCTATAGAAACCAATACTTTCGGATCATCTTATCTCCGAATGATGGAATATGACCTTTCAAAATTAGATACTTCTATCTTTCCTAAAAATCCATACTCCATAAAACTTCAAACAATATCTCCCAGAGAGTTTAGTTATTACCTAAGTCGGAGAGGAGCAGAAATAGCAGTTGAAGCAAGGGAAGAATACAAAAAAAATTCTAAATATGACGGAAGAGAATTGTTCATTTTAGGCTCAATAGGACCTTCAAACTTTGTCCTCACCTACTCTCAAGCGGGGCTTAAACAGGCCACATTCGAGCAAATCCGCGAAAATTTTTATATCCAAGCCAAGGGATTAATTGAAGGCGGAGTAGATGCATTATTATTTGAAACCCAACAAGACATCCTCGAACTTAAAGCAGGAATATTTGGTGCTCGCGACGCTATGCGTTGCACAGGTAGATACCTTCCTATCATAACTCAAGTAACTGTTGACCAGTTTGCTCGAATGCAAATCTTCAATACAGATATTTTATCAGCGCTGGTATCCCTACAGGCTCTAAATATCGATGTATTTGGAATAAACTGTTCTATAGGTCCTGACCTAATGCTCCCCGCAGTAGAGAAGATGTCTCGCTATGCAAATGTCCCACTAAGCATAGTTCCAAATGCGGGTTTACCAGAGAATGAGGGGGGAAAAACTGTATTCAAATTTGAACCTAAAAAATTTGCCTCGATTCTTGAGGAGCTTGTACTCACCTACGGAATAAACATAACCGGTGGATGTTGTGGAACTACACCTGAACACATTGGTGAACTCGTCGAAAGACTCCGGGGAAAAAAGCCCCGAGTAAGGAAAACAAATAGAACCATATTCATCGCAGGAGTTCAAAAGGCAATCGAACTCGATGCTTCCCAATCTCTAATTAGAATAGGTGAGAGGCTTAATGTGAGAGGTTCAAAAAAAGTTCGTGAGGCTGTGGAAAATGAATCGGGGTTAGATATGGATACCTTAGAGAGTGTCGCTCGAGAGCAAATAGAGGACCTCGGATGTGAAATCATAGATGTATGTATGGACTCTAACCAAGTAAACACATTAAAAACCCTCTGTAAAGTTGTTCACCAAATCAGTGCAAGTATAAAAGGCGCGCTTTGCATTGATTCGTTTCAACCCGATGCTTTAATTGAAGCGGTAAAATATTACGCTGGAGTACCCATTTTAAATTCCGTTTCTCTTGAGGAAATTGAACCAGGTAGAACTAAGTTAGATTTAGTTATACCCGCCACTCGGGAATTCGGCACATTCTATGTAGCCTTATGCACAGACAGTAAAGGACCTGCAGATACCGCGGAACAAAAACTCGCTTTAGCTAAAAAAATAGTAGAATCTGCCAAAAAATACGATGTGCCTCCTTATAAGTTATTCATAGATGTAAATGTATTCCCGATCGGCTCTGAATCCGATGTAAAGATAAACTTTGCTCTCGAAACTCTCAAAGGGATAGAACTTGTAAGGAAAGAACTTCCTGAGTGTTTCACTATTATAGGAGTGGGTAACCTCACGAATGGTTTGTCCCAAAAACCACACATGAGAAAGGTACTCACCTCTGTCTTCCTTGACGAGGCTCGGAAAAGAGGCTTGCATTCAGCAATATTAAACCCTCAGCATTATGTTTTCGTTGAGAACCTTGATCCAGAAGACTACACACTCGCTCTTAAAGTAATTTTTGAAAGGGATATGGAAGCATTTTCCGCTCTTGAAGAGAAAGCTTTAAAGATTTCTCATAAGGAAATTATCAGAAAGAAGGATTATGATAGCCTACCCCTCGAAAAAGCTATCTGTGAAAAAATCAAAGATGGATACAAAGAAAAGAAAGAGGGCGTAGTAGAGTTAAATGGATTTACCTACAATTACTCTGACAGTATCGTATCTCAAGTTGCAAGAGTTTTAGAAAAAATTGAACCTCTTGAATTCGTGAATAAATATCTAATGCCTGCAATGGAAGAACTCGGCGAAAGTTTTGGAAAAGGAGATGTCTCTCTCCCTCATTTATTGAGGTCTGCCGATGTGCTCAAACAAGCAATGGGATTCATAGAGGCATACATCCGGTTTACCGCAAAAAGTAGCGAAGCTAAAACTGTACGGGGAACAGTAGTTCTTGGCACGGTTTTTCAAGATGTACACTCCATTGGTAAGGATTTAACCAAAACACTATTGGAGAACTATGGTTACAAGGTCATTGACCTCGGAGTAATGGTCCCCCTTCAAGATTTTATTGACCAAGCAAAAAAAAATAAAGCAGACGCAATTGGCATGTCTGCCTTACTCGTCCAAACTGCCAACCATATGATTACTGTAGCAAAAATGTCTGTTGAACAAGGATTAAACATCCCAATACTCGTAGGGGGAGCTGCGGTAACTCCAAGACACGCATCTTTCGTAGCTATGATGGGTCAAGATGATATAAGAAAAATCAAGAGTGATGTGTTTTATTGCAGAACTGCTATGGATGGTGTCAACATAATGAACCAACTCACCTCTTCTCGAGAGACGAGAGAATATCTCATATCTCACAACAAAGAAACCTTAATACAGAGGTATATCCAAGCAATCAAGCGGTCTTCAGAAGAAGTTGAGAAACTCCAAAAATTACCCCGCCGTGCAATAAAATCAGATTTCCCAGATTATCCCGATCAACCCTGGTTTAGATGTAAAGCGATAAAGTTTTCTCTCTCAGAATTTCTTCCCTTTATAGACAGAACAAACCTATTCTCTCTAAACTGGAAGTTCGGCGGAAAAACTCTCCAAAAAAAAGCAGGCCACTCTGATGAAGAGCTGGAATCTCTCCTAAGACATTGGATTAAATTAGCTGAAAAAAACAATTGGATAATTCCTCAAGGTATATACGGATTGTTCCCAGCTCTATCTGAAGAAGATACTTTGATAATATACAATCCCACAAATACCACTGAGATAATAGGCAGGATAGAGTTTACTAAAGTAATTGGCTCAGGAGAAGAGGATATAGTATCAGGAGCTCAATATTTTAGACCTATAGGAAGTAAAAAGTTCGATGTAGTAGGAATTCAAGTTACCACCGCTGGCAAGAATATAGAAGAGGGAATAGAGTTTTTGAAAACTAACGGGGACAGTGAAGGCTGTTTACTACTCCAAGGATTAGGAGATAGAATTGCAGAAGACATGGCTGAGTATGTTAATAACATTCTTAGAGAAATACTTAATCTACCGAAGGGACAAGGATGTAGATGGTCTCCAGGCTATCCAGGAATAATAAATATAGAGATGAATAAGGTAATACTCGAGTGTTTAGGAAGTGGAGATCTCATTGGGGTTACCGTTCTCCCATCAGGACAATTTAAACCGACTGCTACTACAGGAGCGGTAGTGTCATTTCACCCTGATGCAAGGTACAATTAAAAATCCTCTTCACTCACTCGTAGAACTCGAATTTATCAGTTCCGTCCGGGATTGAGTTTGAACTTACTCCTGTTCATACTTAGCAGGCATTGCAAAAATAGCACGCAGTTTTTCCTTATCAAATTTCAACACACGCTCGTATGTATATATACCGTTTTGCTCTTGCTCTACATCATGCAACTGTGTATAACAGTAGCCGAACATATTTGGATTCTCTACTATTGCCTTGGTTAATCCTTCCAACCTGACATAAAATTCATTCAAAGTTTTCGGATTTGCCCCATATCCCCATCCTCCCTCAACCACATTCCAACCTATACCTCCATATTCGCTTATAAAGAACGGAAGAGGCTTTATCTCCGCATAAGGGCAATCCGGACGAGGTATCTCAACCCCGATTTTATCCCACTTCCCTTTGAACTTCGCAGGATCTTGTTCATAATCATGAGCATCGAGCAGGAGTGGAGTCGGATAACCGTGGGACCATCCACTTGTATCAAGTAATGGCCTGGTGGGGTCTATTGCCCGAGTTATCTCATAAACTACATTCTGCAATGGAACCGCTTCCTTTGGCGTTTCGTTAAATGGACACCACCCTATTATAGAAGGGTGATTGAAATCGCGATGAAGTACCTCAATCCACTCCTGGATGACTGGTAAATGTATTGCTGGCAAACTATGATTAAGTTGCCAATCAGGAAACTCCCCCCATAGCAGAAATCCGAGTTTATCAGCCCAATAAAGTAATCTCGGCTCAAATACTTTCTGGTGTAACCTCGCCCCGTTAAAACCTACATCCATACTCCTCTCAATATCAGCTCTAAGTTCCTCTTCACTCCTCGCAGTCCAAATCCCATCATGATGGAATCCCTGATATAATACAAGCCTCTGAAATACAGGCTTACCATTAATCAAAAACTTTCTTCCCTGAATTTTAATAGTCCTCAAACCAAAATAAGAATTTAACTTATCTATAACCTTATCATCCTTTTTTACTCGAAGCTCCAGATCGTATAAATTAGGAGAGTTAGGATGCCATAGCACAACTTTTTTAAGAGGCAGTTCAACACTTATTACTTCATTGTCGATTGCTTGAGATACTGACCCCACATTAGAATTATCTATAGAAGCATCTACCTCGAGTAACAAACCTTTTGTTATTTCACCTCTAAAAGTAATAAGAAATCTAACCTTACCATTCTCGGGTTCAGGATAAATCTTAAAATTGTGAATGTATGTGGTCCCTACGGATTCAAGCCATACAGTTTGCCATATACCCGTAGTTCGTGTGTAGACGCATCCGAAACTCTCAAGTTTAGGTGATTGTTTACCACCAGCTTGTAAACCTGAACGAACATCATCGAAAGCATGAATTACTACTGTATTCTCATCTTTTATATAAGGAGTAATATCAGATGTTATAGGAGCACTACCACCTACATGCTCTGCACAAAGATTACCATTAACCCACACTCTTGTTTTCCAATCGCAAGCTCCGATATGAAGTAAAACTCTCTTTCCTTCTCTCCAGTCCCGAGAAACACTGAATTTTCTCCTATACCATACATTTCTAACAAAATCTTTTCGTCCTAACCCAGAGAGGGAGCTTTCCCTACAAAATGGAACGAAAATCTTATCTGGAAATACCGAATCCTCTGCGAGAAAAGAAGCATTGTCATCGTTAGTCTCCGCAAATTCCCACACCCCGTTAAGGTTTAACCATCCTTCCCTGAACATCTGAGGGTTTGGGTGCTCATTACGAGGCACTTCTTCTGCAGAAAAAGGAGTTGTAATTAAAAAACTCAAAAAAATCGCCAAATATGCCTGAATTCTCATATATCTACTCCTCTAATTAATCATGTTTGTAGTCCGTAATTCTATCAATTAAGATTCTCCCATAAAAAACTATCTCTTATCTACTTCCCACTAAACCTAATTTTGAGTTAGATTAATCATTTTTGGTAGAATAATTTTTCTGGTTAGATAAAAAGCAATCTAACCAGAATAACTAATTCACAGGAGCCTCCCACCTAATAACTGGGTGCCCATCGACGGGAGATGGGTGAGAATGGGCTCCGAGGTACAACCCAAAGAATGAGGAGTCTATCGATGCCAGTTGTTACTCCACGCGAATTGTTAGAAGCAGGCGTCCACTTTGGTCACCAAACTCGTAGATGGAATCCCAAAATGGAACGCTACATCTACGGAGAGAAGAACGGTATTTACATTATTGATTTGAGGCACACTCTAAAACAAATATATAAGGCTTACGCACTTGTCAGGGACACCGTAGCTAAAGGAGGAAAAGTCCTCTTTGTAGGAACAAAAAGACAAGCACAAGAAGCTGTGAAGAATGAGGCGGAAAGATGCGGAATGTTCTATGTTAACAATAGATGGTTAGGTGGAACGCTAACTAACTTTGTAACAATCCGAAGGACTATCGGAGAGCTCATTAGACTTAAAGAGTTGGAAGCCACAGGAAAAATCGACCAGTACGGCAAAAAAGAGGGTATTAGGCTCCGTAAAAGGATTTCAAAATTAGAGAAAAACCTTTGTGGTATTGTTGAAATGAACGACTTACCAGATATAGTTTTCATTATAGACACGAAACATGAGGAAATCGCGGTAAGAGAAACTGCTAAACTTGGTATTCCCTGTATAGGGATAGTTGACACAAACGCAGACCCAGATGCGGTTTCACTACCAGTTCCCGGAAACGATGACGCCATTCGTGCTATATCCCTTTACTGCAAAATAATTGCGGATGCGGTATTAGAAGGCAAAAATTTAGCCGGGAAAGAACAACCTACTACAGAGAAAGTAAGAGTAATCACCAGGAGAGTAAAGCGCATCACAGATGAAGAAATTAAACCGGTGGAAGCCAAAGAACAGGAACCAGAAAAAACAGCCTCTAATGAAATAGCCTCCTCATCAGAGTTAACTCCCGACGATGCGGGAGAAACAGTAGGAGTAGAAACTGCTCAATCCGTAGAAGAAAACCAAAATTAATACTATAAAAATGTTTCTTAGAGTAGTAATTTAACTAAAAAATTAGGAGAAATAAAGATGACAGTAAGCGCTGTTGATGTGAAAAAACTTAGGGAAATGACAAATGCCCCAATGATGGACTGTAAAAAAGCACTTATAGAGTGCAATGGCGACTTTGAAAAAGCAGTAAAATGGCTGAGAGAAAAAGGCATAATGAAAGCCTCTGCTCGAGCTCACAAAGTAGCCGCAGAAGGAATAATAGCCTCATATATTCACATGGGTGGGAAGATAGGAGTATTAGTAGAAGTAAATTCCGAAACAGATTTTGTCGCCAGAAGTCCAGAATTTCAAACATTCGTAAAAGATGTATGCCTCCAAATATGTTCCTCTGCCCCAAAATGGATTAAAATTGAAGATATTCCAGATGATGTTCTCAAAGAGGAAAAGGAAATGTATATGAAACAAGCGGAAGAGACTGGAAAACCCAAAAATGTTTGTGAGAAGATAGCAGAAGGTAAACTCACCAAGTGGTTTGAAGAAGTTGTTCTTATGGAACAATTTTCTGTAAAACCTGAACACGAAGGAAAAAAAATAAAAGAACTTCTCGGCGAACTTACTGCGAAGTGTGGTGAAAAAATAGAGATAAGAAGATTTGTAAGATGGGTATTGGGTGAAGGATTAGAAAAAGTTCAAAAAAACATAGCGGAAGAGGTAGCAGTTGAACTCGCAAAAGCAGACCAGGCTCAGTCCCAATAAATAAGGAATACTTAAGAGTGAGCGAGTCTCATTATAAGAGGGTCCTAATAAAACTAAGTGGCGATGCATTCTCATCCGATGGAGAAACTATAGGTTCGAGAGCCCTCTCCCATATCTGTGGAGAGATAGAGAAAGCATATTTCACAGGAACTCAAATAGGTTTAGTAGTAGGCGGAGGAAACATACTGCGAGGTGGTAAATGGTCTAAAGATTCGGGAGTCGACAGAGCAACTGCAGATTATATGGGTATGCTTGCTACAGTATTGAATGCACTCGCATTACAATCCGCACTCGAAAAAAGAGGTATGGAAACGCGGGTACTAAGCGCAATTGAAATGAGACCGGTGGCGGAACCATATATTAGAAGAAGGGCATTAAGGCATTTAGAAAAAGGAAGAATAGTAATATTCGCTGCAGGTACGGGAAATCCATTTCTCACTACCGATACTGCCGCTGCCCTAAGAGCGAGTGAAATAGATGCAGATATATTAATGAAAGCAACGAAAGTAGACGGAGTCTACTCCGCCGATCCTGAAAAAGACCCATCCGCACTAAGATATAGTGAACTCTCCTACCAAGATGTCTTGACCCAAAACCTCCAAGTGATGGATGCCGCTGCAATATCTGTATGTAGACAGAAGAAAATTCCTATACTGGTCTTCTCGTTTTTAAAGGAAAACTCATTAATAGAAGCAGTGCAAGGAAAATCAATCGGAACTATCATCAGAGGAGATTAAAATATGCCACATCCACTCCTGAAAGATGCAGAAAATAAGATGGACAAAAGTGTAGAAAACCTTCAAAAAGAACTTTCTGGTATCAGGACTGGAAGAGCTACTCCTCAACTACTTGATGTAGTTCATGTGGATGCATATGGCACTAAAATGAAAATTAACCAGTTAGGAAATGTAACAGTCCCCGATCCACACATGATTGTTATTGACTTATGGGACAAATCCTTAATTCAGACAGTGGAAAAAGCAATCATGGCATCCCCTCTGGGTGTTACCCCATCTAATGATGGTAGGCTTATCAGAATTCCAATTCCTCCTCTAAGTGAAGAGCGACGGAAAGAGCTTACAAAAGTAGCCAACAAAATGGCTGAGGAAGCTCGAGTAGCTATCAGAAATATAAGGAGAAATGTCCTCGAAGCATTGAAAAAAGAAGAAAAAGATGGAAAAATCACCGAGGATGAACTTCACAAGCTAAGCGACGACATCCAAAAACTTACTGATAAACATATTGAGAAAGTTGACCAAATTCTGAAAGCCAAGGAAAAGGACATAATGGAGGGTTAACATATCTACTCTTGAGCAAACTAATTATCTCTCGGTGAATCCTCAATTTAATATTGATAGAGGTTAACTAATGAATAGCCTACCCCCAGATTTAGACCCGAGAATTGACACAACAAAACTACCAAAGCACATAGGCGTAATAATGGATGGGAATCGGAGGTGGGCAGAGATCCACGGCAAAGCTACATCCGAGGGACATGAAGCAGGAGCAGAAGGGGTAAAAGAATTAATTAAAGGATGCAAAGAGCTCAACATACCTTGCGTCTCACTATATGCCTTTTCAACAGAAAACTGGACAAGACCTAAAGATGAAGTAAACGCACTATTTAATCTAATAACAAAGTATGTACGAAGAGAAATAGATGAGCTTAAAAAAAACAATATCCGAGTAAAGATAATGGGAGAATGGCATCAGCTTCCACCTAAAGCTGTGGAAGATTTAGAGTTCGCATTAGAAGAAACTAAAACCAATACAGGTATGACTGTAATAGTAGGCATCAATTACGGCGGAAGGTATGAAATTGTTAGAACAGCTCGGATATTAGCGGAAAAAGCAACTATAGGTGAAATTACCCCAGATAACATAGACGAGGACCTTTTCTCAAAATACTTATATGTCCCAGAATATCCCGACCTTGATCTACTAATCAGAACCAGTGGAGAACAGAGAATAAGCAATTTCATGTTATGGCAAGTTTCCTATGCTGAACTTGTATTCTTGCCAGTTCTCTGGCCTGATTTTAAGCGAAAACACTTGTGGGAAGCAATCATCGAGTATCAACAAAGAAAAAGAAGATTTGGAGGAAGAGTATAATATTTCCTAAATTAAAAGGGAATTAGAAATTGGCTGAAAGAATAATCACGGGTTTAACTTTAATAACTCTCACTGCAATTCTACTCTGGGTACCCGGGTTAAGATTATTTCTAACGATATTCATCGGCTTCCTTGCAACAGTGGCTGGATACGAATTCATGAAGATACTCGAAAGTAAAAATGGCAGTTTACTCTATTACATATCAGTTGCTCTAATCCCCGTCATAACTCTTTCAGCATTTTTGGGAGAGTTCAAACACTTGCACTTAACCTTCATAGTCTCCTTTGGAGTCATTGCGGTAATTTATACTTTCTTCAGTCCAGCATCTATCCGAAATTTATTAGGGTCTGCTTTTATATTATTCTACTTTGCTTGGGTTCCTGCTCACCTTATAGTCCTCCACAAAGAGAATAGCGGTCCCGGGCTAATTACACTTTTTATCATAGCTGTTGCCCTTTGCGACAGCGGAGCATACATCGTAGGGAAAACAATAGGTAGGGTTAGACTCGCTCCCACCATTAGCCCTAACAAAACTTTGGAAGGTGCCATTGGTGGCGTTGTCTTTAGCATATTAGGAATGATAACTCTTTGGCTGTTACATATATGCTACCTTACAGATTTTTTCCCAAAAGCAAGTATGTTTTATTACATCAAATGGGGTATAATTCTTGCAGTATTAAGCCAATTAGGGGATTTGCTTGAATCTCGGTGGAAACGCGAAGTAGGAATAAAAGACTCTGGTTCCATCTTTCCAGGTCATGGTGGAGTTTTGGACCGGTGTGACGGAATGTTATTCTCTTTTCCGTTCTTCTTCTACTTACACTGAACCGCTTTCAAACCTTATAAACCGAGGATAAACTAATAAGGAATGTTTGAGTTAGAAATTCAAAATATAAACAATTTAAAACAAAGATTAATAGACCTTCGCATCTGTCTTAACATTGAAGGAATCCAAAAAAGGATTGCCCTATTAGAAAGAAAAATGGAGGAACCCGATTTTTGGTCAAAACCTGATGAAGCCCAGAAAATTCTTCAAGAAATCAAAAACCTAAAGAATGCCATAGAAGAACCTGAGGCCCTCTACAAAGAATTATTATATGTAGAAGATTTTATAAATATGGCTAATGATGAGGGCGATCCCTCTTTTGCAAAAGATATAACCCAAACTATCAATAGCCTCGAACAAAAAATACATCAGCTTGAAATAAAAAGTCTTTTTACAGACCCGCGAGACTCAAAACCAGCTATAGTAAGCTTTCACCCGGGTGCAGGTGGGACTGAGTCCTGTGATTGGGCTCAAATGTTATACAGGATGATAACAAGGTATTGTGAAGAAAAAAAATTTGAAATAGAAGTTCTCGACTACCAACCGGGAGAAGAAGCAGGAATAAAAAGCGCAACTTTGAGAGTGGTAGGCCCCTATGCTTATGGCTGGCTAAAATCTGAAAATGGTGTGCATAGACTCGTAAGAATATCGCCCTTCGACGCTGCAAAAAGGAGACATACATCTTTCACAGCGATAGAGGTTCTCTCTGAAGTAGATGAAGATATCAAGATAGATATAAGAGATGAAGACATCAAAATGGAAGCATTCCGCTCAAGTGGGGCGGGAGGACAAAAGGTTAACAAGACCAGTTCCGCAGTGAGAATAACTCATTTACCCACAGGATTCGTAGTTACCTGCCAAGTCGAACGATCCCAACACAGAAACAGAGCACTTGCTCTACAAATGTTAAAAGCAAAATTATTCGATTTAGAAATGCGAAAGAAAGAAGCGGAAATCATGGCTCAAAGAGAAGGACAATCTGAGGTGGCCTGGGGAAGTCAAATCCGTAGTTACATACTTCAACCGTATCAATTGGTAAAAGACCATCGCACAGGTGTTGAGACAAGCAATGTCCAAAAAGTTTTAGACGGAGATTTAGACCTCTTTGTAGAAGCGTATCTAAAATGGCTACTTGAAAAGAACAGAGTAGGGAGTTAAACAATGGAAGAGCACTCCACCCTGCAAGAAATAATAGAAAATCGCATAAAAAAAATGCTGAGATTCAGAGATCGTGGTGATGAACCGTATAAGTATATCTTTCACCGTTCATCAACCATAGCGGAAGCTCGGACACAATTTGAGGAGCTGGAAAAAAGCAACCCTGAAAATGCTCAATTAGGTCTTTCTGCACAATTAGCTGGGAGGATAGTTGCTCGGAGAGAGCAAGGAAAAAGCACCTTTATGGATATAAGAGACGAGAGTGCTAAAATACAACTCTTCTTCGGAGAAAACCAAGTAGGAGCAGACAAATACGAAACACTCAAGGACTATGATTTAGGGGACTTTGTGGGTGCTTCCGGAAAAGTAAGAAGAACGAAAAGAGGTGAAATAACATTATTCGTCGAGACATTCCAAATACTCACAAAGTCTTTAAGAAGCCTTCCAGAAAAATATCATGGATTAACAGATATTGAAACACGATATCGCCAACGCTATCTCGATTTAGTTGCAAATCCCGAGGTAATGGACATCTTTCGGAAAAGAACTCAAATGATTGAAGAAATCCGAAACTATCTTAAATCTCGGGGTTTTTTGGAAGTTGAAACTCCTATGTTACATCCTATACCAGGCGGTGCTACTGCAAGGCCGTTTATAACTCATCACAACGCCTACGATACCGACTTATACCTCAGAATCGCCCCAGAACTATATCTAAAGAAATTAATTGTGGGAGGATTTGAAAAAGTATTCGAGCTAAACAGATGTTTTAGAAACGAAGGTGTCGATACAAAACATAACCCAGAATTTACAATCATGGAAATGTACGAAGCCTATCAGGATTATATAGGACTCATGGATGAAACTGAGGACATGTTATACACAGTTATGACAAAGGTAATAGGAAGTGAGGAGTTCGAATATCAGGGACTGAAAATATCGTTAAAAAGACCCTGGGAAAGAATACCATTGTATGAAGCTATTCGTAATTACGCAAAAATTGATCTCGAAAATACAAGGGATAGAGAAGAAGCAAAAAAAATAGCTGAGAGCATAGGTGTAGAAATAAAGCCAGAGATGGGTTATGGCAAAATTGTGGATGAAGTGATGTCAACAAAAGTAAAACCACATCTAATCAATCCCACTTTCTTATACGACTATCCCGTAGAAATTTCCCCACTTGCAAAGAGAAAGAGAGACAATCCCGCTCTAACTGAGCGATACCAGCTCTTCATAGGTGGGTTAGAGGTGTGTAACGCATTCTCTGAACTAAACGACCCTTTAGACCAAAGAGAAAGATTCTTAGAACAAGTCAAGCTTCGTGAAGCGGGTGACGAAGAAGCCCAATACCTCGATGAGGATTTTCTCACCGCTCTCGAAGTAGGAATGCCCCCTACAGCGGGTTTAGGGATCGGCATCGATAGGCTCGCTATGCTTTGTACCAACTCCGGGTCCATAAGAGATGTAATCCTTTTCCCTCTACTTAGAAAGATATAAATAGTTAGGTGATGAGATGTGAAGTTCGAGGCATTCGTAGCAATAAGGTATATAAGAAGTAAACGCAGAAATAGATTCATCAGCCTAATCTCCATCATCTCTATTGCAGGTGTAAGTGTAGGTGTTATCACTTTGATCGTAGTCATGAGTGTAATGACAGGTTTCGATATTGCCTTACGCGAAACAATAATAGGAAATCGCTCACACCTCACGGTCTACGATCCCAAAGGAAAAATTCTCGACTATGAATCCGTTATAGCAGAGATTGAATCTCTTTGTCCCGAGATAGTAGCAAGTGGTCCAGTAGTCCAGATAGAAGCACTGTTTAAAAATGAAGAGTATACTACAGGTGGACTAATTTTGGGTGTAGACCCTGAGCGAGAAAGTAAAGTTACCGACCTCGCAAAGAATCTCACAAACGAGGGTGGAAGGATTTTTGGAAAAGGAAGATTGCCAAAAGAAAAGGAAATAGTGCTCGGTTATCGACTTGCTAATAGAATAAGTGCTCGACTTGGCTCTCATTTGCAGATTGTCACCGCTCGCGCAACCATACGCCCTCTAATAGGGAGACAATTAGGAACTCAAATATGGCTTACAGTTTCAGGAATATCTCACGCAAGAATGTCCGAGTTTGACGAAATTTATGCCTTTGTAGACTTAAATACTGCAAGAATGCTTACTGGTGAAGATGGAGTAGATGCAATCCATGTTAAATTAACAAACCCGTTTCTCGCAGATAAAGTCGCCCAAAAGATAAGAAGTGAATTAGGTCATAGGACCAAAACATGGTATGAAGACCAACAAGCCTTCTTCGATGCATTAAGACAGGAAAAACTCGCTATGTTTATTATACTTGCATTCATAGTGTTGGTAGCTGCTTTTAACATCACAAGCACCTTAATTATGGTCGTTATGGAAAAGAGAAGGGATATAGGGATACTACGCACATTAGGCTCGAGCACAAGTTCCATATTATTGATTTTCATTCTTCAAGGACTATTCATAGGAACGATTGGCACCCTAATAGGCCTCATACTCGGTATCATAATCGCAGTTAACATAAATCCCATAGCGGATTTCATAGCTAAGTTGCTTGGTTGGGACCTATTCAATAGCACAATATATTACTTCGAGGGTATCCCCGTAGCAATAATTCCATTCGATGTTGCATGCATAGTAATCTCCGCTGTAGTACTAACATTTATTTCTACACTTTACCCAGCATACAGCGCAGCGAGGGTAAACCCAGTGGATGCTATAAGATATGAATAGTGTAATAGTATGTGAAAATATTCATAAGAAGTTCTACGACGGCTCGAGAATCCTACATATACTAAGAGGCGTAAACCTCGAAGTACCAGCAGGGAAAATACTCGCTATCAGTGGACCCTCAGGAGTAGGGAAAAGCACTCTCCTCCATATCATAGGGACATTAGACAACCCCACCGAAGGAAAGGTTATTATTAACGGCAAAGATGTACAGAAATTATCGCGTCAACAAATTAATCAATTAAGAAACAAAGAAATAGGCTTCGTTTTTCAGTTCTACCATTTACTACCAGAGTTTACTGCCATCGAAAATGTAATGATGCCCGCCTTATGTAAGGGAATAGCCAAAGAAGAGTGTTATACAAGAGCGGAAGAACTACTACAAAAAGTTGGACTGGCAGATAGGCTAACTCATAAACCCGGGGAATTAAGCGGAGGGGAACAACAAAGAGTGGCAATTGCCCGTGCACTTTTCAATAAACCTAAGGTTGTTCTTACAGACGAACCCACTGGTAATTTAGATGAAGAAACCAGTGCAGGAGTAATCGACTTACTATGGCGACTCAATGAAGAAGAGGGAGTTACAATAGTTATAGTAACTCACGATGAGTCGTTAGCAGAAAAAGCCCACCACTGGATTTCCCTTCACGAGGGGAAAGCTTATGTAAGGAAGTAATGTCTCTTTCGAAGGAGTTCTTATGAAAGCAACTAACGAATGCTTAGTATGTTTTATATATCAAGCCTACAAATCCGCCAAAATTGCCACAGAGGATGAAGAACTACAACGAAGAATAATTATAGAAGTAGCTAATCAACTGCAATATATGGATATGTCTCATTCGCCTGCGGAACTTTCTCAAATAATATATGAAATAGTATCCAACATCACAGGTAATAAGGACCCTTACATCAAACAGAAGAAATCCCAAAATGAAATCGCATTAAAAATTGAACCCGCATTGAGAGAACTAAGGGATAAAAGCGACGATCCTTTACTAACCTCACTGAAATTGTCAGCTGAGGGAAATGTGATTGACCTTGGTGTTTTATCTGAACATCAAATTGACATAAATTCAATACTTACTCACGCAACTAAAATCAACTTCGCTGTAAACCATTACGAATTCTTTGTGAAAGACTTAAAACATGCAAAGAAAATTCTATTCTTCCTCGATAATGCAGGTGAAATCGTTTTCGATAAAATACTAATAGAAAAATTAAAAGAATATGCAGATGTTACTGCGGTAGTAAAGGGAAAACCAATAATAAACGATGCATGCATAGAAGATGCGATTGAAGTCGGTTTAGACAAAGTGGCTAATGTGATAGCTATGGAAAAAGGGTGGATAGGTGCCCCCTGGCGAATACTTGAAAAATCATTACTTAAAAGAATGGATGAAGCAAATATCATTATAGGTAAAGGACAAGGAAATTACGAAACACTCGATGATTACCCGGGAAATGTTTACCTCCTCTTAAAAGCAAAATGTAGCGTAGTTGCAAAAAGTATGGGTGTCAAAGAAGGTGAGATTGGGTTTATCTCTACCCGCCAAAAAAGCAAGTAGCTCTCATCTTAATACCTACAAATAAAACTACTCTATGGAAGGTATTCTCCATAGATGATTTAAAGGTCCGTGACCTTTACCAATTTGTGGTGCGGTATCGATAGCTCTACAAACAAATTCGATTGCCTTGCCTACCGCAACCGATGTCTCATATCCACAAGCAAGATAGCAAGCGATTGCACTTGAAAGTGTACAACCAGTACCATGAGTAGAAGTAGTATTCAACCTGGGATGTGAATATTCGTTAAATTTCCCATCCGCGGAAATAAGCCTGTCTACAATTATCTCCTCCTCCAAGTGTCCTCCTTTAACTAATACATACTTACTTCCTTCATTAAGAATTTCTTCTGCTGAGATTATTAGATCCCTTACGCTACTTATTCTCCTTCCGGAAAGTTCCTCCAATTCAGGTATGTTAGGTGTAACAATCCAAGCCATTGGAAAAAGCTCCTTCTTCAACACCTCAACACACTCTCTCATCAGGAGTAAATCACCGCTCTTTGCTACCAGAACTGGGTCAACAACGAGATACTTAAAACTATACCCCTTCAACACACTTGCGACTGCGAAAATTATCTCCGAATCCCACAACATCCCAGTCTTTACTACATCAGCACCAATATCTTCCATTATGGCGATTATCTGTTTCTTTACTATATCTGTAGGGATAGGACTTATACCCGAAATACCCAAGGTATTTTGAGCGGTCACTGCGGTAATCACACTCATTCCATAGCACCTCAGCGCGGTGATAGTCTTCAAGTCAGCCTGGATTCCTGCTCCTCCTCCGCTATCACTCCCAGCAATCGTCAAAACCTTTGGTAGTTTACCTTCTTGTCCGTCCATAAAAACAAGCGTCCTATAGAACTATCCTATTCACTCAATAAAAAACCCGCTACGCACGCAGTAGAAAAACAAGCCAAAGTGCCTGCAATAAATGCCTTTACGCTCATATTTGCAATCTCGCTTCTTCTACGAGGAGCCAAAGCAGAGATACCTCCTATCATTATTCCTAAACTTCCCGGATTAGCAAACCCACACAAAGCATATGTAGCTACAGTAATCGTTCTCTTCTCAACTATACCGTTTGCTATTAAGTCTTGAAACTTCTGATATGCGAGAAATTCGTTAAAAATAGATTTTATTGCCAGAAGCTCAGAAAATATATAAACATCTTCATGTCTAACTCCCAACAAATAAGCAAACGGGAGAAAAAGATAACTCAATACCGAACTTAAAGATCTTCCCACTATCGATTGGCTAACAGTATCAAAAAGATGTATCAAACCCACAAAAACTATTAACATAGCTCCTACATTCAATGCCATTGTCAATCCCAAACTCGCTCCTTGTGATGCTGCGTCAAAAATATTTCTTGTATCCACCTGAATAGTTACTCCCCTCACATCTGCAGTCCTCGGAAACTCCCTCTCAGGAATAAGTATTTTTGCAAAAGCAATAGCAGAAGGAGCACTCAAAATAGACGCTGTAATTAGATGACCTGGTTCTGCACCGAAATTAGCATAAGCCACCATCACACTTGCGGCAATAGTAGCTAAGAATGCCGTCATTATCGTAAACAATTCTGAACGCGTCATATCCTCTATGTATCCTTTTACAGCGGTCATCGATTCTATTCCGAGAAACACTAATAATGCTGTGGTAAAAGTTTCCGCTCCTGATGTTTTCATAGACCTTTGCATTAATCTCGCAAACGCCTTCACAAAAAATTGAATCACACCTAAATGCTGAAGGATTGCAGAACACGCTGAAACAAATATAATAACCGGTAGCACTTTAAAAGCCACCACCGCACTGACTACAAAAGGCTCAACACTGACCATCTTCCCAGCAGTATCCTGAACGATTGCCCTATCTAAAATAAAGAAATCTGATAAGTTCCCGAAAAGAAACTTTGCACCCGCACTACTTGCCTCGGTAATCAAGTCAAAACCTTTCTTAATCCATTCAAAGAAATAAATCCCTATCTTAGGCGATATCTGCGTCAAACCTAAACTGCCGAGAAAATGATTTGGCAAAAAAACTAACAAATCCGCCCTTAGAAGCAATACACCCAAGAAAAATTGAAGCCCTATTCCCCATCCAACTACTCGTAAATTTATCTTACCCCTATCTTCACTTAGAAAATAGGCCAAAGCAAGGAAAACCATAAGGCCCAACAAACTAATGATTCTATATACACCCATCTTCGATAACCTCAGAAGCTACTCCCAACTATAAGGATTTATCACTAAAGTAAATCTCTTGTGCTCGGTTAACAGAAGTCATTAGTTTCCCTAATCTTTGAGTTCCCAATACGATTTTCTTTCCACCTTTTCTTAACTCCACACAATGATTTCCACTCACCGTATATGCCCAAGAGTTAAAGTTCCAACGGAGCCCCCATCCTCCATACTCAATTATCGGACGATATTTCCTACCCACTATCTCCTCTATACTATCCCAAGGTATGTGCCTATACTTCAAATGAAATGGGAAATACCTTATATATATCCCACTCGGATAAATCCGAGTTTCAAGCGAAGTAATTGAAAACAAATACATAATAATCACTGGAATACCAATTGCCCATACCGCAATCAAAATAAGCCCTAAATCTGATATAGGTTTGTCTCCCCAAGGTTCCTTGAAAATAATCTGTTTCACAATCCCATACCCAAACACTATGGACTCAATCACTACAATAGCTATCAACAGACCCCAAAGCCAGTATTGAGTAAACTTCTGAATCTCCTGATATAAGAGATCCTCATCTTTAGGAAGTTCGGTAGTGGATACTTTTAAACATTGCATAACTAAAAGCTTATAATTAAAAATCTTAATCTAATTGGATTATATTATAATATTTTTACCTGCACATCATTAAAAGATTATAAGATGTGATTAAAATTGACTTCTCACAGAAATCTTAATTATTATGAAAAACATATATACTAAATTTCTAATCACATAATTGGAGGGTTCAACTGTGGAAACTTCTAACATGAACATACAAGTGTACAAAAAACCTTCTCCAATCAAACCAATAATGCTATTTCTCGTCGGCATTATCGTAGGAATAGCGTTAACCTATATCTTTTTCCAGATTTATTCTCCAACATTAAAGACAGAACCAACAGTAACTCAATTAGCTCCTGCCAAAACCGAGACCGCTACCACTCAGCCCACCCCTGAAAAAACCCCTCCTATCCCCACCACCCCCAATATACCACCATACAGTATAGACAAAATATCTCCCCTCATAATAACAATTGACATGGATAAATATACCCAAGACACACTAAACCTGCTTAACAGGATTAAACCTTTCGCAGTGAGAATCATTAGTTCCTCAGATTCTTTCAAATACAACAAATATTTAGAAATTGCCAAAACACTATCTAACACTCTTCAAAAAGAAAACCAAGGCTTACCTTTAATTGCTGTGGACAGTGAGCTCCTATTCTTGAAAGCTTTACCACAATTTGAAGTCCAACCCACAATTGCCCAGCTGAGAGAAGAAATAGACCCAAACAAAATTATTGAAGCAGGGGAAAACTACGCCAGAACTGCCCGAAGCTTGGGTATAAGAATGATTATAGGCCCAATGATAGAACTATTCGTGCCAGGAAAATCCGATGAAAGTAAGAAAGATTTATACTTCAGCGATTCTACCGAGATACTGCAACTCGCAGGATTATCCTTTGTAAAAGGACTTATAAAAGGGGGTGTAATCCCTGTAGTAAAAACCTTTCCAGCAAAAACCATAGCAGAAAAAAAAGAAGTAGATGGAAGAATCATCCTAACCCTTGAGACTCCTTACAATGAAGGTGATATAAACCAAGCTATATCGATGCTCGCAACATGGCTTTTCCCTTTCTCTGAGTCCGCTCGCGAAAGTGTATCTGCAATCCTTGTATCTCACACTGCTATCCCTATTCTTCAACAAGAGTCACCCATACAACCTTGTTCAGTATCTGAAAAAATTATTCGAGGCCTAATAAGAGACAAATGGAAATACGATGGATTGCTCATAGCCGAAGACTTAGCCGAGTACCCTCTAACGCAGGGAGAAAACTTCTCAGATGTATCACTTAAAATGATAGGCGTCGGCATCGATATATTATCTACTTCACTTACTGATGAAGCGGAATTAGTGAAGACTATCGAGTTGATCAGAAATAACCTAACTGAAGAAGCTAAAAACAAAATAAATTTGAGATTATCCTCAGCCCTCTCCAAAATACATCCTATTGAAACCGATATAAGATACTATCAACCTCCAGCTCAGCCTGAGCCAACACTAATTGCAAAACAGGAAACTCCAGATATAACGCCTCAACCCCCTTCTCCCTCGCTCAAACCAGAAACCGAAATTCCACCACCTGACCAAAAAACTGACCAATCTACCGAAACGGCAGAAAAAATAACTGAGTCTCCTCAGCCTGCACAGTTAGAGTCACCTCCATCCACAGAAATAACTTCACCAGCAGAAACTCCCCAACCCCCAGAGACGAAGGAGCCTGAATCTAAAATTCAGCCTCCAGCAAATACTGAAGAAACAAGTAAACCTGATGTAGAACAAACTAACATACCTCAATCCCCACCACCTCAAGAAACTCCTAAGCCTACAACACAAGGAGAAAAGATCTCTCCACCACCCTCTTCTCCAAAGCCACAAGAAAAAGTTACTCCGTCAGCACAACAAAAAACTACTTTACCATCCCCCCCTCCCAACACTAAGCCCATACTGCATAAGATATCCCCTGGGGATACACTATTCAGTGTAGCCAGAAGATACGGTGTAACTCCGAAGGAAATAATAAGTTGGAATAACATCGACAATCCTAATCTAATAAAGCACGGTTTTAAGTTAACTATCTATGTCCCTGAGGGCACAACTCCCACTCAGCAACAGGCTCAACCCACTCCTAAAACTACTGAACCACCTAAACCTCAACCACCAGTATTAGAACCTATGTCTATTCCCTCAGAAAGTACTCCGTCTGTTCCACAACCTCAACCTGAAAAACCGCCCTCCGAAACTCCTACCGCCACAACTCAAGAATATCAACAACCAACCCAATCGCCTCAAGAAACCATAATATATACAGTGAAACACGGAGATACTTTAGATACTATCTCACGAGACTTTCGGGTATCAAAGGAAGAAATTATTCGAATGAACAACCTTAAAAAACCCTACATACTCCCTGCTGGGAGAAAACTAAGGATTCCCAAAATTCCCAAAGTAGGATTTAACCAATAAGCACATATCATTAATCCACTGAATATTAGAACTCCTCTCTCATCAATTTACTATAAGTTATTTGAAATTTTATAATCCTATTGGATACAGTTTTATATACCTTACATGGCAGGAAACTTATTAAGGCAATACCTATAAAGGAGTTTAAATATGCTTACAAGTGATGATTTATCTCGCAGAAGGTTCTTATACGCAAGTGGCTCTTTCGTATTAGGAGCTACACTCACGAAAAACATAGTATCCGCCTCCTCCGAAAATTCTCTCCCCTTCTCCCCATTAAAAAAAGCTATTCAGTGGTCTAATCTACCCAAAAATAAATCTGAAATGGAAAGATGTGAGATCGCGAAAAGATGTGGGTTTGACGGCATTGAACTTCCTCCCATAGAAGATGCTGTCGAAATTGAAAAAATCCTCGATGCGGTAAAGAAAAATGGACTTACCATCCATTCAATTATCTACGGGGGATGGGATAAACCCTTATCTCACCCCGACCCCTCAATAGCCGAGGAGGGTAAAAAGAGAATAATAAAAAATCTTAAATTAGCAAAGCAGGTAGGTGCTGATACTCTGTTACTCGTACCTGCTGTCGTAAATGAAAGGGTGAGATATAAAGAAGCATGGGAAAGGTCAACCAAGCATATAAAAGAGTTGATCCAATCTGCAGAAGAAAACAATGTTGTAATAGCAGTTGAAAATGTATGGAATAAATTTTTACTAAGCCCATTAGAGTTCTGTGAATACATAGACCAGTTTAACAGTCCCTATGTACGAGCATACTTCGATATCGGAAATGTAGTAATATTCGGTTATCCGGAGGATTGGATCCGTACCCTGAGCAACAGAATAGTCAAAATTCATGTAAAAGACTTCAAACGAAATGGTTATCAATGGAGTTCGCTTCCTTACGAAGGTGATGTAAACTGGTCAGAAGTTAGAAAAGCATTACACGAAGTAAATTACAAAGGATGGATAACTGAAGAATTCCCCGGTGGAGATGAGAATTACCTCAAAGAACTCTCACACAGAATGGATCTCTTCATTCAGGGTAAAGAAAAAGTGTAATAAATTTAATCCCGAGGGGAATACACCTTTTTTCTCCACTACCACTTCCTGGTTCAACGACTAACCGAGCCTGAATTAATTTTAGAATAATTAAAGAGAAAATGGTAAACTAAAACTCATCAAAGTAAAAATGCTTTGCTTGATATAATACTATACGCGAAAAAAATATACCATGATAAAAACCTATCATAAAATAATTATCGGTGATTCTCGAAAAATGCATGAAGTTCCTGATAAAAGCATCCATCTTATAATAACTTCTCCTCCGTACTGGCAACTTAAGGACTACGGAGACAAAAACCAAATTGGTTTTAATGATACTTACGAGGAATATATTAACAACCTAAATCTTGTCTGGAAGGAGTGTTTTAGAGTATTACATGATGGATGCCGACTTTGTATTAACATTGGGGATCAGTTTGCGCGCTCAGTCTACTATGGTAGATACAAGGTGATACCTATCAGGACAGAAATTATCAAATTCTGTGAAACAATTGGGTTCGATTATATGGGTGCTATAATCTGGCAGAAACCCACTACAATGAATACGACAGGCGGGGCTACAGTTATGGGAAGTTTTCCCTACCCGAGGAACGGTATCATAAAGATTGATTACGAATTTATACTAATCTTCAAAAAACCAGGAAATCCACCTAAGACCAGCAAAGAAACTAAAGAAGCATCTAAATTAACAAAAGAAGAGTGGAACAAATATTTCTCAGGGCACTGGGAATTCAACGGAATACGACAAACAGAGCACTTAGCAATGTTTCCTGAAGAACTTCCCAAAAGACTAATAAAGATGTTCAGCTTCATTGGAGAAACAGTGTTAGACCCATTCTTAGGAAGTGGGACAACTTCTTTAGCTGCAAAGAATCTTGGTAGGAATTCTATAGGTTACGAAATTAATAAAGCTTTCCTTCCCATTATTAAGAATAAACTCCACATTGATGAGCCGCTTATTATAGAAGATGCGACTATAGAGATCATAGAGCAGAAACCTCAAAAGGTTGATTGGGATGATGAAATAGAAAAACTCCCATATATTTTCGTTGATAAAATAAAGTTCGATAAGAAAGTAGACCCTAAACTTTTAAACTTTGGTTCAAGGATTGGACTGAACCACAATGACAAAACAAATAAAGTTGAATACTACCAAGTCAAAGAAGTTATATCTCCTCATCTACTAATCTTAAATAATGGACTAAAAATCAGACTCATAGGTATAAAAGTCAAGCCCGAAACGAAAGAAGAAGC
>JAOAHN010000105.1 GCA_026415215.1 Candidatus Hydrogenedentota bacterium
GGGATTCGCTCCTCCAAATGGGGAAGCTCTATATAGATTTTTAAGAAGCCAAGGATTTTCTGATAATTTAATTATTCGCTCAGCACTTGTAAAACAAAGCTATAACGAAAACAAATATTATGACTTCTTTAGGAATAGAATCATTTTTCCTATCAGAAGCCTCGATGGAAATGTGGTATCCTTTGGAGGAAGAGAAATTTCTGGTAGAGATGAACCTAAGTATATCAATCTTTCCGAAACAGACCTATACAAAAAAAGTCGAATTTTGTATGGGCTATGGGAAGGAAAAGACAGTATAAGGGATAAAAAATATGCAATACGCGTGGAAGGATACCGGGACCCCCTCAGATGCTTTCAGTGCGGAATTAAAAATGTTGTAGCCACTTGTGGCACAGCCTTAACCATTGAACAAGCTAATATAATAAGAAGATTTGCCCCCGAGGTGATAATAGTTTACGATGCGGATCCTGCTGGGATAAGTGCTGCGCTTCGCGCCACCGGAGTTCTTCTAAAGGCTGGGCTCTCTGTAAAAGCGGTGGTTCTACCCAATAGCAAAGATCCAGACGAATTTTTACTAAGCCATTCCATAGAAGAGTGGCATTATCTTATAGAGAAAGCTCCAACATTCTTTTCGTTCTACATTCACCAGAATAAAGAGAAAATGAAAGATCCCAGGGGAAAGATTAACATTTTAGGAGAGCTATTTCACTTAATATCAACGATAGAAGAAAATTCATTAAAAGAAGAGTATCTTAGAGAGATTTCTACCGAACTGAAAATAAGTTATTGGTCTGTTCTCAGCGATTATGAACAGTTCCTAAAGAATAATTTCAGAGTAAAACAAGAAGCGGTCTCAGAAGAGAAAAAGAATATTTCATTTGATGATGCCTGTTTCATTATGGGATTAATAAGCCAACCCGGACTAAGAGAACAGGCAAAAATCTTCTTCGAGGAATATCCTTTACCCGAAGGCATTATAGGAAAAGTCATATCTTACCTCCTGAAAGAGGAAAATACAGATCCAAGATTAATAGAAGACCCAGAAGTAGCCGGAATAGTTACTAAAGTCCTTCTAAGTAACTTTGAACCTGACAACTTGTCAAAAGTAGTGGAAGAAAGATTAAAAAAAATTAGAATGGACTTTTTAGACAACGAAATAAATAAAATAATTGGCGAAATTCGGGAGGCAGAACGAGTCCAAAATAAGGAAAAACTAAAAACCTTATTGGAGAAACAGAAAACATTACTTCATGAAAGGAATAAATTAATCTCTTAGAAAATTAAATATAAAGAGGTGGTGCTATGTCAAAGGCGAGAAATAAAGCCATTAACAAAAAATTACAAAAGTGGTTTGATTCCCCCGATGATGATAGTTATTTAGAACTCTTGTTATTAGCGGGTGAAAGTCCAAGTGAATCACTAAGGGCATTGGGATATGAGAAAGTCCCAATAATAGGCTCTATCCCAGAAGATCTCCAGAAGGTCGAGACTCAGAAAACCGCGGTAAGACCAGATGAGGGGATTCGAGTATACCTTAGAGCAATGGGGAAAGTGCCACTTCTGACAAAAGAAAAAGAGGTCAGTATAGCAAAAGAAATTGAGGAAGCAGAGAAAGAATTAGTTAGAGTTCTCTTGAGTGCTCCTTATACGGTCCATGAATTTTACTTAATAGCCTCTCGGATTAGGTCAGGGAGGTTAGACCCGGCAAGAGTCATTGAAGTTAGTGACGAGGATAAAAACAAGATAGAGAAATTAAAAAAACAATTGTTGTCGAGTGCAGACCAACTCATATCTTACCGTCAACAAATTTCTACACTGGAAAAGAAACTCCACAATTTACAAAAGAAAGCCAAAAAAAGCAAAAAAATCGAGACACTAATAGCCCAAGTTAAAAAGAGGGTGCATGAACTCCGCGAAAAACAGTATGAGATATTAAGTAACTTTCCACTTTGTGCTCGCGAAATCGTCAAAATAGGGAGAAAAATTAAAGCATTAGAGCGACGAATCCTAACTGCGCGAGAAGAAATTGCTCAGATAGAACACGAGTTTGGGATGTCTGCTGATGAAATCATAAAAAAGGCTCACACCGGAAGAGGGAGAAAAAGTAAGAAAGACCCAGAGGTGGTTTATCTACAAGAATGTGCTCAACGCCTAATAATGGCTAAATCTAAAATCGAGCAAATTCAGCGTGACGCACAAATGGATTTTAAACAAATCTCTGGACTCATAAAGACAATAAGAGAAAAAGAAGAGAAAATAGCAGAGACCAAGCAAAAACTTGTAGAAGCGAACTTGCGCTTAGTTGTAAGTATAGCGAAAAGGTTTACCAATAGAGGCATGTCTTTCGAAGACTTGATACAAGAAGGCAATATAGGCCTAATAAAAGCGGTAGACAAATTTGAATACTGGCGTGGATATAAGTTCAGCACATACGCGACATGGTGGATTAGGCAGGCAATTACTCGGGCTATAGCTGACCAGGCAAGAACTGTCCGCATACCTGTTCACATGATTGAATCTATAAATAGACTCGCGAGAGCCATGAGAATACTTACTCAAAGACTTGGAAGAGAACCGACTAATGAAGAATTAGCAAAAGAGATGGGCTTGTCAGTAGAAAAGGTAATCGCCATACGCAAAATCTCCCAGGATCCCATGAGTCTCGAGATGCCTATCGGTGATGAGGGGGATACTACCTTTGGCGACTTCATCGAGGATGATAATGTAGATAAGCCTATGGACTCTACCCAAACCACTCTCTTTAATGAGAAGTTGAGCGAAGTATTAAAAACTTTAACTGAGCGAGAGGAAAAAGTAATTAGACTCAGATATGGATTAGGGGACGGTTATCCAAGGACTCTCGAAGAAGTGGGTAGGGTGTTCAATGTTACTCGAGAAAGAGTAAGACAAATTGAGGCAAAGGCGATAAGAAAACTCCGTCACACTTGGCGAGCAAGGGAGTTAGAACCTTTCTTTGAAACCTTGAAACTTGAATTTAAAAATAGAAAATGATAAAATTTTAGTTGCCTTATTTTCACACCATTTGGGCCCTTAGCTCAGTCGGTCAGAGCAGGTGACTCATAATCACTTGGTCGCAGGTTCGAGTCCTGCAGGGCCCACATTTTATCTCCACGGATACAGGTCAATTTCCTCTATCCCTCTTACAGGACCGCGCCAATGGACTTTTTCTATCCCAAGCCCCTTGATCGCCTCACATACCGCGACTATCTGTTCCGTAGATAAATTCTTTTCCTTTACCTTGAACATTGGTGAAGAAAACCTACTATTCGGCACATAGGCTCTAAGCTCTACTTCTTCTAAGTCAGAAATGTTCTCTTTTACAAATCTAAACAGGCTATATGCCTTTTGGGGAGTATCGGTATAACCTGGAATTATGGGTATCCTCACACACACTGGCTTATTATATACTTTCAGGTCGTAAATATTACGGAGATAAGAATCAAAATTTGTTCCGCCAAATTCTTGCCACTCAGCCTCGTCTATAGTCAGAATTTGGAGTAAAATTCCATCGGCTACTTCAAGAGCTCCTTGCCAAAGTTCCCTACTCACAATACCTCCACAAGAAGCAAGATATACATTAACCCCCTCATTTTTAAGACACCTCATTAGGTTCAAGGTAGCCATCCCTTGTAACAAAGGTTCTCCCCCACCAATAGTGGCTTTCTTCGGAGGCAATTGAAATGATAATTCCCGAAGGATCAGGGAGACGAGTCTATCAACAGGTATGTATTCCCCAACTGGTCTTAATGACCTACTCTCGCAGGAGTGCCAACACATACCACAAAAGTTGCATAAGTTATAATCCACCATGAAACTCCCATTACTTCTCTGCAGAGCACCACATTTACAAACTTCTAAGCATCTGCTATCCAAAACGCAAGTGTCTGCCTTCCACTTAATTTCTGGCTGAATTCTCTGCAAATAAGGATTCAAACACCATGGGCATCTCAAACTACACCCTTTAAGATACAATGCAAATCTTACACCTGGTCCATCATCTGTAGAAAGATTTTTCCATCCATAAACCACCAATTCGTTATATACCTTCATTGAGAAGGGGTTTACCTCCATATTTTCCTCTCCTGAGCCGAATTTTACTCTACTAACATTATCCCACAGAAAAATACTTTTTGCACGAAAACTTTTAATACAATTAGTCCTCTAATAAACTATGATGAAACAATGAATGTTGAACTTATCTAAAGACAATATGTAAACTTATAGAACTATATACTTTGCGAGAATACAAAGGGATAGGCACAATGAAAGAACCTCCCCTAAATCTCGAAGAGATAAAAGAGGCTGTAGAGAAGATACATAGATTTGCTACCGCAGGCACCTGTATAAGCAGTGTAACACATGAAATGAACAATCATCTTGGTGCTATTATGGCTTATGCTGAGATGCTCCAGTTGGAAACATCTCCAGGTGAAGAAGCACACAGAGTTTTGGAGAAAATTATAGAAAGTGTGAATCTTTGTTCACATCTTATTAACGGTCTCAATACTTTATCAAAAAGGAAAGAAGAATTAGTGACATTGGTTGAGGTGCCCGAAGTAATTGAAACGGTCATATTACTAAGAAAGTATTATCTAAAAACAAAATTCATAACTATCGAGAAGGATATTCCCGATAAATTACAGCCTATAGTAGTAAACTTACCTAAATTTCAACTTGCCCTTCTGTATTTATTAATAAATGCCGAGGAAAATTTCAACCAAGACAAAACAGCAAGAGAAGAAAAAATAATCCAAATATCTGCTAAGGAGATGGAAAAAGGTATAAAAATTGAGATAAAGGATAACGGACCCCCAATCAACGAGGACACCATTAAGATTCTCTTTACGCCTTTCATTACTACAAAAAAGGAATACCATTTAGGTCTGGGACTTTATGTCGCTAAGAAAATTGTAGAAGAGCACGAAGGAACACTTGAATATAGCAATAAACATAGCTTTATAATGTGGATTCCCTACGATAATCCTTTTAGTTTTCATAAAGCTCGGTTAAATAATCATTCGGAAATCAGGTAGGTAACTAATACTTCTGCTCTACACTTAACTTCCGTTAATGAAACAGGTTCATCAGAATTCTCGCCAGAGTGAAGCCACTTTAATTCCTTAATTTCTATCTTATCCACAGCGTAAATTGTTCCCCGGAGGGCGGTAGCAGAGCCTTCCGCAAGGGGATATGCCTTCTCGATAGCCATAGACACTGTAGACTTCTCAACCGTCTCTTTATTCTGAACCTTCAAGTAAGGGCCCTTTAAAACGAGGGAATACTCGGAAGCAACCTGCCTCATCTTATCCCACAATTTTGCAAATAACTTCTGAGAATCTGTAACTGAGATAATTCCCGACAAAGAAAACAATATTGATACTCTAAATTCCGCTGTAAACTTATCTTTAAATAAAATGAAAGGACCGGAGCTATTTATTTCAACTGGTCTCGGACTCTCCTCTGTAAACCTCAACCTCAATTTAGTATCAAAATCTTGGAGTGCATTAAGAGCTTCTTCAGCAGTGATGCCTTCTCCAATTTTCACAAATACAAATTCTACATGCGAAGGCGTTGCGACGACTTCCGCCGAACCTTGTGATATCACACGAGAAAAAGAAGCTACCTCCTCCCCATAAACGAATCCTGAAAAAGACAAAAGCAAAACAAACTTATAAAATCGCACTCTATACATAACCTTCTCCTTCCTATATATTCAGATGAGGGTATCTGACAACTTCCAAAAAGTAAAGAGAGTATCAAGTTCTGCTTTAGTAGGCTTGCGTCCATATTCACTTAATTCAAAAAATTCTACAAACTCAAATTTCCCAGTGTAATTTGATACTTCATCTTTAAATTCATTACCAAATATAATCGAGGGTAATCTAAACAAAGACTCCCACCGCAACTTTAGCCATTCTTTTCGCTTATTCGGTTCAGTCGGCACTTCCGAGAGTTGATGGTCGAGATAAGGTAACCACTCATACATTTGAGATGGCATAGCATCAAGCAAATCCCATTTTTTCTCCATATAATCGGTAACATCAACAGCGAAATCTGGCGAAAATGGATATGGTTTTTTAAACATATCCATCATATACAAACACAATGGGCTTTGACTAAGGGCAGGTACTTCAGACACAAACTGGGGTACTGTAACTAAAAACACAGCATCTTGAATCACAATTCCACATGCCCTATGATCCGGATGGTAATCTACAGGTCTATGCGTGATTACCACATCTGCTTGTAATTCTCTAATTATCTTAACTATGTGTTTTCTAAGTTCAATAGAGGGCACTAACTCTCCGTCGGGATAGTCAAGCACAATAGATTTATAACCACCTATGCGAGCAGATTCTTCGGCTTCTCTCTTTCTAACACTTGCAAGAGATTCTTTCTTAATTATGTGATGACCTATATTCCCATTAGTAACAGAAATGGCGTAAACCTCATGCCCTCCACTTGCCCAGTAAACCAAACTCCCACCCGCATACCACTCCGCATCATCTGGATGAGCACCAAAACACAATATCCTCATATGACACCCTTTATTTCAGTGTTATCCTTAATGGATTACTCATTAATATAGTCTCATCTTTTACTTCTATATTAGAAAAATCACCCGGATTACTCACACTTACTTCAGGTTTAAGGTTAAGAAGCTTGACTCTTACCTCTGCATGAAGCAGAAATGAGCAAGGTTGCAAAGATTTTCCACCTTTTAAAATTTCGAATCTAATCTTTGGAGAATTTTCCTCTTTCAAATCCAACTCTGGCGTATTTCCAAAAACCCAAGGCAAGTATTTTTCAAACTCAAGCAACTTTTCCCCCTTATCGCTTACGACCTTTCCACACACCAATACAGGATATTTCAAATAGCTTACTTTCCCTAAGGATTTTATTGTTAGTTCACCTATTAACTCTTCAGGATATGGAGGCTTTATTTCTATCTCCATCCTCCCAATCTGTCCATGTCTACCCTCTTCTCTTAATACATTCATCTGAGGAGAAGTAGCCGGTTCGGAAATATCAAGCATAACTATTAAATCATCCTCTATATCCCCGATATCCTTCTCTTTATTTGGCTCTGGTATATTGGATTTAGGCAAAATCCGAAGAGGAAGTTCTTCCTCATCTTTCGAAAAATCGTTTTGAGCTTTTTCCCTTCTCTCAAAATATGCATTGCAAGAAGAATTCAAATGCATAACAACCATCACTAATAGAAGATAATACCCAAACCTAATCCACATTTAACCTTCCTTATTCTTTTATAATGGTCCATAATCAATCATGATGAAAAGGATAGAAGTACTTGGATAATCTCCTCATCATCCCATTTCGCACTTCCTACATACTTATATATAACTTTTCCCGAGGAATCAACCACAATCCCTTGAGGAACATTACCACCTGTTAAACTTTCGAACCTATCTCCAGAGAGTAAGTATACCGGAACCGAACACGAAAGATTATCCAGTGTTTGAGATACAACCTCTGGGGAAGCACTCGTGAAAGAAACTACCGGAAACTTTTCACCAAGCCTCTTATTCAAACTATCTACTGTGATAAGGGTTGACAAACAGTGAATACAATCGGGATGCCAGAAAAAGGCAAAAAACGATTTACCTTTCAAATCTTTGAGAGACTGTTGTTTCTCACCATTTAACTTTACCACACTTAATGAATAATCAAATTCTGAAGACAGGGAAAAAACGGGCTTCTTTAGTGATTCCACTCCTTTTTTTGCTAAATAATATTTCAAAGGATAGCCAACCAAAAAGAAAAAAGCGAGGGAAAATAAGATGCACGACAAAACTCCGATTAGATATCCCCAAACAAAAAATATTATCTTCACTTTTGAGACCCTTTCTTCACTCATTTATTATCTTCCTTCTCATTTAATCCATAAAGTTCACTATTTAAATTCTCTTTTTTAACTAACTCGGATGTTTTGTCCATCTCTTCCCATTTCTTAAGCCTCTCGAGAATCTGTTTCTCAAAACCCCTTGGAAGAGGCTTATAGAACACTCCCCTCGGCAAGCCGTAATCTTGGGGGATGTATCCTTCCTCATAATCGTGCGGATATTCATAACCCTTACCATGTCCCAATTTTTCTGCTCCCCAGTAATGAGTATCTCTCAAGTGTTGGGGAACGGGAACTGTTTCTTGAGATTTGACCATCTCAAGAGCTTTCTCCACCGCAAGATAAGAAGCGTTACTTTTTGGTGCTGAAGCAAGATATGTAACTGCCTGAGCCAAAATAATCCTCGCCTCTGGCATCCCTATAAACTCAGTGGCTTGCCAAGCAGAAACTGCGACTAAAAGAGCTATTGGATCCGCATTGCCTACATCCTCCGAAGCAGCGATACATAACCTTCTCGCAATAAACCTCGGGGGCTCTCCTGCCTCCAGCATACGAGCCATCCAGTATAACGCGGAGTCAGGATGTCCCCCTCTGATACTCTTAATAAATGCAGAGGCTATATCATAGTGCTCATCACCAGTCCCATCATAATGGTAGAGTTTTTCAGAAACACAATCTTTAAGGAGATTCACATCTATCTTTATCACATTTCCATCTCGGGGAGCAGTTAGTAGGGCAAGTTCCAATGCGTTAAGAGCCCTTCTTGCGTCGCCCTCCGCATATCTCGCTAAAAAAATAAAACATTCCTCATCAATTCTAACATCGTATCCATCAAATCCCCTGTTGGGGTGAGCCAACGCCTGTTTAATAATAGTTATGATATTCTCTTCACTTAAAGGACGGAATCGGAATATCTGAGAGCGGGATAACAACGGAGAGACTACGCTAAAATATGGATTCTCAGTAGTAGCTCCTATTAGAATCACATAACCCATTTCAACATCAGGCAACAGGGCATCTTGCTGTGCGCGATTAAATCTGTGAATCTCATCTATGAATAGGATTGTCCTCTTCCCCTCTCTGTTAAGCCTCATTCTTGCTTTTTCTAAAATATCCCTAAGTTCTTTCACATTAGATGTCACTGCATTCACCTGCTCAAAATAACTCTTAGTATGCCTTGCTATAATCCGAGCGAGTGCAGTTTTTCCCGTGCCAGGAGGACCCCAGAGAATCAGAGAGGTTAGACAGTCGCTTTCTATAGCCCTTCTTAAAGACTTTCCCGAGCCCAAAATCTCTTCCTGACCGATTAATTCATCCAAATTTCTCGGCGTAACCCTCCTTGCGAGGGGCATTCGAAGGTTAGGGGCTACTTTTTTTTGTTCCCCAAAAAGGTCCTCTTCCATAATTAATATCACCATTCTATAGAAATTATAAGCAAATATAAAGGTATTAGCAAGAAGTGCCTCCAACAAATAATGCTTATCTTACCTCAGAAATACTCAAGAATAAAACACAATTGTTCTCTCCCTTTCCTTCTAACATCTAAAGATGTAATTCTTAAAATTAACGAGGAGAGCCCTGTTTACACTCTGATTACCGTCTGCAAACAGGAAATTGTCTCGCATACCTACATTCGAGCTACTCCCTCATAGGATACTAATAACATTATTCCTTATTAACCTCATTCATATTACATATACATAGTAAATTCATCATAAATATTAGGGCAATCTATCATAGTAATATAATCTTTTAAGTAATGGGGCTATATCCCTTATTATGGATATTTTAGCTGGACTAAATTTAAATGCACCTACTCAAATATGCATCTGGGAAATGGTTAAGAATCCACTCATCTGATGAAAAATTCTCTCTTTAATCTTCTCTCTCCAAGTTTTACCAGTCATCCCTTATATTACCAACCCTTAAGAAACATACTTACTGTACTACTTAAGGAAATTTAGTTATTTATTGCCAACCATAAAAAATTGTCACAGCAAAAATTCTTATCTATAGCCATTCATATTCTTTACACGCTTATATCAGTATCATTTTTACTACAATACTCATTAATAGTGGGAAGAGTAGAAATTATTTGAAAAACAGGGTAACTATCATATAATCTAAATAAATGGAATAAGGAATAAAAGAGTATTTAAGAGTATTAAATATAAATAAGTTAATGAGTTGGGAAAGGTAGGAAGATGAAGCAAGTAAATAGTTCATTGGTTATTTTCTTATTTTCATATCTAATGATATGTTTCTACTCTTATTCAATTCCCCCTGCTTATAGTGGCCCTTTAGGTAATGCTGAAGAACCTGCTTTAAGACCTTACAAATGGTTTTTAAGAGGGATTTTGGCTCTTGGGCATCAGACCAAAGAAAAGTTCATCGAAGGAAATATGAATACACCTATACTTGGAACTATTGAAACTGGCAGAGGGATTAGAAGAGGTTCCACAGAACTGCTCTACAGTTTCTGGAAAGGAATTTTATATGCGTGTCCTCCGCAAAGAACACAATTTCACAAAGAAGAAACTGAATTAACTAAAAGAGTAGAGGCCGATGCGGTGTGGAAAAATGTCGGCGACCTTTTATGCACAGGCCCAGCTTACCCTGTTTTGATTGCCCTTGATCATGTTTATGTAGAAAGTGATTCAAAAGTTAAAGAAAGACTGCAAAAGGCTCGAGAAATACAACAATCCAGAAGAGAGAGCCAATCTATCCGTGCTCAGAGGATGCCCTTGTCCGAATTAGAAAGAGCACAAAGAAATTACATAGGAGAGAGAGCAGAACTCGGTAGAAAAGGGAAGAAGTATCCCAAGAATCTTCTAAAACTCGCCAAATAAACACAATCCAATCACTTGTAAAATTTTGCGGAAAAAAGTAATAAGGAAGTAGTAATTTACTTCCCAAAGACAACTCAAAAAGCAACCGCGAAAGTTAAGTGAAAAGTTTTAAGAGATCTTTTTGTATCTTAATTGTTGAAGTGTGTTTATAAGGGGAAGTTAGCATAATTTTTTCATTATAAAGACGAAATCACAGAAGTTTGCGGTGTTACGCAAACTCTGTTATTAGAGATACTAATCTTCCAGAAAGAATACCCTTTATTCACAGCCCTATTACTCCTAAATCATTAACCTATGATGAAAAAGATATACAATG
>JAOAHN010000119.1 GCA_026415215.1 Candidatus Hydrogenedentota bacterium
GTGTGCTTGGAGAAAAACCTTTACTGGTTGGTAGCCAGTAAGAAAGTATAATGCTATGTAGAACCCTATGAAAGATGCAGACATGATAAGTCCATATAGGATAAGCGAGGAAAATTTTTGTTTTCTTGAAAATAGAGAAAAGATACCACTAAGAAAAAAGTATATTGCTGTAGAGAGGAGAGTAAATTTTAGAAGAGATAAAATCGCAAATGAAAATCCCCCTAAAGAAATTAGTATGAGAGATTTACTATTCAGTGCTCTTTCAAAAAAGAAGAGAGTAATAAATAAGAATGGCATGTATAATATCTCTGATGATGTTGAGGTAAATAGAAGGATCCCTGGCATTACCGCATATAGAATCGATATTTGGACTGGATTTACGGAGAACTTTTGGGATATTTCTTTAGCCCATAAGTATAAAGAAATTAGTGCTGTACTCCCGAGTATAATTGTGGCGATTGCGAGGGTAAGAGGAGTTCTTCCTAAAATATAGGAAAGAGCCCATAGTATTATTAATGGGCCAGGAGGTGCTAACTTTGCATGTAGTGAGAGTTTGGGTTGTAATTCATGGTAGTTGTTCAGAAGCTGATATATGTTAGAAGTGATGCCTATGTCACCTATGTATTCATATTCTGTGCGAGTATAGGGCTCTGCAACACTATGGGCTCCATTTCTTAATGAGGCTATTGACAAACTAAGAAGGATATGAATTGCCAGTAGTAATATAATGGTTACTAAGGGAGGAGAACTTTTTCGCTTAAAAATGTTAGGGTCAGTTAATTTAGATGTGATAGTTACAAAAAATATGCTAACAATTACTAAAAATATTTCTCGTATGAATCTCTGTAAATTGTAATTTTTTGCAGAGATTATTATTGCTAATAGATATACCGTCAATATAATTGCTATAAAACAAGTTTTTCCCGTAATCTTGTGCTTCGTCGAAGCTACGAGGAGAATGAGAAAGATAGCAAAAGGAAACATAAGTGAAAGGTGTATACTTCCGTAGATGGGCATCAAGATTGCATAAAAGGGGGTTGCGTGTCTATATATCGGCTCTATACCAATAGTGTAAAATATAAACATTAACAAAAAATGTAGGCTAAGAATGAGTAGAAATATTATTTGCCAGTGTGCTATACGCATTAAATCTTCAAAGTGTCAAAGATACTAATTTAGCTCTCGTTAGTATTTTAGAACTTTTTTAGAATTAGTGATATTAAATATAAATGAAAGGGAGGGGAGTGTTAAAATTTTTTATATGATACTAAATAAAAGGCTACCCTATGCAATGGCTCTATTATGAATATTGGAAGAAAAGGGATGATACTAAACGCATAAGGAAGGCGTTTATAATATCTGTAATAGTCCATTTGTTAATATTTGTGCCTTTTTTGTTTTTTAAGTTTAGGACGCCTGAGGCAATTCCATTAGTTTTTCAAGTATCGCTCCAGACACCAGCACCAGAAACGCCCGTTCCTGAAAAACCTGCTATACAGCCAGAGCCGCCAAAGCCAGAGCCGCTGCCTAAGCCAGAGCCGCCGAAACCAGAGCCGCCAAAGCCAGAGCCACCGAAACAAGAACCACCTAAGAAACCCGAGCTTCCCAAGGAGGAAAAACCTAAACAAGAAAAGAAGGAAGAGCCTAAACCTGAGAAAAAAGACCTTCCTAAGAAAGAGGATAAAAAGCCTAAAGAAGAAGTGAAACCTAAACCGCCGGAATCTACCCCCGAGCCTAAACCACCGGAGAAAAAACAAGAACTAACTGCATCGAATGCTATGCCTAAAGCGGAAATTACTAGCCAGATTCCCCCTGAGCTTGAGTGGTGGGCGAGACAGGTTCAAAGAAAAATAGATTCTGTATGGGTCGTTCCTGAAGGAATCAAAGTAGATGTTGAGAACAATGTTGCGGAAGTTTCTTTTCTGGTGAATAGAGCGGGTCAGCTGGTTGAACCTCCTAAGGTTATTAAGGAGGCGAGTGATCCGGAATTGGGAGAGTCAGGGGTGAGGGCCATAATGCTTGCAGTCCCTTTCCCAAGATTGCCTGATAATTATCCTAAGGATGAGCAATTGGTGGTATATAGCTTTTCGCTCCAATAGGAAATTCTATGGTGTGGGATTCATTAAAGAACCAAGATTAGGTATAATTTTAATTCTGCGATAGGAGATTAGATATGTTAGGTGACTGTAGTTTCAGAGTTACTATTTTGTTTCTGACAGTTATATTATTGAGTTTAGGTATTAATGCTCAGGATGCTATAAGAATAGGGTCTGTTAGGGGGGTGGATGTCAGAATTTTGGTTGCGGTGCCTCCATTTTGTCCTGATACCGCTGATTTGACCCCAGTAGCTACAGAGATGGCTCAAGTTTTTGCATACGACCTCGACTTTTCAGGTCTTTTCATATTGTTGCCGAGAGAGCAATATCCTATGGGATTTGTAGGTTTAGAGAGAGATGTAAATGCAATAAATTTTGATGCTTGGCGAGCGACGAAAGCCGAATTTTTGGTCTATGGGTTTGTTAAGAGAGAAGGAAATCAATATGTATGTCAATTTAGACTTATCGATTTGGTATCGAAAAGTCAAGTTGTGGGAAAAGAAGTAAGGGTAGAAGTATCACATCCAAGGTTAGCTCCCCACAGATTTTCAGAAGAAGTAATTGCATATGTAGATGGTATTCCAGGTATAGGAACAAGTCAGATCTGTTTTAATGGAATAGTTGGGGGTAAGAAGGAGATTTTTATATCAGATTATGACGGGGCTAATTTGAAACAGATTACTGAACATGGCTCTATTTCCATAAAGCCGAAGTTTTCTCCTGATGGGACTAAAATCGCATATTTATCTTACAAAGACAGATACTCGTTTCTTTACATATACGACAGGTTGACCGGCAGGGTTACGCCCTTGTCTAAGGAGGTGGGGTTAAATGCTTCTCCTGCTTGGTTTCCAGATTCTCGAAGGTTGGCGATGACATTGAGCAAGGACGCTAATATGGAAATATACATTAAGGATATAGATGGTAAAAACCCGGTTCGTGTAACAAAAAATCAATATGGCGATTCATCTCCTACTATTTCACCTGATGGCACAAAGATGGCTTTTGTTAGTGATAGAGGTGGAAGTCCTCAAATATATGTGATGGGTGTGGATGGATCGGATGTTAGGAGAGTATCTTATCAAGGTGGAAATTCGTATGATCCAGTTTGGTCGCCAGATGGTAAGATGATTGCATATGTTGTTGAGCAGAAAGGTGAGGGCTTTGAAATTTATGTAATGAATGCAGATGGTTCGGAGCCGAGGAGGTTGACAAATTCTTATGGTAGCAATGAGTCACCAACATGGTCGCCAGATTCAAGACATATTATGTTCTGTTCCAATAGGAATGGAAGTTGGGAATTATGGACGGTGAATGTGAAAACTGGGGAAGAGCGAAAGGTTCCTAACATTAATATAGAATCTCAAGGACCTTCGTGGGGACCCCGCGCAAGCAAGGATGCAAAATAGGAAGGTATTTTGATGTCAGGTCAAAGTGGAGAGAAACTTATAGTTCAGAACCGCAGAGCATATTTTGATTATGAAATACTTGAAAAGTATGAGGCGGGGATTGAATTGAGAGGAACTGAAGTAAAGTCTCTTAGAACAGCAGGTAGTATGTCTATCCAAGATGCTTATGTTGACTACGAAGGTGGTGAAATTTTCCTTGTGAACTCATATATCAGACCTTATGAGCAAGGGAATATTATGAACCACGATCCGCATCGGAAAAGAAGACTTCTGATGCATAAGAGAGAAATTGTACGATTGGGTAGGAAGATGGAGGAGAAAGGTTTGACAGTTATACCGCTCAGGGTTTATTTTAAGCGAGGATTAGTAAAAGTAGAAGTCGCGTTGTGTAAAGGGAAGAAGTTAGTAGATAAGCGTGAGGAGATAAAGAAAAGGGAGACGCAAAGAGAATTAGAGAAACTAATGAAGAGGTATAGCAAATAGGGAGATAATTGAATGAGTGAATGTGACATTGAAAAGGACTGGGATAATCCATTAAATTGGTGTCCAAAAGATTTTTGGCAAAACTATGTAGGTAATATCTCCCCGTCTGCTTTCCTAAAGATATCCGGTGTTTATAGTCCCTATAGGTCGGTAGAAAAACACTTGAAGAGACTGTCAACTTTTTATGGTATTGTTAGAAGAGGAAACAATTGGAAAGAAACATTTACTCACCCGCTTCAGTTTACATACGAGGAAGTGTATTGGGGTATAGTGGCTTATTTAAAAGAGACGGAGGATGAGTGGAAGAAAGATTGGAGAGAGTTCTGGTTGGCAAAGGAAGATGAAAATCCGATGGATATGGATTTTCCTGAACAGGCGGAACGACGAGAAAGTTAAGTTAAAAAGTGTGTATTATGGGTTTGCAGAGACATAGGGGAAAGCATCCAGAAGATGAAGAGTTGTTCTCGCCCAAGCATTATGAGAGGCTTAAGAAGGCTGTGGAGGATCTTTCTTACTTGTTTTCAAGGGGTTATTCCGAAAAGATAGCTATAAAAGTAGTAGGAGATCATTACCAACTTACAGAGCGTCAGAGAATAGCGGTTCAAAGAGCTTCCTGCGGAGACAATTCTTTGAGACATAGGAAAGAAAAGGAAGTATTAGATGATGGAGATGTAAGAGATAACATAATCTTAATAGATGGGTATAACTTGCTAATTACAGTGGAGAGCCTTATATCCGGTGGTGTATTGTTACGCGGTAGAGATGGATGTGTGAGAGACATTGCAAGTATCCACGGCACCTATCACAAGGTAGAGGAAACTGTGCCCGCCTTGAGGTGGATTGGAACCCATATTCGACTCTATGCTCCGAGAGAAGTTAGATGGTTTTTGGATACGCCTGTATCGAATAGCAGGAGGTTAGCAGGATTGATGAGAGAGGTTGCTGAAGCAAATGGGTGGAATTGGTCAGTGGAAGTTGTAAACAATCCGGATAGAATTCTTGTAGATGAGCAAGGGGTAGTTATAACTTCTGATAGCTGGATATTAGACCGGGTAAGCAAATGGCTGAATTTTGTTTATAGAGGTATTATGATCGATGGGGGGAGGATCTCGTTATTAGATTTTTCCGAAGATTTTTTAAAAAATTAGCTATTGATATAAGACTCTACAGACAGTCTCAAAGTTTTGAATATCCAGGAGCGTTTCTCATCATTTGTTTCTAATAAGGTAATTCTGAATCCAGGATAGTCAGATTGGAATCCACTGAGTGGAACTACCACTATTCCTGTGGCACCCATCAAATAGTAAACAAACCTTTTATCAGCTGGTGCATTTTCTGTTATTTGCTCGATATAACTTTTAACTTTTGGATTTTCGATAGGTAGAGTTTGATGACTGTTTAGAGCCCCCTCCTTAAACATAATCGTAGCGTAGAATGCTCCACCAGGTCGGTTCAATATAATAAATTTGCAACCCTTGAAGGCTTCCATCAGTTCATCAGCTCTGGCACTAAATTTTAATGCTCGTTCTTTTAAATGTTGAGGGTATTTTTCATTTCCCATTACTTTAGGTATTACCATTTGGGGGAATGTAGTTGAGCATACTTCAAGCCTTTTAGCGGCTAAAAGACTATTAACATATTCATCAAAGTTAGGATCCTTCTTCCGGTTGAGTACTTCTATCCATCCACACCTTGCACCTGGCCAAGGGAACTCTTTGCTGATTCCTCGCATAGCGATTCCAGGAACATCCTCGATCCACTGACTTAGATGGATTTGGGGGTAGCCCGGAAAAACTATATGACTGTAGATTTCGTCTGTAATTATAAATAGGTCATATTCTCTTGCTATTTTAAGTATTTCCTCCAGGACACTCCTTGGATATACAGCACCTGTGGGATTGTCTGGAGATAAGAGTAAAATTCCTGCAATTGAGTCGTTATACTTAACTTTATTCCGAAGATCGTATAAATCTGGCATCCACCCATTGTATGGGTCTAATTTGTATGTGAGATGATTGTAGCCCGAGTGGGCAGCTTCCGCTGAAGAATGGGTACTATACGCAGGAGAGGGCCCTATTACTCTTGCTTCCCTTTTTAGGAACCCATAAACTTTTGCTACCGCATCTCCTATGCCGTTAAAAAAGATAATGTCATCAGGAGAGATCTTTACACCCCCACTTCTTTGATTTACCATTTCTGCTAGAAATTCTCTGGTTTCTGGAACGCCTGCAGTGTCACAATATCCGTATGCCCGGGGGTCTTCTATTGTGTTATGGACTATTTCTCTAATCCATTGGGGTATTTGTTCTCCTTTCTCAATAGGGTCACCTATATTTTCCCAAGTAATTTCTTGTCCGAGCTCTTTTACTCTGTTAGCGATAGCTACAATTTCTCTAATTTCGTAGCTTAAGTTTTTTGCACCTTCGTGAACTATATTTCTTCTCATATTACATACCTTAGAAATTAAGACTGCGAAAGTCTTTAAAAATAGAAAGAAGCCAGAGAATGGTAAAGTTTACTACTTTAAGGCTTCTTTTTTCAAGAGGATATTAGAGATTTGTAAGGTAAGATGAAAATGATAGTTATTTCAATGCTACTTTTGCTTTAGCTTTGGAAAAAGAAAATTTATCTATTATGGTTTTGCAATATGCACCATTGAGGCCCCATGATAGTAATTTGGGTTTGGTAATAACAAATTCATCTTTAAGATTACCCTCTAAATCAAAGGAACGGTAGGTAAGTGTATTTTCTGGCTGGGTTTCTATTGTAATTATTTGATATGTGGGTATTTTAGAGAAAGCCTTTGCAATAATTGAAGTAGGTTCTTGCTGGTCATACGCCTTAGTCCCAGAAAATGAAATAACATAAACTGTTCCTTCATAGGAATTAGTGACGACTTCACCATTTTTCAATGGATGAGTTCTCCAATATGAGTGGTCGTGACCTTGGAATACTATATCTACATGATATTTGTCTATAACTGGGAGCCATGCATCCCTCAGGTGTTTATTATCTCTTTTGGGGGCTGAGCTGTAGATCGGTTGATGGAACATAAGAAATCTCCAGAGAGAAGAATCTTTTTCTAATTGTTGTTCAAGCCAATCTACTTGTAAGAGAGGGTTTAAACTACCATTTAGGATTATAAATTTACTGTTAGAGTAATTAAAAGAGTAGCAAAATTCTGGAGTTACTTTGTCGGGACCATTCTCCGGAAGGGTAAAGTAGTCCAAATACATCTGTGGAAGCATATTACCAGAAGATTTATACTCGTGGTTACCAATAGCTGGAACTAATGGATATTGTGCGAATATATTATCCGCATAGTAAAAAAACTCATCCCAGTCATCCCTCTCATTACCTCGGTTTACTAAGTCTCCTGCTAACATTATGAAAGAACACTGAGGACATTTCTCCACGGCTTTTTTCAATATTTTTCCCCACTCTTCAAAACCGTTTTGTGCATCGCCGAGGTATATGAAAGAAAAGTTTTCAGGACTTTTCGGAGCTGTTTTAAATTTGAACCACTCACTCCATAGGTTGTTTTGTTGTTCCCCCACTCTATACTCGTATTGGGTGTTAGGTGTAAGGTTTTCCAAAGTAGCATACCACCTGAATATTTGGGGATTGTTTGTGAGATATAGGTCGGTAATAAGGGTAGATTTCGCTTGTGTTGTGTATGTCTGCGGGTTACCAGTTTCTCGCCATTCTACAATTGATTGTGTAGTTTCAGTTGAGGTGCTCCAAGATATAGATATAGATGTTGACGGCGACTTAGTGATGTTTAGTGCAATTTGAGATGGTGTTTGTGTAACAGGATATTTAGTCTCCCTTAAAGGAGGTGTTTTAGTTTTGATTTCAGTTTGAGCAAAGGTTTTATAAGTAAAAATGGATGTAGAATAGAGTAGTAAAAACAATGGGAAGAATATAGATAGGATGCTTCTCCGGTAGTGAATAAATTTCGATCTCATACTTGTCATTCCTCAATTTTTTGGAGATTATTATACATTACAGAGAGAGAAATTTACATAAGTAGAATATTAAAGGGTGGGTGTATAATTTTAGGAATTTCCTTAAAGGTAAAAAGAAGACCATACTTAGATTTAAAAGGGGTGCGCACGGGCCATCTATCGGAACAGGCTAAGGAGGGGAAGATAGTGCCCGTGCGCTGGGGAGGGTACTGTGCAGGGTAGTGAGGGCTGTGTGTGGTTTGTACCTGTGGTCTGGGTTGGGAGGAAGGCCATAAGGAGAATTTGAAAGATTTCCCCACTTCCTACACTTAAATTATTCAATTTTTATAAAAACTGTTTCAGATTACTTTATTTAACTTAATATTATAAACGAAGAAACCAATTCAATTGTTTACTCTGTTTAATGTCTGCCTATTTAATCTTTACACATCTTGTCAAATATTATAGCATAAAAAAAACGGAAATTCAAATTAATTAACAAATCTTTCTATATCAATTATAGTAATGATTCTGGTAAGAAATTCGAAAAATTTTGTTTCTAATGTAGGCAAGATTTGATGTATAATCAATTCGGATAAATCTATGGAGGTATCACTTAGATGGTAGATATTCTGAGTCAGGAGGAGATAGATCTTTTATTAGGATCAGTAACTACAGGGGCTTTGCAAGATGCCATTAAGGAGGAGAAAGAGGAGGTAAAGGGAGCAAAGATTTCTGTATATGATTTTCGGAGACCGGAGAGGATTTCTAAGGAGCAACTGAAGGGATTGCAAAGTATTTTTGAAGCCTTTGCTCGTGAACTTACTATAGTGCTTCCACCTTACTTTCGAACAGTGGTTCGAGTGGACCTCGTCGCTATAGACCAAATTACATATGATGAGTTTATCTTAGCTATATCAAGGCCTACTTGTCTTGTGGTAGTTAACCTTTCTCCATTAGAAGGAGCAGGTGTTTTGGAGTTGAGTCCATCTGCGGTTTTTCCAATAATAGATAGGGTATTAGGGGGAAAAGGCAAGTCGGTGCCGGAGTATAGGGAGTTGACGGAGATTGAAGAACGCATTGTAGGTAAAGTAGTTGATATGATGCTGGGTAGTCTTAAGAGAGCTTGGGAGCAGATAATTGAACTTAACGCAAAAGTTGATACTATCGAAAGTGACCCGTTAATTGTTCAAATAGTAGCGGGGAGTGAAATGGTAATTTTAGTTAGTTATGATATACATTTGGGTGAGAACAAGGGGACTATAAATTTTTGTATACCCTTTATGGTATTAAATCCTCTTATTGAGCAGATTTCCAAAATGGCTCATTATGCACATAGAGTGAGTCCTGAAGTCGCGATAAAAACTAAGATAGCCATATTGAAACTGTTGTTGGGTGCACCGATGCGTTTGGATACTATATTGGGGAGAGCCACAGTTCGAGTATCTGACCTGATGGAGTTGGAAAAGGGGGATGTTTTGATTTTGAATCAAAGGACGGATGATCCTGTGGTGATAGAGATAGAAGGACATCCAAAGTTTAAGGGCACAATTGGAAGGAGAGGAGAGGAAATGGCTGTGAGAATAAGCAGGATAATTAGAGAGGAAAAATCTCCTGAGCAGTATTTGTAGGGGAGGTGATTATGAGTAATTTGGGTAAAATAGAATATATACTTAAAATGATTGAGGAGGGTATTAAGGATGTCATTGTTTCGCTGGGGGGAGAGGTTTCAAAAGAATGTGAAATTACAGGTTTTACAGTTACGAGCGCATCTGAGTTAGAGAAAATAGTTGATCCGGGATATGTTTTTTTCTTTGGAAAATTAGAAGATGGGGGAGGATTAGGATTGGGTTTTAATAAAAATTTTATCATTTATATGCTGAAATTAGTGGCACATGAAGTTGAGGATATTGACGAAAGCTCCAGAAGTAGTTTGATGGAATTGGGAGAAGCCATCTTAGGGGGAGTTTTAGGTAAGTTAAGTAGTGAAGCGGGAAAGGGTGTAGTTCAATTTAGAAAGGTTTTAGTTTCCTTGAACAATGAGGAGATGTTCCAGATTTCAAAGGAGTGTTTTGCAAAGGACATAGGTGCTGGAAGTTTAAGGATCTCGGGAGGTAATCTTGATGGTAGAGTTATAGTGATTGTGGAGGGATCAATATGTGAGTGGTTTGGAGTTAAGTTTGAAGATTTGAGGGCTTCAAAAACATCTCCTAAGGAAACTATGACTGAGGTAGAGATTCAAAGTTTTTTGCAAAAAGAATTACAAGATAGAAAAAGTAAGGATTTAGGAATTATGGCTGTTTCCGATGAGAAATTTAAGAATCTTGGGGTAATATTAGGGATAGAGGTTGAGGTAGTTGCTCGTTTAGGAAGCGTAGAAATGCCTCTATCGTCTGTTTTGAGTTTAGGGCCTGGCTCTGTAGTTAACATTGGTCATCTGGTTGATGAGCCAGTAGAATTATATGTGAATAATAAGTTAATTGCGAGGGGCGATGTTGTAATAGTTGATGAGAAATTTGGAGTGAGAATAACTGAAGTGGTAAGTCAAGAAGAGAGAATAGAGAGTTTGAGATGAGTAGTGTGGAAGAAAAGAATCTTTGGAAAAGGTATAGAGAAGAAGGAGATGAAAAAGCACGCGAGGCTCTTATAAACAAGTATCTACCTTTGGTTAAATATATAGTGGGACGTGTAGCTATTCATCTTCCTCCTAATATAGAGATGGACGATTTAATTGGTTGGGGGATAGTTGGTTTATTGGACGCGATGGAGCGATACGATTACAAGCAGGATACTCGTTTTAATACTTATGCATGTATTCGTATTAAAGGCACAATTCTTGACCAGGTTCGGTTACTCGACTGGGCTCCAAGGTCTCTACGGAGTATGGCAAGAAGAGTTAATGTCGTTAAAGAAAAACTTCGTTATGAAAAAGGGGGAGATCCTACTTTGGATGAAATAGCCAAGTATTTGGGGGTTACCAAAGAGGAGGTAGAGGATGTAATTTCGAATTTGCAAACTGTGCAAGTGTTGTCTTTGGACCATTTTATTATACCCGAAGCAGAAGAGATGGTAGAGAGAACCAAGGATATTAATGCAAATGCTTATTATCCTTCGCCAGATGAGATCTTGAAGGAGAAGGAACTGAAAGAGTTATTGGTAAAAGCGATATTGGAGTTGCCTGAGCAACAGCAGAAATTATTGCACTTATATTATTATGAGGAATTAACCCTTAAAGAAATAGGGGCTGTGCTCAATGTGAGTGAGTCAAGGGCTTGTCAAATTCACGCTATGGCGATAAGGACATTAAAAGAGAAAGTAAAACAATGGGTATGAATTATGCCAACTCCGATAGACCCTAATACTGAAATCTTAAGAGTTAACATGGCGGAAAGGATCCAGCAATTAGCCGATAGGGCTTCTTTATTGGGACAGGTAAGGCAGTCCATTAACGAAGAAGAGAGGAGAGTCATAGAAGAAACTCAAGTAAAGGAAGCCGAGCAAAAAAGTGAACAGGTAGATACTGAATTGAAAAGACGACAGCCATTCTTAAAAAGGAGGAAGAAAAGACCCAAAAGTATTATTGAAAACAGCGAAGGGGAAACTGATTCAGGGAGAAGTTACAAGGATGACGAAGGTGGCCATTTGGATATAAGGATATAGAAATAAACAGAAAGTAATTAGGATAGATTAGATTTAGAATATGACAGTGTTGATTATGGCAAGCTGGATATGTTTTTTGGGGTTAGCCATTTTCTTAATGGCATTATGGTGGTTTGACAGGCGAGAAAGGAGGGTAAGGGAACATAGAAGAGTGGAAATCAGTGAACTCGCAATGATTTTCCAGACTCTAAGAGATGTAGTTTCTGAACAAAAGTTACTTGCGAAAGAGTTTAACGAAAATTTGGAAGAGAAGATAGGGTTAATAAGGAAACTTGTTAATGATGCTAAAAGTGAGCTTGCTCAGGTAGAAGACTCTATATCAAAGTGGAATAAGAAAGTTCAAGATTTAGCAGAGGAAGTAGAGCTGATTTTGTGCAGAGTAGGTAAGTTGGAAGAACTGCTGAATAAAACAGAAAATAGTGTGTATAAGAATATAACTGGAAGTGAAAATATCCTACTTGAAATTAGAGAGAGGTTACAGGGTATTAAGAAGCTAAGAGATGATGAGGGGAGAAAAGAGTTACATGTCGAAACTGATGTTGGGCATGTTACATATGAGGATAAGTCTAAAGAGGAATTCAAAACTGAAGTTAGAAAAGAGTTTGAGAACTCCGAAGAGGAGTCACAAATCTCGAAAGAGTTGGATAATATAAAGCCTGCATACGACGAGATTTTGGGCCACAATAGAGAAGAGTATGTAAAGAACAGTGACGAAAATTTTTTGCAAGTGGGTCATGAGGATGATAAAAAATTGGGGCTAACTCCTACCCAAAAGATGGTGCTTGAATATCATAGGTCTGGTATGACAACTGCAGAAATCTCTAAAGAATTGGGAATACCCAAGGGAGAAGTGAGACTTATTTTGAGTTTAGCCCTTGCCAAGGTCGAAAAAAGTAATAGGGAAGAGTAAAAATTCTGTGTTTATAGGTAAGGTTGAATGTTGCCATTGAGAGTTCAAATTTCTGATTTTATCTTTCGTGAAATTATGAATCTTAAAGTATGTGAGGGAACGATAGTAGAGGAGAGAGGTGTCACATACCTTAAGGTAGGTACGGTTAAACTTCCTATTTTGACGAGAGGAAGTTTGCCCCCTAACTCCTTAGTGAAATTTTCTATAAATACTTCTGGTCACAAGAAACAGCTCATAATACATAGCTGGATTAAAATGAAAGAAGTAGCAGAAGATAAGCCAATTGTTCAGGCTCCTAAAACATCAGGTTATGGCAATGAGAATTTTATCGAGGCTTATGGAGAGAGCAATAAGTTGCAGAGTATGGTAAGTCAAATACTTAAAATGAATTTATGCCTTAAGATAAAAGCGGAAGAAATATCAAATGCTTTGAAATTTTGGTTTGACAAGAGTATTTCCCTAGGAGTGATTATAGATAGATTAGAATCGATATTTAGAAAGTTAGAGAAAGAGGGAGTGGTAGGTAAAGATGTAATTGATATATTCAATACTTTGTATGAGGTGGGTAAATTTTCTAAATTGGAGGCCGTGAAAAAGTGGTTTGTTCTTTCTCGAGAGAGTTTGGAATTTATTAAGAAATTGTTTGACTTAGGGGAAGAGATAGTTAAGGAAGGCTCTATACGCGATACTATAAATAGGGCTATTATTATAAGACTGCTTTCGGAGTGTAAAAATGAAGATGTATTAAAAGCAATAAAAAAGCTTGGGTTAGAACGGGAGATTAAAACATTAGTGGAGACTTTAGAGGGGAGGTTGTTATCTTCTCAATTTCTTAGACTGCTAAGTGTAGACCGTTATATCTATGCATTTGAAATTCCTGTTTTTGATATTAAAAAAAACTGGGTGAAGGTTTATTTGAATCTTGATAGTTCTAAGAACAGAGATATTAAAAATTTGGGTTATGATGTGGTGGCAATTTCGATGGACTTGGAAAAGATGGGTAGGATATGGATTGAGCTGAGAAGTTTTGCAAATTCCTTTTTTTGTCTTATAAAGACTGAGAAGGAGAAAAGTTATAAAGCTTTCATTGATAAAATTGATGAGTTGAAGAATAGGCTTTGTTCTTTAGGTGTTTCAAAAGTAGATATTCGGGTTGATAAATTATCAGAAGACGAGACAGAGTGTTTTTGGAATATGCTAAACTGTTATCAAGGGACGGAAGTCCAAGGATAAATAGGTAGGAAATAAAATGAATGAAGAGAGGTCATTAGTTAGGAAAGCAGTTGCACTAAAATATGAGATGGGAAAAGACGAGGTTCCAAGGGTAATAGCAAAAGGGGAAAGGCTCCTTGCTGAAAAAATCATCTCTATAGCACAGGAGAAGGGTATATATATTTACGAGGACCCTACCCTTGTGGCTTTATTGGGTAGGTTAGAAGTGGGTAGTGAAATTCCTGAGACATTATACAGAGCAGTAGCGGAGATACTTGTATTTGTCTTTAGGCTGGAAGGGAAAGTATAAAAGATCTTCGTTTTATTATTTTATTCTGAATTGTTCTTTTCTTTGATGAGAAGAGCTACTGAGTATGCTGAAACAGCTTCTTCATTCCCTTCAGGACCAACTCCTTCGTTTGTTTTGGCTTTAATGGATATGCAATTTATTGGCACTTGTAGAATAGATGCGAGAGCACTTCTCATTTGAGGTATGTAGGGTTTGAGTTTAGGTTTTTCTAAGATAATAGTGGAGTCTATATTTACTACCTTATAGTTATAAGAGTTTATGATTTGGATAGTTTTTGATAGTAGGATAGAACTAGAGATATCTTGGTATTGAGGGTCAGTATCTGGGAAATGCATTCCGATATCCCCAAGAGCAAGTGCTCCTAATAGTGCATCTATTATAGAATGAATGAGCACATCTGCATCTGAGTGTCCTTCCAAACCTTTTTCATAAGGAATTTTGATGGTACCGATTATTAGTTTCCTACCAACTACGAGTTTGTGAATGTCGTAGCCGATCCCTACTCTGAATGGGTATTCAGTTATGGTCACTGTTTTCTATTCCTAATAAGTATTCGCTTATTGCAATATCATAAGGAAGGGTGATTTTTATATTTATTGGATCTCCGAAAACAATTGCCACAGGATTGCCCATGTAATGGACAAGAGAGGCGTCATCTGTAAATAGCAAATTTTGTTGTTTAGCTTTCTCATGTGAATTTACTATTATCTGCTTTTTAAATGATTGAGGAGTTTGGCACTTGTACAGAATTTTCCTGTTCGGAGTAGATTTAAGATACATTTTTTCATCCACTTCAAGAATTGTATCAGTAACGGGTATAGCAACAGTTGCTGAGCCTATTTCTTTGGCTTTTTCTATAGATTCTTCAACACATCTTAAAGGGACAAAAGGACGAGCGCAATCATGTATTACTACAATTTCAGTTTCAGGATGGAGGTATCGGAGACCATTGTAAACGGAATGTTGTCTTTCATGTCCACCTTCTATGATCAGAAAGTTGATATTTTGAAAGTGTGAGTTTAGGGCGTTTTTGAATGTGTTTTCATAGTTTTGAGGAGTGACGATAATAGGAGGGAAAGACCATCTTATCTTAAGTAGTTTTTTTAAAGTCCAGTAGATAATAGGTTTCTTACCTATTGTAACCAGAGCCTTAGGTATTCCTCTCCCTAATCTCGTTCCAAATCCGCCGGCGGGTATTATAAGTTGAGTATTCATGATACGAGAGACTGGAATTTAGTAAAAATCATTCTTCCTGCAGAGGTCTGTAGAATACTCGTTACTATTACATTGACAGTGTGTCCAAGATATGGTTTGCCTCCATCAATTACCACCATGGTACCATCGTCAAGGTAACCTATGCCTTGTCCTGTTTCTTTTCCTTCCTTTATAACTTTAATCTCCATCTGTTCGTCAGGTAGTAATATAGGTTTAAGGGCGTTTGCGAGGTCATTTACATTTAGCACTCTGACGCCTTCGATTTGAGCTACCTTATTAAGATTAAAATCAGTGGTTAAAATTGGGGCTTTGTATTTTTTTGCCAATGCTACTAATTTAGCATCAACTTCTCTGTGTTCCTTGGGGTTTTCCTCTATAATTTCTACATGACAGTCATTGGACGATTCTTGGAGTGTTTTTAGAATATCGAGTCCGCGTCTTCCCTTTGCTCTTCTTAATACATCATTCGAATCCGCAATATTTTGGAGTTCTCGCAGGACAAATCGAGGAATGAGAAGGGTTCCTTCAAGGAATCCGCTCTTACATATATCAGCAATCCTACCGTCGATTATAGCACTGGTATCTACAATTTTGACATTACTATACGAGGTGTTCTTTTTCTGAAGGGCGGTTATGAGGGATTCCCAGTTAGACGCACGGGTAAATCCTAATATCATTCCTATAAATCCGCACACTAAAACGAGAGACACCATTACAAATATTCTTAATGTGAGTTCCGCTTGAGGTGCCCAGAAAAAGATGTACTGGCCAATAAAATATCCTGCAACCATAGCAAGAACTATTGCTACTAATGCAGGGGCGATTTTTTCGTAAACTTCTTGAGTAACATACTTGATTAGAAATAGTATGCCTAAAGATATTAGAGCGCCCAGGGCGCCACCCAAAGGCACGAAGATGCGTTTGGAAATGCCAATATACTTTGTTATATCGGGTGTGTTCGTAAACTCACCTGTAAGGTATAGTGCCCACATTACTCCCATTATCACACACGCAACTATGAATGCCCCCTTTATAAATCTAATTATCATTACAAACTCCTCCTCATCATTTATTTGGTATATCAGTTTTTATAATTATACGATTTTAGAGTTGTTTTTGTTTAATTAGATTTTGATGAGTTACTCAGGCAAACGCGCTACAACCTCTTTTACTATGCTTCTCAACTTAGGCTCGATTCTCTTTGCGGTTTCAATAATGTGTTCTATATTTGCTGGCTGAAGTGCGTCTGGAAAACATTCATCAGTAATGGCGGAAAATCCTAATACCTTGAGTCCTGAGTGGATAGCCACTATTACCTCTGGAACGGTGCTCATTCCGACTGCGTCAGCACCTGCCCCTCTGAGAAATCTGTATTCTGCTCTTGTTTCTAAACATGGACCTGCTACTGCTACATATACTCCCTTGTGAATGGGGATTTTCAAATCGAGAGCAACTTCTTCTGCTAATTTAATTAGATTTCTATCATAGGGCTCACTCATATCAGGGAATCTGGGGCCAAGTGTGTCATCATTGGGACCTATTAGAGGATTGTCTCCCATGAGATTTATGTGGTCAACTATAATCATTAAATCTCCAGCTTTGAATAATGGATTCATTCCACCAGCAGCATTAGATATTATGAGTGTTTTAATTCCTAAAAATTTTGCCACTCTCACTGGGAAAGTCACCTGTTGAAGAGTAAATCCCTCATAATAGTGGAATCTTCCTGAAAGAGTAAGGACAGTTTTATTGGATAATTTGCCAATGATTAGTTCTCCATTGTGGAGAGAGTCGTCGGGAAAATGAGGAATATCTTTATAATGTATTGACACCTCAGTTTCTATAATTTCTGTTAGTGACCCTAATCCGGTTCCTAATATTATTCCTACTGTAGGCTTTGTTGAGGTAAATTTTCTGATCGCTGAGACGGCTTCTTCTATACATTGTCTTAGCATTGGCATAATATTACTCTCCCCATATTTTATTTTTTTTTCAATTCTTCAATTTTTGTTTCTAATGTTTTCTTATGTTGTGTAGATAATTTTATTAATTTTTCCCTTGAATTTTCACCTTTAATTATCTCTATCTCTTTTTTGTTAAGTTCAAGCCAGTTTGAAATGAGTGTAATAAGTTTTTCATTTGCTTTTCCCTTCATTGGGGGAGCAGAAATATGGATAACCGAGGTGTCGTCTCCACGAATTTTGATATTGTTTTTGGAACTTCCTGGTATAGTTAGAATCTTCAGACACAAAAATTTTTCTGATGCGTTGGAATTCTTCATACAGAAATTTCTCAAAGTTGTTTTATTATTTATAACAGAAAATGCTTTTAAAATAAATTAGGGAGCCTTGAAACAGGTGTAATTATTATGACTAATGGTGAAGTCAAGTATAAAGCCTAAATTTTCAAGACTCCCTCGGTAGTTTAATAGCAAAGATTCAATTTTTATTTCTGAGAATGTTTCTGATTCTTTTGATAGGAAGGAGACTGAGTTTGTTTAAAAGAATTATAAGAGTTTGCAGAGGAGCTATAAGTTGATACTTCTGGAGTTTCTCCAAAGTATTCCTCATAGCACCCAACATGCCAATATTCGCCATCTACCTCTATTGCCTCTTCGAATTCAAACTCAGTCTCCTCTATTGTTTCATTGCAAAGAGAACACCTTCTCATTTTTATCACCTCTCTTTCTCTGGTGTTTTATGGTTTATTATATATAACGGAAATTAAATAAGTTTCATTTCATATAATTAGGGATTTCCCCCGGGAGGTTAGAAAATAACATCCGTTGTTTTTTTATACCATATTTTTACCGAAAAGTCAAGTCAGAAATCAATTAAAATTTGTAAAGTTCTAAAAAAGTAAGATGAGTTTTATAATGTAAAAATCAAAGTTTCCTTCTTATATATGACAAATACATACTGTAGAGCTTCTTAATTTTTACTGAAGTATTTCAGAGAATTTTCCTGAGTGTTATTAAAGTGTTATTAATCTGGATAATAAGAGGGTATATTTTTCATCATACACATTTATGGTATGGTAATAATCCCTTTGTTAATTTGAATAGGAACATGGGTATATAAGTAAGTAGTGATAAAGGTTCAGGATATGTTCTTATAATTCTATAAATTCTTCTTGGATTCGCATAGAATTTGAAATATGCTTTTCTATTGTAGCTAAAAAATATGTGGTCAGGGATATCAGTCAAATTAAATCTCGCTGTGTCGAAGCTTATTTCTCTGTAATCTACTTTATCTATTATTTCTCTCTTATTTTCCTTTACCCATTCATATAGTGGAGTTCCAGGAAACGGGATAACAGTATAGAAAGTGGCAGTGTGAAGTTTTGACTCAGAAGCGACATTTATTGTTTGTAGTAGTTCTTCTTCTGTTTCAGTTGGAAAGCCCAACATACAGAAACCGTGTGTGTAGATTTTTCGTTTATCCATCATTTCCACGGCTTTCAAAAATTTAG
>JAOAHN010000016.1 GCA_026415215.1 Candidatus Hydrogenedentota bacterium
CAATTACTGCTATCCCACCCGGCTTCAATACCCGATACATCTCCTTAAACGACAATGCCAACTGCTCCTCAAAATATGCCTTTGCGAGGTCTTTTCCCCCTTGCTTTTCAGGATATGCAACTATCTCTCTCGACTTCGGCGTCAATGGAGTAGCGAATAAGTCAGGATAGAGATGCCCAACACTACGCTTTAGCCATACATAGAAAAAATCCGATAGATAAGAATATGGAACATTATCATAATATGGCGGGTCCGTTAATACCGCATCAAAGTAATTATCCGGATAGGGTAGATTTGTAGCAGAAACATTGGTAACTTTGGGAATTAGGGATTGAGAATTAGGAATTGTAAAGTTGGCAGTATTGGCTGAGTAAATGAGAAATGAATTATTCTCAATAACAGCACGAATATCCTTAAATAATTCCATCCAACTTCTGGATTTACCTGTAATTTGGTTAGCCTCAGCATAGTCCCAAATCATTGCCAAAGCTTGCCTACCAAAAGCATCCGCTATTTTTTCTCCACAAGGTTGCCAACGACAGATTGTGTTGTTGGAACTTGATATTCTATCAACCATTATCCCCAGATAAGTTGCAACTGCTTTTGCGAAGTCATCCAACGTCTTTTTCTCATCTTCCCCTAATTCCTGTTCCCCAACTCCCAATTCCCAATTCTCACTCACATACTCCTTCATCTTCTCATACGCCCGGCGAACCGCATCACAAAATACTATCAAACTCAACTTCTGCCGTGAATTAAATAAATCCCCCCATTTTTTTATGCTGTAACCTCTACCAGCTACAGTTGTAGGGTCATCTTGGTTCATCTCCTCATCTGGGACAGGTTCCATTCCCCACTTATCGCGCAATTCAGCCACCTTTTGTTCCAAAGCCTTCTCTGCTCGCAGGTATGCGTCCATATCCGCATCCGTTGCCAATCGGTAACTCTTCCCTCTATCTTCTGGAAATGAACCCCTTCCGCCTCCAGTTTCTACCACTGCTACCATCCGCTGTCCCGCCTTACCTACCTGGAATAGCCGGCGTGTGGTCTTGTCGTCCACCATTCCACCACACGCGGGACAACGCACATTCGCCCGAGAGACCGTCCCATCTTCAGGCTCGAACTGCGGATTAGGAGTTGGGATTTGGGAATCGGATATAGGCGGTTTCTCTATATATTCCCATTTACCATCGCGCTTTTCTATAATGCCAAACTCAATCCGATTCCGCTCTCTATCTACCACAGGATATAGAGAAATTTTCTTTTTTTCTTTCTTCGCTAACCAGAATTGTCTCATTAGTGGGATTTCAGCATTACATGTAGGATTTTGACAAGGGATAGTTCGTGCCCAGATAAACCCAACGGGAATTGAAGGTTTAGAAGTTTGGGATTGGGAATTGGTAGAGGTCGGATAAACATAAAACTCTAATAACTCTTTTTTCGCTTCTTCTAATACCCAATTACCCCAGTATTTCACAGCTGTCAATAGGGGATTTGTAGATTGGGAATTGGTAGTTAGCGATTCTTGAGAGAAAAAATTAGACTGTTCAAAATCTTCCCAATCGTCTAAATCACCGGAAAAATCTGGTTCTGTGTTGACTCTCCCATATATTGGAGTTGGTTGACGGTTATTAGGTGCGTCTCTAATTTCATCAATGCACCCTTGACTATTCTCAGAAATTGAAGACACTTTTTCGTTATTTAAGATATCAGATTGAACTGTGCCTATACTGGAAATGTCTTGGTCGGAGTTTGAATCACTTTCACTAACCTGATTGTTTGGGGTTCTTTGTGACTTCCCATCATCTTTACCCCCTATTATTGTTCTTAACATTAGTTCCCAATTCCTAACATCCAACTTTCTGAATCTCTGTGGGTATTCTAAAGTTGCCTTTTCAATCAATACCGCCACAGGATTATAGTCATTAGCATATACTTCGCATCCCAACCTCATCGCTTCTAAAGGATACGACCCGCCACCTGCAAACGGGTCTATTACCCTCGGGGGAACACCGCCATTTGCCTTAAGGATTTCTTCCCTCGCCCTATTGATTAAACGAGAGTCATTTGAATTCTCCCACTTGCATAGCTCAACTATAAAATTTCTCTTTTTCTGCCACTCTACTGGGTCTCCCAGTGCGGGTGTCAAAGCGGCGTACGCAGTAACACGACTTACAGCTAATGGCTTTCTTGCCCACCATATATGTAAAGTGCTGATGTGCCCATGTCTTATGTTTTTCTCTTTAGCACTCTCCGCACCCACCTCTTTCACCGGAAAAGATTCTTCAATGAAACGCCGTCCCATAATTTTAGACCTCTGCTTTTATTTCAGTGATTTCAATCAAAAAACTAAAATCGAAGTAGGTTTGTTTTTTCAATATAACACAAAGCCCCTATAAATACTCAATTTCGTTTTCAAAAAGTGTAGGGAACATTTTACTCGTGTTATTAACTAAAAATCCTACCTTATCTCTTCCAGTTTTCCTCCTCGTTCTCTCCCTCTATCTCCTACCATTTCCCTTTGCTGGTGAGACACTAACAGCACTTAAATTCATTCCGCTCCTAAATATCTGTTTTCCCAAACTTCTCTATATCCGAATAGTTAATAATGTATCGCACCAATTCTATTTTTTCTTCAGGTTTAAATATTTGGGCAGGGTTTCTAAAAATAATCAATTCCGGATTTGAACTTGTATTGAATACAACATACAAGTAGTAATCATCACCAAAACGCTGTGCTTTGAACCATTCATTCTGTGTAAGGACAACATCTCCTTTATGGGCTCTGGCTTTAACTTCAATATAACGAATCTCAGTTATTTTCTCTTCCTTATCTATTTTTTCAGAACGAATATCAAAGCCCAAATTTTGTGTGGACACGTCTATGGGATTCCTACCTTGTTTGCGTTCATACTCCATGGCGACTTGCATCCCTATCGCTTCTATCTTTTCATCTGAACAAGATTGAAGATTCCCTTTATCACCCTGGAGAGGCAGGACTTTTATTACCGTCACAAGTTTAGGTGTTCCCATGGTTAAGCTCGTCTCTCGCTGGAGAAGTTCAGTTAATTCTTTAAGGCGATGTTCATATTTTTGTTTCTGTTCCTTTTTATTGTTTATAACCAGTTCCACATCTTCCCCTTTATCTCTCCTATCGTATAAATTTATAAGGTCTCCGTCTAAACAATTGATAAGATATTTCAGCGATTCAACACCTGATTTCTTTTTAATTTCTGCTTGACGTGTCCTTTCTTCTAATATTTCTTTCATATATTGCTCTAAAGATTGAATGACTGTATGCCTTATTTTGTCTTCTACCTCGTCTATATTAAAAGAAATATCTGGCTGAGGCTCATTCTCTTCAATGAAATCCCAAATAACCGAAGGATGTATAAGCTTTATATCCTCCCCGTTATAATAAAATGAAAACAATCTCTTTCCCGCTATGGCATCTGTTCCGTCTCTCACCTCACCCTCGTAAAAGAAGATATAACCGTTATATTTCCCATCAGGGTCATAAAATACCGCACCCTTTAACAGGGCTTCCTTTAAATTATTTTCTACCCATTGCTGGACTGCTTCAAATAGGGGATGGCCAAAAGAGAGAAACTCTACTTTAGAATCTTTTTTCAATACATCCTTATCAAAAGAGACCCGCTTATATTCTCTCTGGACAAGGCCGTAATTTTGCCTAAAACTCTCCTTCTCTGCTATGGACAACAGTTCACGAGGGACAGAAGGAATCGTGTATACCTTATCTCCAATGGGCTTTATTGTGCCTTCTAATTTTTGAAATACCTTTTTAAAGTAACTCTCTGTATATTCCGGGATCAGACGGTTTTCTTTTGCCTTCTGCGATAACTCACGGATAGCAGTAAAATTGATATATCGTGTTACTAAAGTCTCCTGAATATTTTCTTTGACACGCGCAATATATGCCGGGTCTGAATTAGGAACAACATCTTTGAGTATTTCTTCCATAGTGCGGGCATTCAAAGCTGCATAGGTTAATGCCTCCACACATTTACGACTATCAATAAGTTCGCCAATAACATCGTATACCTTGTCAGAACCCAGTGCTTTGCGTATCTCTTCCAATTTATCAAGTATTTTCCCTAACACTATTCCTTCGCGAGTGTCCTGGGCAACAAAATTATGAACGAATACTTCATAAGTTTGACCATATCGGTGGATCCTGCCCATCCGTTGTTCTAACCGAACTGGCGTCCACGGAATGTCATAATTAATCATTAAATTACAGAACTGGAGATTAATACCTTCACCTGCCGCATCGGTAGCAACCATTATCTCTGTTTCATTTTTGAAAATGCTCTCCGCTTGTACTCGTTCCGCTAAATTCATACCCCCATGAATGGTATTCACCTTATACCCCCACTGTTTAATCTTTTGTGCAAGATAATATAAAGTGTCTTTAGACTCCGTAAAAATAAGCACCTTACGCCTATCCGGTTGAGATACTTTATTCATCAGTTCAGTAATAGATTCCTTTAATCTCTTAAGCTTTATTTCTTCCTCGTTCTCGATGATTTGGTTTACCCTATAAATAAACTCATCAATCTGTTTTATTTCCCTTCTTAATTCATCCTCGTTTCTTGCACTGCTCACAGCTTCCCACCGATTTTCCTCTTCCCAGCGTTCCTCTTCCGAAAGGTCCTCTATTTCTTCTATATCTTCTATTTCAATATTCTCTTCTTTCTTCGGGATAGGTTTACTTAAATATTCTTCCAGGCGATTTTTCCTCCTCTCTAAAGACCTCAAAAGGGCATACATACTCGATGCAAAACGACGCTGTAAAATCACCAGAGCAAAGGCTACATTCCGTTTCTTTTCATCTTCTTTTAACTGATTGTATTGCCTCTCTACATAGATGGATAAGTCATCATATAATTGCCTCTCCCGAGGCGAATCTATCTCTAAATTATAGGTAACCGTTTTCACAAACCGATTGGTAAAAAGAGGTCGCCCTTCGAAGTCTTTCAAATCTTCTTTAATCCGCCTAATGAAAAGATGATGTTCTCGTTTTCGTATTGCTTCTTGTAGCATCTCATTCGTGGCGAAGAAACCAGGCTCTAAAAGATCTAAAAATAAGCGAAAGTTATCCACATCACCCTTATGTGGAGTTGCAGAAAGGAATAACAAATGTTCTGTATTTGCGGACAAAATTTCGCCTAATTTATAACGCTCTGATTTACTGGTCTTTTGTCCATATCGATATGCACTTAACTTATGGGCTTCATCTACAATTATTAGGTCAAAATGAACACTGGCTAATATAGGCCTTACATCCTCGAGTTTGGCAAAATCCATAGAAGTTATCGTATGACTATACTTTTCCCAGATATTCACTCGATAAACCTCATCCAACCTTTTACGGTCAATGATTTCAAACTCTTCATCAAAACGCTCCCTCATTTCCCGTTGCCACTGGTCTTTCAAATGACCCGGAACAACAATTAGAATCCTTTTTATAAGACTGCGTAGCTTTAACTCTTTTATTATCAATCCTGCCATGATAGTTTTGCCTGCACCCGGGTCATCCGCAATTAAATATCGTATACGTGGGAGACGCAGAATATGCTGATATACCGCATCTATCTGATGAGGAAGGGGGTCAACCTTCGATACATTCACCGCAAGTAACGGGTCATAAAGTGAGGCATAACGATAGCGGACTGTCTCTAATCCGAGAAACACATCTCGGGCGGGAGATGAGAAATTCCGATGCGGATGATCGATTCTCACTTGGGACAGCTGGTTCTTCGACAGCATACGGTCAAAGTATTGATTACTATTCATCATCCTCCCGGTAATTCGAATATGTTCACCTAAATCCTTACAAGTATCAACCTTTACTGGTTCTTGACAGAAAGAACCAGTGATTACTGTGCCTGGTTTTAGTTCACTTACAATGTTCTCCATATACCCATTTCTCCTTTTTCTCCCGTCTGACCCGTCCGACCCGTCCGACTCGTCCGACTCGTCCGACCCGTCCGACACGTCCGACTCATCCGACTTCCATCACTCTTTCTCCTTGTCCCTCCATCGTTTCCGCTCCCAATACATCCTCTCCGTAAATCCACCTTTCTCTAAAAACTCCTGCTCTAATCGTTCCAACTGCCGTCTTAACAAATATGTTGCCTGATGTATCAAACAAATTAACGTATTCGCTACTAATTCCGCACTCCCCGTCCTGATACCATATCTCTCCAATCTATCCGACTCATCCGACCTCTCCGACTGGTCAGACCTATCCGACTTCTCCAACTTATACATCTCCCTCACCCGCTTTGCCTCAGGCGAGTCCTTATCCCATTTCCTCAAACCATTCTGTCTTAAATAATCCTCATAATCCCTTAATAACTCTTCTAAACTCGCTTTTGCAACCCCTGTTAATTTAATTTCCATCTTCTTCGATGTCGCAGATGCTACACTCCCTTCTACGATATTCTGTACCCCGCTACGTCCTGCTTGAATCATCTGGTCATGCGTCCTTGACTTCTTATCTATAAATCGCTCACAGAATACAACTGTTGCATCGTATATATCCTGGGCTACCTGAAAACTCCGCAGTTTCCTATATCACCCGTGTGGGAGTATCAACCCCCCATCCGACATATATTACCCTTTTCTTTTTACTTGATTTTATTTGTTTTTCTTCTATCCCGTCCAATCTGTCTGACGGTCTGCCCCCGTCTGACTGGTTCGCCTTGCTTGGCTCCTTTCATTTATGGTCGGGGCGGCCGGATTTGAACCGGCGACCCCTTGGACCCAAACCAAGTGCGCTAGCCGGACTGCGCTACGCCCCGACACTTGATAAGCTTTTTCTATTACACTTTAGCTCACTTCCTCAACCACCTATTATACAAACTATTAGTCCTTAATGGCAATTCTACCCTATCTTTTTACTTGTCAAATTACTTCACCTTTATTATACTATTTACACTTTAGATTAACAGTAAAAAAGGAGTGCGGATATGAAACATTTTAGAATCATTATCCCCATAATAGTATTAACTCTTTTCTGTTCACTTTCCTTCGCACAAATTATTTTCCAAGACGATTTCGAACAAGGCACTGATAAACCCAATAATTGGAACACAAAAGTATGGCAAGGCAAAGGCGAATTTCTATATTCTGTGGAGGGCAAAACGGGTAAGGGAGTTCAGATTTCTTCATCGGAAGGGGGAGACCTATCCTGGTTTAGGGAGGTCGATGTTACTTCCTATGCTCAATATAGATTGTCGGGGTGGATTAAAACAGATAATGTGCAATTGTTAAATGGCGTGGGTGCCCTACTCAATGTTCACGGAATAGCTTCAGCCCGGACAGAGGCTCTTACAGGAACTAATGACTGGAAGTATGTAGAGACTACTTTCTCCGTCGGTGCACAAACGAAGATTATGGTAAATTGTCTCTTTGGTGGTTGGGGTCTTGCAAAAGGAACTGCGATATATGATGATATAAAATTGGAGAAAATTTCTGAAATGGCTATCGGCGATATGGAGTTGAAAATAGACCCTTCCCAAAAGACAGCACCTATACACCCATTTATTTATGGCCAATTTATAGAACATCTCGGTAAGTGTATATACGGCGGAATCTGGGCTGAAATGTTAGAAGATCGGAAATTCTTCTATTTGATTAATTCCAACGAGTCTCCTTGGAAACTAAACCCGCCGAATTTAATGGTTATGATTGACCAGATCAATCCTTATGTAGGATGGTATACTCCGGTTATTTTGCTAAAACCTAAAGAGGAACGGGGACTTGTTCAAGAAGGGCTCGAGATTCTCGAAGGCAATGAATATGTCGGGAGGGTTGTGCTCAAGTCAACCCACAAAGATGCAGTTGTAAAGATCTCCCTCCGCTCTGGAGATACTCTGATAAGTAATGAGGCGGTAATAGACAGCATCTCTCGGGATTACCAGAAGTATTCTTTTAGACTAAAAGCTACTCAAAATAGTAAATCCGCGCGCTTCGCTATTATGGCAACAGGTGAAGGCAACTTGTTTATAGGTGCAGTGTCGCTCATGCCTGCTGATAACATCAAAGGTATGCGAGCTGATACTATATCGGTGTTGAAACAACTTAACTCCCCAATTTACCGCTGGCCCGGAGGTAATTTCGTTAGTGGTTATAACTGGAAAGATGGCATTGGAGACCCAGATAAGCGTCCTACACGCAAAAACCCGGCTTGGGGTGGCATCGATACAAACGATTTCGGTATTGACGAGTTTGTAGAGTTTTGTAGGGAGATAGGCACTGAGCCACTTATGGTTGTGAACACTGGGCTCGGCGATGTGCAACTCGCCACAGATATGGTTGAGTATGCAAATGGCTCAATCGACACGCCTATGGGTAAGCTCCGTGCCCAAAATGGGCATCCTGAACCCTATAATGTGATCTACTGGGGTATCGGTAATGAGATGTATGGTGATTGGCAGTTAGGTCATGTGCCCGTGGACGACTATGTGAAGCGTCACAACGAGTTTGCCAAAGCAATGAAGGAGGTAGATTCGAGGATTAAACTAATAGGTGTAGGTGAGAATTTTGGAATCTGGAGCATGAGGATGCTCGAAAATTGTGCTGACTATATGGATTATATCAGTGAGCACTTTTACTGTGGTGAGAATATGAATGTATTTGAACATGTCTACCAACTCGCAGACAGGATAAAAGCAAAAGTGAAAAACCATAAACGCTATTTAGAAACTATCCCTGCCCTAAAAGATAAATTCATCCCGATAGCAATGGATGAGTGGAATTATTGGTATGGTGACCATATATATGGTGAATTAGGATGTAGATATCACCTTAAAGATGCCTTGGGAGTGGCAATCGGATTGCACGAATTCTTCAGAAATGCTGATGTGATTACTATGGCTAATTATGCCCAAACTGTAAATGTCATCGGATGTATAAAAACAACCCCAACTAAAGCATTTTTCGACACGACTGGGCTTGTTTTGATGCTTTATCGAAATCATTTCGGGTCACTCCCGGTAAAAGTGGATGTTAAGCCGATGGCTCAATCCCCCTCCGAATCCAAGGGAGAAACGGAAATGCCACCCTTAGATGTTTTTTGTGCGTGGAAGGACGAAACAAAGGGTGTTCTATCATTGGCAATAGTAAATCCTTTGGATAGAGATTTGAAAGTGAATGTTCAAGTGCAAAACAAGGAAGTGAAGATTGCTAATGAAGGTTGGTTAGTATCAGGAAAGAGCCCCGATGCAATCATTTCCCCAGAAGGACAGCCAGATGTGTGGTTAGAGCAAATAAAGATTGATAGTAAAGCATTCCCCGAAGTAAGAATACCAAAATGGAGTATATTGATGGTTGATTTAGAGGTGAAGTAATTAGATTAATACAAACTAAACCAACTTAAAATTCAAAGGAGGCTGAATATGGTATTAAGTTCCGTGATACTCATTTTAAGTGTGCAAAGTGCCTACGAGCCGACATGGGAATCGATTGATCAGAGACCCAACCCGCAATGGTTTGAGGATGCAAAGTTTGGCATCTTCATTCACTGGGGTGTTTATTCTGTGCCTGCCTGGGCTCCGAAGGACACCTATGCGGAATGGTATTGGAATCACATGCAAAATAAGAATGGTCCCACTTGGAAGTTTCATGTTGAGAAATATGGAGAGAAGTTTCAATATCAAGATTTCGCTCCTATGTTCAAAGCAGAATTGTTCGACCCAGATTACTGGGCGGATGTATTTAAGCGCTCCGGTGCGAAATATGTAGTGCTCACATCGAAGCATCACGATGGTTTTTGCCTCTGGCCCAGTGCACAAAGTTGGAATTGGAACTCTGTAGATATAGGTCCCCACAGGGACTTAGCCGGAGATTTGATCAAAGCAGTAAAGAAGGTTGGCTTAAAAGCAGGGTTCTACTATTCAATGTATGAGTGGTTTAATCCATTATATAAAGAAGATGTAAATCGTTATGTAGAGGAGCATATGCTTCCGCAGATGAAGGACCTCATCATCCGATACCAACCTGATATATTCTGGCCCGATGGCGAATGGGATCATCCAAGTTCAGTCTGGCGTAGCACAGAATTTTTAGCGTGGCTATTCAATGAATCACCCGCTCCTAAAGATATAGCAATCAACGATAGATGGGGGAGAGATTGTAGAAACAAACATGGTGGCTTTGCCACTCCTGAGTATGGGCATATCCCCGAGGGGCATCTTATCCAGGAGGGGAGATTTGAAGAATGTCAGGGGATGGGAAGATCCTTTGGATACAACCGCAATGAAACTGCAGAGAACTACAGAAGCACCACTGAGTTACTTCACTTACTCATAGATAATGTTGCCCGTGGAGGTAATTTACTATTGGACATAGGTCCCTCCGCAGACGGACGAATTCCGGAGATTATGGAGGAACGCCTACTTGAGATGGGTAAATGGTTAGAAGTAAATGGCGATGCAATATATGCCACAGATGTATGGAAAGAAGCACCACAATTAGAGAATTTTCGCTTTACTCGCAAGGGCAATGCAATCTATGCTATCGCATTGAAATGGCCTCCCGAGAAGTGGTCTATCCCCAAGCCAAAAGGGTATCAGACTGTTCCCAAGGTGTCCTTACTCGGCACCGACATACAGGTTCCCGTTGAAGTCCGCGACGGCGAATTACTCATCACCACCCCTTGCGTCTCCCCCGCCCAAATCCCCTGCCAGCACGCCTGGGTCTTCAAATTAGCGTTTTGATTTAAATTTTTTTTGTTTCTATAGGACAAGTGGGTTTTTGATGTTGATAAAAACCTAAAGAGCTGTGAAGTTTTGATACACATATTTCCTAAGACGCATATAGGGTTTAAATACTATATCTTATTTGGATAATAATATTTTCAGAAGGAATGCTCGTAATTCGTATTTAAGGGACTAAAATATTTTTGTTATTGTCTAAATATTATTCAATATGTCGATAGACCTAAAAAATAATAATGGTTTGCAGGCAAGTACATTATAAGAAAAGATCATTCTGTGCTATACTTTTTCTGTATGATCACTGATAAGTAAATCAGCAAGTTGTTTTACTCTAATTAGTGTCTTATGAATATGAAAATTTCTCGGATTACAAGAGATAAAATTGTAGATTATCTATTACATAGAAAAGAGAAATTTTATGGGGATCTAGGTCTGCTTGAATTTTTAGATGAAGTTTTTGACTTAAACTCAATACCTTCTTTGTATGACCATAGATTTGAGAGTGCTTCGGGTGAGATATGGCAACATATGATTAACAATCATGATTGGGATGATGAGTACCTCCTTAAAGAGTATCTTAAAATCTCCGCATGCGATGATGAAAAATTCATTTTATTTGTGGAAACTTGTTTACATGCGGATGTGTGTGTAGATGAGAAAATAATGATGGAAAGATTTTTCAGAATAAGGAAGATCTTAAAAAATGACAAATATGATCTTATAATTGAATCTATTAAATCAAACTTACCGACAATTAAAGTCAAAAAAATCAATGACGGTGAGCAGTGGAAATATGATGTTGCTTTGTCTTTCGCCAGTGAACAGCGAGAGTATGTGGGTAAAGTGGCAGAATTTCTTAAACAAAAGGGTGTTGATGTATTTTACGATAAGTTTGAGGAAGTCGGCTTGTGGGGTGAAGATTTATCGGAGCGTTTTGCGAGAGTATATGGAGGAGAAGAAAGCGATTATTGTGTGGTTTTTATATCTAAGGAATATGCTAAAAAAGCTTGGACTAAATTTGAATTTAGGCATGCGTTGGCAAACTTCATAAAAAAAAGAGGTGATTTCATTTTGCCAGCCAGGTTTGATGATACTGAGATAGAAAGTTTGCCCCCAACAATATGTTTTTTTGACTTGAGAGGTAAAACACCAGATGAATTTGGAGAAATCATTTTAAGGAAATTATTTGAAATGATAAAAAGAAAAAGTGAAGGATAGTTGTAATCTCCTCAAAATGGTTTCCCAAAAATAAGCCGTAGTAAATAGTCAATTCTCGAGTTAAGGGGGTTGATTAAGTAAAAAATATTTTAATGTGCTGTGTCAGTTTTTTTGGAGGGAATATCGTATAGTATATAATATATACAGACAATTGAATTAGGTAATAGTTGCACCGTCGGGGGCGAAAAGGGTCTCGACGGGGATGGATGAGGTGTGGGACGCATGCCGAGGTTGACCGGTTGGCCTCGTTAAAAGCCGGTCGCAAAACAACTGCCAATCAAGAATTGGCTCTTGCCGCCTAATACAGAGCGGCACGTTCCACCCGTGACCGCCTGCTAACGGAGTGGGGCGTCAACCAGTAGGCCTGTCCTTATGGGATTGGCGATGCCTGTAAGGCAGTAACAATATCGCCTACCGGCTATGGAGAGCCGGCCCCGAGGCGCTCCATAGTGGGGAATCATTTAAGGAGGGGCTAAGCATGTAGTTGGACCACACTGAAGCATCTCCGGACGCGGGTTCGATTCCCGCCGCCTCCACCATTTTTTTATGTGAGGGGTATGTAACGGGAGGATGAGGAGCTATTCTTCGTGGAAGAAGAGTTTTATTCCACGGGATTGAAGGCGATTAAGAAAATTATCTACATCGTCTATAGCGGATTCCGCAGAGTGCACTCCGGGTTTATTGATCTCACCTTTTGCAATCATTAGGGCTCCTTCGACGGCGGGAATGCTTGTAATTTCAGCAATATGCCCAACACCGGAATAGTAATGATGCACCTGTTTGCCGTTTTTCTGACCATATACATCAATGCGGAATACTGATTGGTCTATTCCACCTTTCGAGAAGATACCGAGGTTTACCAGAGGTAGAAGAATTTTGGTGAGGAGTTCACGCTTCTTATGAGTGTTTGATAATCCGAGTCTACCAAGGATTGTGGCTAATCGTGCTATGTATGGTGGATGGATTCCGCCGTGAAGTGAGACATATTTTAATCCTGGGAGGGTTCGTGGAATTGAGACTGATTCAGCGTGCCCTGTAATATATACAGGGAGTTTTCCCATAGGTTCGGGAAACTCCACTATTTTTCTGTCTGTCCCTGCTTTAATTTTTACTTCTTTCCCGTCTCGCCATTGTAGCGTGTACCCGCTGAATATATGTAAGACATGTTTAATGTTTGCAGGTCCAATATCTTCATTGGAGCCACCCGCCCAGTTAATCTCTATGCGCTCGGGTTTGTCCATTGAGTAGTAGCCTTTCTTGGCGAGGAGGTTAGTGATGCCGGGAGAATTTCCTAAGCCCGCGATTATGGTCAAGCCCGCGTTCTTAGCTTTGTCGTTAAGGGTGATAGCTGATAAGAAGGCATCGTAGTCGTCACATATGCTGACATACGGAACTTTTGCTTCTATGCAAGCGTCAATTATGTCATGTTCGAATAGGTAGAATGGACCAATGAATCCGAGGGCTACATTGTGGTGTTTGATGCATTCTATTAGAGAGGATTTATCTTTAGCATTCACAAATTTTGATGAAAATTTGCTACCGAGATGTTCTGCGATTTGTTTTGCTTTTTCTAAATTTATGTCTGCAATACTGACTGAGTGGACATCGGGCTCTTTGTTAAGAAGTTCGAGGGCGACTTTAGCCATATCTCCACATCCACCGAGAACGCATACTTTCATCAATCGCTCCTTCTTATTTGATTATGGGGACTATGATAATTTATCGGTGGTGGAGATGTAAAGTTAAAAAAATAAAGTAGCCCCTACGGGATTCGAACCCGTGTGACAGGACTGAGAATCCTGCATCCTGAACCGCTAGATGAAGGGGCCACAGAATAAATTAAATGGCTGCCGGACTAGGACTCGAACCTAGACAAGCCTGATCCAGAGTCAGGTGCCCTACCAATTAGGCGATCCGGCAGCATCTGTATATGGATTACAAAATCTCTAGGGGAAATTTCAAGTCTTTGATAAATGGTAGATGCTTTGATGAGCGGGTATTGATAATATAAATGGGACTTTCTCGGTTTACATGAGAACCCGATAGAAAAAGGGAAGGAAATTATAAAAAAATGGTAGCGGGGGCAGGATTCGAACCTGCGACCTTTGGGTTATGAGCC